>DASUKH010000197.1:0-22443 GCA_036278835.1 Allostellaceae bacterium
ATCGCTTTGCCGGTCACCTTCGGCACGCCGTCCGGACGAATTGGCCGCGTGCCCACCCATTTGAAACGCCCGACGACATCGTTCACGGCTGTTCTCCTTGTCGACCCAGGATCGCTGACTAGCGTTAAGGTCGCGCGACGCGCATTCCGGCCGCCCGGCAGCCGCGTTCCGCCGGCCGGCGGCGGAACGCGCAGTGGGGCTTGTTTTTGCCGCCGGCCCGCGCGACTCTAGAAACCAGCCAGTTGCTTCCTGCTCGAACGAGGAGATCAGCCGTGAACGATGTCGTAGGCCGGTTCAAATGGGTGGGTACGCGTCCGATCCGTCCGGATGGGGTGCCAAAGGTGACCGGCCGCGCGATGTACGGCGCCGACCTCACGATGCCCGGGACATTGTATGGCAAGATGGTCCGCTCGCCGCACGCCCACGCCCGCATCCGATCGATCGACACCTCGAAGGCGGCGGCGCTGCCCGGCGTCAAGGTGATCATCACGGGCGCCGATTTCCCGGACCACAAGTTCGAATACATCGGCCCCGAGCGCGTAGCGGTAAATTTCTGGCACGTCACGCGCAACGTGATGGCCAGGGAAAAAGCGCTCTACGAAGGCCATCCGGTCGCCGCCATTGCCGCCACCAGCAAGGAGGTCGCCGAGGAGGCGGAAGCCTTGCTGGCGATCGACTACGAGGTCTTGCCGCACGTCATCGACGTTGACGACGCGATGAAGGAAGGCGCCCCGCTGCTGTTCGAAGACATGATCACCCGCGGTGTCGATCCAGCGCCGAAGACGCCGTCGAACACCTCGAAGCGGCTCGAATTCTCGATCGGCGATCTCGACAAGGGGTTTGCCGAGGCCGACGTGATCGTCGAAAAGGAATTCAAGACCGCGGCGGTGCACCAGGGCTATATCGAGCCGCACGCCTGCATCGCCCGCTTCGATCCGGGCGGGCAAAGCGAGGTGTGGACCGCCACCCAGGGCCATTTCGTGGTGCGGGCGATGGTCGCCAAGCTGCTCGGGATGAGCATCGGCGACGTGCGGGTGACGCCGTCCGAGATCGGCGGCGGCTTTGGCGGCAAGATCCCGGTCTATCTCGAACCGGTCGCCGCGCTGCTGTCGAAGAAATCGGGGCGTCCGGTCAAGATGACGATGACCCGCGACGAAGTCTTCAAGGCGACCGGCCCGACCTCCGGCTCGTCGATGTGGGTCAAGATCGGCGCCACCAAGGACGGCCGGATCACCGCCGCGGACGGCGTCTTCAAATTCCAGGCCGGCGCCTTCCCCGGTTCCCCGGTGATGAATGCGTGCCTGTGCGCCTTCGCTCCGTACCAGATCGAGAACGCGCGCACGGTCGGTTACGATGTCGTCTGCAACCGGCCGAAATCGGCGGCCTATCGCGCGCCCGGCTCGCCGATCTCCGCCTTTGCCGTCGAAAGCGCGATGGCCATGCTGGCCAAGAAGCTCGGCATGGACCCGGTTGCGCTGCGCCTCAAGAACGCGGCCAAGATCGGCACGACGATGATCTATGGGCCGAAGCTGGCCCATGGCGGCTACGTCGAAACGCTGGAGGCGGTCAAGAACCACCCCGAATACAATAAGCCGCTCGGCCCCAACCAGGGTCGCGGCGTCGCCTCGGGGTACTGGTTCAACGGCGGCGGCGAATCGAGCGCCACCGTCCAGGTCAATGCCGACGGCACCGTCCTCGTCGCCACCGGCAGCGTCGATATCGGCGGGTCGCGCGCCTCGATGGCGCTGATGGCGGCGGAGACCTTTGGGGTCGATTACAACCAGGTGCGGGCGATCGTCGCCGACACCGCAAATGTCGGCTACACGCACGTCACCGGCGGCTCACGCGTCACCTTCGCCACCGGCACCGCGGTCGTCGAGGCCAGCAAGAAAGCGATCGACGATTTGCGCAAGCGCGCCGCGATGATCTGGGACGTGCCGGTTGACGGCGTCGTCTGGGAGGACGGCTGCGCCCGCCCGGCATCGAGCAATGTGGGCGACTTCGAGCCGATGTCGCTGAAGGAGCTGGCGGGAAAGGCGGCGGTTACCGGCGGCCCGATCTCGACGGCGGCGTCGGTCAATGCCGGCGGCCAGGCGCCCGGCTTCTCGACTCAGTTCTGCGATGTCGAGGTCGATCCCGAGACCGGCAAGGTGACGATCCTGCGCTTTGTCGCGGCGCAGGATGTCGGCCGGGCGATCCACCCCTCCTATGTCGAGGGGCAGATCCAGGGCGGCGTGACCCAGGGTATCGGCTGGGCGCTCAACGAGGAGTACATCTACAACAACCAGGGCCGGCTCGATAACGCCGGGTTCCTCGATTACCGCTGCCCGGTGGCCTCGGATTTGCCGATGATCGAGCCGATCCTGGTCGAGGTGCCGAACCCGACCCATCCCTACGGGGTCAAGGGGGTGGGCGAAGTCAACATCTGCCCGCCGATGGCGGCGATCGCCAATGCGATCCAGAATGCGATCGGCCGCCGGCTGACCGAGCTGCCGATGTCGCCGCCGAAAATCCTCGCCGCGCTCGATAACGGCGCCGGTGACGACTGACCTCCGGTTATCACAGCGGAGGAGCGAAGCAATCCCGCCCCGTCGAAGACAGCTTCGGGTCGAGACTGCTTCGCCGTCGCCTCGCGATGGCAAGAACAAGCGGGAAGAAGAAATGACAACCCCCGCGCATGTCGTCCTGTCGAGCGGCTTCAGCCGCCGCTATACCGGCGGTGAGCGGGAGTTTGACATCGAGGCGAAGACGATGCGCGAAGTGATCAGGGAGCTCGACCGGCGCTTCCCCGGCCTCGGCGAGCACCTTGAAGAAGAAACCACGGTCGCGATCGACGGCGAAATCCACGACCAGCCGACCTATTTCCAGGTGCTACGGCCGGGCTGCGAGGTGTTTTTCATCCCGAAGCTCGAAGGCGGTTGAGAGGGCGGAAGGCGCTGCGGACCGCGGCCGTCCCGGCCGTATACCGGCGGGACGCCGGCGCTCCGGGGTCGGCGGCTCAAAATTCGGACGCGTAGCCGCCATCGACGGGGATAACGGCGCCGGTCACGAAATCGGAGGCCGGAGCGGCGAGGAACACGGCGATCCCGGCCAAATCCTCCGGCACGCCCCAGCGCCCGGCCGGGGTGCGGGCGAGGACGCGCTCGTTGAGCCCCGCAACCTGGCGGCGCGCCATCTGCGTCAACTCGGTGTCGATCCACCCTGGCAGCACGGCGTTGACCTGGATGTTGTCGGCGGCCCAGGCGGTCGCCAGCGACTTCGTCAACTGCACGATCCCGCCCTTGCTTGCCGAATAGGCGACAGCGTAGGCGCCACCGAAGATCGACATCATCGAGCCGATATTGACAATCTTGCCGCCGCCTTGCCGCCGCATCAGCGGGTAGGCGGCCTGGGCGCAGGCAAAGGCGCCGGTCAGGTTGACGTCGATGACCTTCTGCCATTCGGCGATCGTGTAATCCTGCGGCGGCTTGCGGACCGACATGCCGGCGTTGTTGACCAGGATGTCGAGCCGGCCGAATCGTTCGGCGGCTTCGCTGATGACGGCACGGCAGCTCTCCGGGTCGGCGGCGTCGAACGGCAAGAAGGCGGCCCGCGCGCCGGCGGCCGAGAGATCGCCGACCGCCACCTCCGACTTCGCCCGGTCGCGCGCGGCGACCGCGATCGCGGCGCCGGCTGCGACGAGGCCTTTGGCCATACCGAGGCCGATCCCGCCATTGCCGCCGGTAACGAGCGCGACCCGCCCCGATAGATCGAACATGCCGCTCATCCCCATCACCCCGATCGGTCAAGGAACGCCGGCTTCCGACCGGCAGGCCGGCGGGACGCCGACGGTCCGAGAGAGTGGTTCGCCGCGGCGTGCGGCGCAATGGCGCCGATCAGCGGCAGCGGCGCGGCTTGGGGGTGGTGGTGCAGGGGGAATAGGCACGCAGATTGCCCTGCCCTGGCGGCGTAACCGTGTTCGTATAGCCAAAACCGCGCGGAAACCCGGAATGGCCGCTGAACACTTTACCGGTCAATGTTGTGCCGCTGCCGACCTGATACGCGTGGACCGGGTTGCGGGGGCCGCCCAGGCCGGCGCCGCGAGGCCGCCCGCTATGATGACGGCGCCCCGGCGCCGCCCCGAGTCGCATCGCCGCCTTCCACCCGTCGTGCCGAGCGCCGGCGCTAGTGCCGGTACCAGCCCGGCGGGTACGAACGGCCGCCCCAGCCGCGCTTGAGACCGCGGCTCCAGCCCGGCGGAGACGAACTGCCGTACCAGCCGTTCCGGTAGCCGTAGGACCAACCCGGCCGATAGGAGCCGCCATACCAGCCGTGCCGATGATAACCGCTCCAGCCGTACCGGTTTCCGTGATCGGGATGGGCCCACGCCGCGGAACCGAAACCGACGGCGAAGACCATCGCAGCAGCCGCGACAGCCGCACCAAACCCATATCGCATCAACCCTCTCCACATCGCTTGCCGCCGCGATTACACTCCGGCCGGAACCCTGCCCGTCGCAGATCGCCGGGCAGGCCGGCAGACGCGCGCGCGGCTTTGTGCGAAACTACGCCCGGACGCAGCGGCGGGTTCCCCAATGACGACATTGCTTTACACGCATCCGGCCTGCCTTGGGCACGACCCCGGGCCGCATCATCCGGAATCGCCGGCGCGATTGCGGGCGGTGCTTGCGGCGCTGGAGGCGCCCGAATTCGCCGCGCTGGACCGCCGCGAAGCGCCTGCCGCAGCGCTCGACGATATCGCTCGGGTGCACCCGCGGCGCTTTGTCGAGCGGCTGCTGGCGGCGGTGCCGCAGGCCGGCCATGCGGCGATCGATGCCGACACGGTGCTGTCGCCGGGTTCGGGCGAAGCCGCGCTGCGCGCCGCCGGCGCCGTCATCGCGGCGGTCGATGCGGTTGTTGCAGGCGAAACCGAGACCGCGTTCTGCGCCGTGCGCCCGCCCGGCCACCATGCCGAGCCGGCGCGTGCGATGGGGTTCTGCCTGTTCAACAACGTCGCGATCGGCGCCCTGCGCGCCCGCCAGGTCCATGGTCTGGCGCGGGTCGCAGTCGTCGATTTCGATGTCCATCATGGCAACGGCACGCAGGCCGCCTTCTATGACGATCCGAGCCTGTTCTACGCCTCGACCCATCAATCGCCGCTCTATCCCGGCACCGGCGCGGCGCAGGAAAAGGGGGTCGGCAACATCGTTAATGTGCCGCTGCGCCCGCTGAGCGGGTCGCGCGAGTTCCGCCTTGGGTTCGAGCGCGAAATCCTGCCGGCGCTCGCTGCGTTCCGGCCGGAATTGGTGCTGATCTCGGCCGGGTTCGATGCCCATAAGAGCGATCCGCTGGCGCAGCTGATGCTCGACGAGGACGATTATACCTGGGCCACCCGGCAACTCGTTGCCGTGGCGCGGCAACACGCCGGCGGCCGAGTCGTCTCGACCCTCGAAGGCGGCTACGACCTCGCCGCGCTCGGTGCCAGCGCCGCGGCGCACGTGCGAGTCCTGATGTCGGGCTGAGCAAGGCTGTTGTAATTTCGCAACCAAATGCGGTATTCGCGTATAAGGCAATGAGCCCAGCGCCACATCCGCGTTCCAATAGTGTTGAGTAAGGCGCAGATGAGCGATCAAGGGATACCGGCCGATGTCACGGAGATGAGTTTCGAGGACGCGCTCGCCGAACTGGAGCAGATCGTGCGGCGGCTGGAAGCAGGTCAGGTCAAGCTCGACGAGGCAATCGAATGCTACGAGCGCGGCGCCCTGCTGAAACGCCATTGCGAGCAGAAGCTCAATGAGGCGCAGCAGCGTGTCGATCGCATCGTGATCGGGCCGGATGGCGCGGCCGCTTCCCAACCGATGAAACTCGAGTGAGCTGTTCGTGAGAGGGATATTCTTGCGTTCGTCTTTCGCCGACCTGACTGCGGCAGCGGGGATTTTCGGCAACCGCCCGCGCCGCCGGAGCGGAAGGGAGCCGCAGCAGCCGTGACGGACGGCTTGTGGCCCGATGACATTTCGCGCGCCGAGGCCGGCACGGCCGCCGCCCGGCTGACCGACGCATTGCTCGACCGGCTGCTGCCGGTACCGTCCGGCCTTGAGGCGCGGGTGTACGAGGCGATGCGCTATTCGGTGTTGGCGCCGGGCAAGCGGCTGCGCCCCTTATTGGTGCTCGCCGGCGCGCGACTGTTCGGGGTGGCGCGGCGCAGCGCGCTGCAGGTCGCGGCGGCGATCGAGATGGTGCACGCCTATTCGCTGATCCACGACGACCTGCCCGCGATGGACAACAGCGATCTGCGCCGCGGACGTCCGACCTGCCACAAGGAATTCGATGAGGCGACCGCGATCCTGGCCGGTGATGGCCTCCTGACGATGGCTTTCGAGGTGTTGTCGCACCACGATACGCACGGCGATCCGGCGGTCCGGTGCGAACTGGTCGCGGCGATGGCTGCTGCGGCCGGGTCGGCTGGGATGGTCGGCGGCCAGATGATCGATCTCATCGCCGAGCGCCAGAGCCTCGACATCGGCGCGATCACCCGGTTGCAGCGCATGAAGACCGGCGCGCTGATCGCCTTCTCGTGCGAGGCGGGCGCCATCCTGGCGAAGGCGCCGGGAGAGTTGCGCACCGCGCTGCGCGGCTATGCGCACGATCTCGGCCTCGCCTTCCAGATCGCCGACGACCTGCTCGATGTCGAGGGTTCCGCGGCCGAGACCGGCAAGCCGGTCGGCGCCGACGCGGCTGCCGGCAAAGCCACCTTCGTCTCGATCCTCGGTGCCGAGAGAGCGCGGGCGCAGGCCGAGATTCTGGTCGGCCAGGCGATCTCCCATCTGGAGTTGTTTGAGGAACGGGCGGAACTTTTACGACAGATAGCGCGATTTGTCGTAAACCGCCGAACGTGAGGAGCCCCGGCAAGTGGATAAGAAGCCGCTCCATATTTCGAACCGCACGCCGCTGCTCGACCGCGTCCAAGTGCCGGCCGATCTCCGGCGCCTGCCCGAATCGGACCTGCGTCAGGTCGCCGACGAACTGCGCGCCGAGTTGATCGATGCGGTATCGATCACCGGCGGCCATTTCGGCGCCGGACTGGGGGTCGTCGAGCTGACCGTCGCGGTGCATTACGTGTTCGATACGCCGCACGACCGGCTGATCTGGGATGTCGGCCACCAAGCCTACCCGCACAAAATCCTGACCGGGCGGCGCGACCGCATCCGAACGATCCGCCAGGGCGGCGGCCTTTCCGGCTTTACCAAACGCTCGGAAAGCGAATACGACCCGTTCGGCGCTGCCCACAGCTCGACCTCGATCTCGGCCGGGCTCGGCATGGCGGTGGCGCGCGACTTCAAGGGCGAGAAGCGCGACGTGATCGCCGTCATCGGCGACGGCGCGATGAGCGCCGGCATGGCCTATGAGGCGATGAACAATGCCGGCTCGATGGATTCTCGCCTGATCGTCATCCTCAACGACAACGACATGTCGATCGCCCCGCCGGTCGGGGCGCTGAGCGCGCATCTGTCGCGCGTCCTGTCGTCGAAATCATTCATGTCGCTGCGCCATATCGGCGGCGAGGTGGCGCGGCGGCTGCCGAAGCGGCTCGAGCAGATGGCGCGGCGCGCCGAGGAACTGGCGCGCAGCTTTGTCACCGGTGGCACCCTGTTCGAGGAATTGGGCTTTTATTATGTCGGGCCGATCGACGGGCATAACCTCGACCACCTGCTGCCGGTCCTGAAAAACGTGCGCAACAGCGCCGATACCGGGCCGGTGCTGATCCACGTCGTGACCGAGAAGGGGCACGGCTATCTGTCGGCCGAGCAGGCCGAGGACAAATGGCACAGCGTCGCCAAGTTCGACGTAATCACCGGGACACAGGCAAAATCGAGCTCGAAGGCGCCCTCCTACACCAGCGTCTTCGCCAAATCGCTGATCAAGGAAGCGGAAAAGGACGAGCGCATCGTCGCGATCACCGCCGCGATGCCGTCGGGCACCGGCCTCAACCTGTTCGGCGACAAATTCCCGAAGCGCACCTTCGATGTCGGGATCGCCGAGCAACACGCGGTGACCTTTGCCGCCGGCCTCGCCGCCGAAGGGATGAAGCCGTTCGCGGCGATCTACTCGACCTTTCTGCAACGCGGCTACGACCAGGTCGTGCACGACGTGGCGATCCAGAAACTGCCGGTGCGGTTTGCGATCGACCGCGCCGGGCTGGTCGGCGCCGACGGCCAGACCCATGCCGGCTCGTTCGACGTGACCTATCTCGGCTGCCTGCCCGGTTTTGTCATCATGGCGGCGGGCGACGAGGCCGAACTCGTGCACATGGTGGCGACCTGCGCGGCGATCGACGACGCGCCATCGGCGGTACGCTTCCCGCGCGGCGACGGGATTGGCGTGCCGTTGCCCGAGACGGGGGTGCCGCTCGAGATCGGCCGCGGCCGCATCCTGCGCGAGGGCACCAGCATCGCCATTCTGAATTTCGGCGGGCGCCTCGCCGAATGCCTGAAGGCGGCGCAGGAATTGGGGGCGCACGGGCTGTCGACGACGGTCGCCGACGCGCGTTTTGCGAAGCCGCTCGATACCGATCTGGTGGACCGGCTGGCGCGCGAGCACGAGGTCGTTATCACGATCGAGGAAGGGGCGATCGGCGGCTTTGCGAGCCAGGTTTTGCAGCACCTCGCGATGACCGGACAGCTCGATCACGGTCTCAAAATCCGTCCGATGATCCTGCCCGACATCTTTCTCGACCACGACTCGCCCAACGCGCAATACGAAACCGCGGGCCTGACCGCCCGCCACATCGTTCAGACCGCGCTGTCGGCGCTCGGCCGTGAGACTGACCGCCAGCCGGCCCGCGCCTGAGCGAACGCGGAACTGCGGCGAGTCGCTGCAAGCAGGTATTGCGCTGCCGGCCGTCAGGCGAAGCGCTCGGCCTTGGCTTCGCGCAGCGGGGTGTTGCTCTCGGCAAGGCGGCGCAGCAGCGGCGACGGCGCCCAGCGCGCGCCATAGCGCTGGTGCCATGCCGCGATCTGGTTGTAGACCTCGCGCACGCCGATCCCATCGGCCCAGAACATGAGCCCGCCGCGATACCGCGGGAAGCCGAACCCGTATAGCCACATCAGATCGATGTCGCTGGCCCGGAGCGCCTTGCCCTCGTCGAGTATCTTGCAGGCCTCGTTGACGCTGGCGAACAACAGCCGCTTCAGGATCTCGTCGTCGGCGATCTCACGCTGCGGCGCTCCCAACTCGCCGGCCATCTGCCTGATCAGCGCCGCGACCTCGGGGTCGGGGTGCGGCGTGCGGTCGCCCGGCTCGTAGCGGAACCAGCCTTTGCCGGTTTTCTGCCCAAGGCGGCCCATCTCGACGATGCGGTCGGCAATCGGCAGTTTGCGGTAGTTCGGGTCCTGTGCGGCGCGGCGCTTGCGCACGTCGTAGCCGATATCGAGACCGGACAGGTCGGAGGTCGCGAACGGCCCGATCGGGTAGCCGAAATCGACCATGACCTTGTCCACCTGCTCGGGCAACGCGCCCTCTTCCAGGAGGATCGTCATCTCGGTGGTGAACGGGCCGCGGCTGCGGTTGGCGACGAACCCGTCGGTGTTGCCGGCGAGCGCGCTGACCTTGCCGATGCGGCGGCCCAAGGCCATCGCGGTGGCGATTACGTCGGGCGCGCTATTCGTCGCCTGCACCACCTCGAACAGCTTCATCACGTTGGCCGGCGCGAAGAAATGCGTGCCGGCAACGTCCTGCGGCCGCTTCGTCTCGCGCGCCATGATATCGATGTCGATGCTCGACGTGTTTGAGTAGAGGAGCGCCCCCGGCTTCATTACCGCGTCAAGCCGGCGGAACACTTCCTGCTTCACCGGGATCTGCTCGAACACCGCCTCGATCACCACGTCGCACTGGCCGATCGCCGCGAAATCCTCGACCGGCTCGATGCGTGCGAGGCGCTTTTCCATCTCCTCGGTTGTGAGGCTGCCGCGTTTGACGCTCGTCTCGTAATTGGCGCGAATGCGCGCCATGCCGCCTTCGAGCGCCTCCCTGGTCGAATCGGCGATCTTCACCGGGAAGCCGGCATCGGCAAAGCTCATCGCGATGCCGCCGCCCATCGTGCCGGCGCCGACCACGGCGGCCGTCTCGACCGGCCTCGGCGCGATGTCGCGCGAAATGTGCGGCAGCTTCTGCGCCTCGCGCTCGGCGAAGAAGGCATAGCGCAGCCCCTTCGCCTCGTCGGAATTTTCCAGCTCGTCAAACAGCTCGCGCTCGCGTTTGATGCCCTCGTCGAACGGTAACGTGCAGGCCGCCTCGATCGCGGCGATGCAATTATAGGGCGCCTTCTGGTTGCGGGCGCGCCGGGCGATCGATTTGCGGAAATTATCGAACAGGGCCGGATCGGCCTTTGCCTCTGCCAGTTTGTCGTCGCGGTCGCGGATGCGCGGCAGCGGCCGCCGTTCGGCGATCCGGTGGGCGAAGTCGATCGCCGCCGCGCGCAGCTCGGCCCCGTCCGGCACCAATTCGTCGATGATGCCGAGCCGGTGCGCCTCCGCCGCCGGCACATGGCGGCCCGAGGTGATCAGCTCCAATGCCGCCTTGGGCCCGACCAGCCGCGGCATGCGCTGCGTCCCGCCGCTGCCCGGCAATATGCCGATCAAGACTTCGGGCAGGCCCACCTTGGCCCCCGGCACCGCGATGCGGTACTGCGAGGCGAGCGCGATTTCGAGGCCGCCGCCGAGCGCGTAGCCGTGGATCGCGGCGACGATCGGCTTTTGGCTGGCATCGAGAATATCGTGCGGGCGGCGCCCCAGCTGCACCGGGCGGCGCCGGCCGAACTGACGGATATCGGCGCCGGCGATAAAGCTGCGCCCGGCCCCGATCAGCACGATCGCCTTGACCGCCGGATCGGCGTTGGCCCGCTCGACCGCCGCAACAATGCCCTCCGGCACCCCCGGCGACAGCGCGTTGACCGGCGGGTTGTCGATCGTGACGACTCCGATCCCGCCCTCGTTCACGAACCGTACCAATTCGGTTTCGGCCATGTTGATCCCCTTGCCCTGGCATATTGCCCTGCCGACAGGAGAGCGCGCGAACGCTCCCGATGCAAGCCGCTGCGTCGCGACGGGCGACGCCGAAAGCGGCCGCCGCAGCTGCGCGCCTTCATCACCCGCAGCACCGCCTTGCGGAAGCGGCGTCGGTGCGCGATAACGCGCGGTGCCCGCATCGCCAGCCGGCGCATTGGCTTGACCGAACAGGGCGCCGGAACGACACCGAGACGAGCATTCTTGCCGAGCCCGTAGCTCAGCCGGTAGAGCAACTGACTTTTAATCAGTAGGTCCCGGGTTCGAATCCCGGCGGGCTCACCAACAAAAACATGGCCTATGGTCCGTTTAGCCCTTTTCCAGCGGAAGCAAGCCGCTGCCGTCGGCCGAATTTTATGCCGCCCTTGTGTTGCGGCGGGACCATTCGGGTCGAATGTTATCGGGCAGTTGCGGCCCGCTGCTCGGACGGCAATTGCAGGCGGTATCCCCACGTCGAGCTCGGTGACGATATGGGTCGGCCTTCGTCGGGTCGGGTTCGAGCTTTTGCCGTAGGCCGCGGATGAACAGGCGCAGGTACTGCACCTCGTCTGCCTGGAACAGGACGGCATCGACCGCAACATGGGAACGTCGGCCCCGCGACGCGCCGCATGTGCCCGACCACGAGCGGCTCGAGGTCCGCGATCTCGGCGAGGGGTTTTTTACCGTATGCGTGTGGTACGGCCTCATGGACGCGCCGAACCTTGCTTAAGCCGAACGTTGCTTAAATTGCATCGCGGTCCCGGTGGCGGATGCCGGCTTTCGGCCGTTTCGACGGTTCCCGTCGGTCCCGCGAAGGTCCGTTGACGGAACTGACGGCGACGCTCGGTTTGGTTATGGTAATCGGGTGCCGGGCGACGCTCACTCCTCCACCGCGTAAAGCTCGGGTGGCAAAGTGGGGGCGGCGCGATTGCGCTTATGCAGATAGGATTGCCAGAACAGGCAGGCGGCGACCGAGCGCCACGGCCGCCACGCCTCGCCGAGAGCGCGCAGCTGCGGCTCGCGCGGCCGCTCGTCATACCCGAGGCACTCGGCCACCGCGACCTGCAACCCCAAATCGGCGGCCGGCCACACATCGGCGCGGCCGAGCGCAAAGATCAGGTAGATTTCCGCGCTCCACCGTCCGATGCCTTTCAGCGCCACCAACGTCGCGAACGCCTCGTCGTCCGTCCCGGCGGCGAGCGCCGCGAAGTCGAGCCGCCCCTCGGCCACCGCCGCCGCGAGGCCGCGGGCATAGCCCGCCTTCTGCCGGCTGAAGCCGCAACGCTTTAACGTGTCGTCGTCGAGCGCGAGGAACGGCGCCGGCAGCAGCGGCCGGCACAGGCCGGAGAGCCGCCGGTGCATCGCCGCCGCGGCGTCGATCGACACCTGCTGTTCGAGGATGATGTGGAGGAGGGTGGCGAAGCCGTTGCGCCGGCGCCGGAAGCGTGGCGGCCCGGCGCGCTCGAGGATCGCGCGGAACACCGGCTCTCCGGCGAGCGCCGTGATCCCCTCGGCGAGGCTGCGCGGCGCCAGGACCACATCTGCTTCTGCCGGGCGGAGCGCGGGCGTCCCGCTCGCAGGCGGGCCGGAGGCCCGCAGTCCGATCTCGTTGATAGTCACCCCCACAATTCCGGCTCGGGCGGATAGACCGTGCTGCCGTCATAGCGCAGCCCCGGTACCCGGTCGGCGGCGAGCAGCAGCGGCGCGTCGAGATCGACGATGCGCGCGCGCTGCGCTACCAGCATCGCCGGCGCCATCGCCAGCGAGGTGCCGACCATGCAGCCGACCATGATCGTAAAGCCGCGCGTCGCCGCCGCCTCGGCCAGCGACAGCGCCTCGGTCAGCCCGCCGGTCTTGTCGAGCTTGATGTTGACCGCGTCGTATTTGCCGGCGAGGCGGTCGAGGTCGGCGGTCGTGTGGCAGCTCTCATCGGCGCAGACCGGAACCGGGTGCGGCACCCCCGCAAGCGCGTCGTCGGCATCGGCCGGCAGCGGCTGCTCGATCAGTTCGACCCCGAATTCGGCGAGCGCCGGCATGATTTCGACGAGGTGCCGCTCGCGCCACCCTTCGTTTACATCGACGATCAGCCGCGATGCCGGGGCGGCGCGGCGCACCGCGCGCACGCGTTCGACATCGCCGTCGCCGGTCAGCTTCAGCTTGAGGAGCGGCCGGCGGCGCTCGGCGGCAGCAGCGGCGGCCATGTTGTCGGGCGTATCGAGGCCCAGCGTATAGGCGGTGACAACCGGCTTTGGCATCCCGATCCCGGCGAGGTCGGCGGCGCGCCGGCCGAAGCGCTTGGCGTCGAGGTCCCAGAACGCCGCGTCAAGCGCGTTGCGCGCCGCACCGGGCGGCATCGCATCCTGCAATTCCCGCCGGTCGAGGCCGGAAAACACCCTCCCCTTCATCGCCTCGAGCGTCGCGACGACGCTGTCGACGCTCTCACCATAGCGCGGATAGGGCACGCATTCGCCGCGGCCGCGGAAATCGCCGTCGAAAATCTCGGCGACGACGACCTCTGCCACGGTCTTGCTGCCGCGCGAGATGGCAAACGGGCGGGCCAGCGGCCAGGTCCGCCGGGTCACGCTGAGGCGCTGCGGCGACGGGGCCATGCGGCTCAGGCGGCGAGGCGATCGACGATCGGGCCGACCCCGGTGCGCACCGCATCGACGCAGGGCAGCCCGAGCCGATCCTCGGTGCGGGCGAGATAGTCGCGCGCCGCCGCGGCCTCGAGCGCCGCGGTGTTGACGCTGACCCCGACGCAGCGCACCGCCGGGTTGGTCAGTTGCGCCGCCTCGATATTGCGCGCGATACAGAGCTTGAGGTCGGGCAATTTGTAATGCGGCAGGCCTCGCATGTGGGTGCGGGTCGGCTCGTGGCACATGACCAGCGCGTCGGGCTGGGCGCCGTGAATGAGGCCGAGGGTGACCCCGGCATAGGAAGCGTGGAACAGCGATCCCTGCCCCTCGATCAGGTCCCAGTGGTCGGGGTGGTTGGCCGGCGCCAGCCACTCGACTGCGCCCGAGACGAAATCGGAAACCACCGCGTCGATCGACACCCCGTCGCCGGCGATCAGGATGCCGGTCTGCCCGGTGGCGCGGAAATCGGCGTTCATCCCACGCGCCTTCATCTCCTTTTCCAGGGCGAGCGCCGTAAACATCTTGCCGATCGAGCAGTCGGTGCCGACGGTCAACAGCCGCCTGCCGGGCCGCTTCTCGCCGCTGCCGACCGCGAATTCGCGGGTCGGATGGCGGACGTCGGCGATCTGCCGGCCGCACCGCACCGCCGCATCGCGCAATGACGGGATATCGGCGAGGCGGTGATGCAGGCCGCTCGCCAGGTCCATGCCGAGCTCCATCGCCCGGATCAAGAGCCCCTCCCAGCCCTCGCCGAGCACGCCGCCGCGGTTGGTGGTGCCGACGATCATCGTCCCGGCCCCGGCGGCGGCCGCTTCCTCGACGCTCATGTCGGGAAGTTTCAGATCGGCGCGGCAGCCCGGCAGGCGCAACTGCCCGAGCGAGGTTTCCGGGCGCCAGAACGCGACCCCGGCTGCGGTCTTGGCCGCCAGCTGATCCGGCGCGTCGCCGATGAACAACAGGTATGGCGTGCGGAGGGTCACGGCCCTGCTCCCTTTGTCGCGCGCCGCGCCACCTCGGCCGGCATCCGAAATCCGCAGATCCGAACCCGCAAATCTTAAGCAACAGCGCCTTCCGGCGGAAGGCCTTCGTACCCCTGCCTTGTTGCCACGTTGTTGCAAGCCGGTTGACCGCCCCGGCCTTGTCTTCAACACTTGGGAGGTTCGCAGTTGGGGAAAGGGGGGCCGGATTGCGTCGGTTGCCGATACCAGTCGCGCTGCTCGCGCTCGCCACGATGCTCGCCGGTTGCGCGGGGCATCCGTTCATCCGTTCGGCTGACGCGGATTCGGTTGAGGTCGGCTATGGCGGCTCCGATGTTGCGAGCGCATGGCCGCTGGCCCGCCAGCATTGCGCCCAATTCGGCCGCGTCGCCCGGCTGATCGACCCCGGCCTCGATGTCGCCTCCTTCAAGTGCGACCCGCGCTAGCGCCGCCGCCGCGGCGGTTCGGCCGCCGGCATCGTTGTTGACTCGAAGCCGGTTCGGGCGCACCGATCAGGCCAGTCAATGCGCGAGGGAGGATAGCCATGCCGTCACCGAAGAAGCTGTCGCACCTGGTGTTGCAGACCAACCGCCGCGACGCGATGATCGAGTGGTATTGCAAGGTGTTGGGCGCCGAGGTGCTGCACCGGAACCGGTTTATCGCCTTTATCAGCTATGACGACGAGCACCACCGGGTCGCCTTTATCGATCCCGGCCCGCTCGCCGACAAGGCGCCATCCGAAGGCAAGACCGCGCGCGCCGGCGGCGAAGTCGGGCTGCATCACGTCGCCTTCACGATGGCCGATCTCGACGCCCTGATCGACCAGTATCTCGCCCTGAAAGAGCAGGGCATCCGGCCGCACCGCTGCGTCAATCACGGGGTCACGACCTCGATGTATTACTATGACCCCGACCGCAACCAGGTCGAATTGCTGGTCGACAATTTTGCCGAAGCCCGCGCCGGGCAGGACTACATGCGCAGCCGCCGGGAGACCGACAAAAACCCGGTCGGCATCGATTTCGACCCCGAGGAGCTCGCCCGCCGCGTCCAGGCCGGCCTCCGGATCGAAGAGCTGCAAAGCATCAACGCCTGACCCGGTTGCGCCGCAACACGCTGGCGTCCCCAACCGGATTCGAACCGGTGTTGCCGCCGTGAAAGGGCGGTGTCCTGGGCCTCTAGACGATGGGGACGAGGCGGGCGGGCGCGAGGGGTTTAGCGTCAGGCGCGCGCGAAATCAATCCTTGCCGGCGCCGCCGCCGGAGGGGCCGCCCGGCCGCCGCAGCGGCCAGGCGAAGCTCAGTTCGTGGCCGTCGGGATCGGTGATGTGAAAATAGCGCTCGCCCCAGGCGGCATCGCGCGGCGGCGCGTGCGGGTGCAGCCCGGCGGCGGCGAGGCGGGCATGCAGCGCGTCGAGGTCGGAATGATAAAGGATGATCCGGCCCCACCACGACCACTGCCGCTCGCGCTGTTCGAGAACGAGGTTGAGAAACTGGTCGCCGGCGCGCAGGCTGGTGAAGGCGACCGCCTCGCCGCCATGGACGACCGCGAGGCCGGCAAGGCGATAGAAACGCACGGCCCGGCCCATATCGTGTGTCGCCAGGGTCACCGCGCTGATCCCGGTCACCGTCCCCTCGCTCATCGGCCTCGCTCCTGCCGGCGCTCGTCACCATCCGAAGAGCGAACGCCGCCGACCCGCGGATCGGCCCGTCTCGCCGCTCAGCCGGCGCGGCGCCCGGCCGGGTCCGCGTCACCGGCGTCGCGCACGAGCTGCCCCGCCTCCTCGCGCAAGGCGCGGCGGAACAATTTGCCGGTCTCGGTGACCGGCAGAAGCGGGCGGATTTCGACCCGGTCGGGCACCTTGTAGCTCGATGCCAGCGCCCGGCAATGGGCGCGCAGGTCGTCGCCGCCGATCGGGGCGCCGGGTTTCGCCACCACAAAGGCGACGATCGCCTGGCCGCGCTCGCCGGCATCGGCGCCAACCACCACCGCCTGCGCCACCGCCGGATGCAGCAATAACAGGCTCTCGACCTCGGCCGGCGATACATTGATCCCGGCGCGCTTGATGATGTCGGCGTCGCGCGCGACAAAGTGGAAATTACCCTCGGTATCAAGAAAGCCGCGGTCGCCGGTGCGGAACCAGCCGTCGGCGGTGAAGGCCGCCGGGTTGTTGGCGGCGCTGGCGCCGGCATAACCGGGGGTGATGTAGCCGGCGACCTCGACCGCCCCGGCATCCCCGGCCGGCAATGCCGCGCCGCTGTCTGGATCGATTATGCGCAGCCGATTGCCGGGCAGAGGCGGCCCCTGCCCCGCGATGCGCCGGTCGAGCGGCCAGTCGCACGGGGTGACGCAGCAATTGCCGCACGTCTCCGTCGAGCCGTAAACATTGCAGATATCGGCCGCGCCCAGCGTCCCGGCGGCGGTGGCGGCCTCTTCGGGGCTGCCGATCATCAGCCCGGTGCGCAGGCTGGCGACCCGTTCCTTGCGGAAATCGGCATGCCGCAACGCCGCCCCGGTCATGCTCGGCAGGGTATAGATGGCGGTGCAGCGGTGGCGCTCGATCAGGTCGATCCAGCCGCCCGCCTCGAAGCGCGTCTGCAGCACCAGCGCGGCGCCGTGCGACAGGGTGGCCGGGAGCGCGTTGGCGGCGCCGTAGGACCAGAACAGCGGCGGCGCCAGCAAAACCCGGTCGTCCGGCGACAGCTCCATCCGTTCGCCGATGTTGAAGCCGTTTTCGATGATTGCGTAATGCCGCAGCCGCACCGCCTTCGGCCGCGCGCTCGATCCCGAGGTGTAAAGGATCAGCGCGTCGTCGCCGGCGCTCGCCCCCTTGCCGAGCGACGGCGGCGCGAGCGGCGCGGCCTCGGTGCGGAATTGCTCGTAGGGAACCCAGCCGGGGCGAACCTCGCCGCCGAGCAGCACTATGAGGCGCAGATGCGGACAATCCGGCGCGACGGCGGCGAGCGCGGCGGCAAAATCCTGACCGCCGAACCCGGCCACCGCGAACAGCGCACTGACCTCGGAATCGGCGAGCAAGTAGCCGAGTTCGGCCGGCTTCGACCAGGTGCTGAACGGCACCGCCACCGCCCCGGCCGCGGCGGCACCGAAAGCGGCTTCGAGCCATTCGAGGCGGTTCTCCATCAGGATGCCGACCCGGTCGCCGCGGCCCACTCCGCGGGCGCGCAACCCGGCGCCGATCCGCGCAGCAGCGCCGGCGAGCTCCCGGTAGGTCGCCCGGCGCGCACCGCAGATCACCGCCGGCCGCTCGGGAAAGCGCGCCGCCTGTTCGCAGAGCAGATCGAACAAGGTGCGGCTGTAGGGTGTTTGCATGTTAAAGTGTCTTACATTGCTGCCGATGGGGTTACCCAGATGCACATCCAAGGATATGGGCCGAACCACGCCCTCTACCGCGACCCGGGACCGATGTCCGCGCTCGATCTCGTACTCAACATCATCTGGCTGATCCTCGGCGGGCTGCCGGCGGCGGTCGGCTGGCTGATTGCCGGGGTCATCATGGCGATCACGATCATCGGCCTGCCGTGGGCGTTCGCCGCCTTCCGCATCGCGCTCTACACGTTACTGCCGTTCGGCAACGAGATGCGCACCCGCCCGGAGGCCGGCATCCTGAGCACGCTCGGCAACATCGTCTGGTTCATCCTCGCCGGCTGGTGGCTGGCGTTGTGGCACCTCGTCTGGGCGATCGCGCTGGCGATCACGATCATCGGCCTGCCATTCGCCTGGGCCCACCTGAAGCTCGCAGGCGCCAGCCTGTTCCCGGTCGGCAAGGAAATCGTGCCGCGCGGCACCCCGCCAATGGTGGCGTACTGAGCCGCGGCCGACCAGTCGCCCCGCCCTCCTCCGCTTGCGGGGGAGGATTCTACGGAGCTCCCCTGATCCCCTCCCCCGCAAGCGGAGGAGGGTTAGGGTGGGGCCATGCCGGCGGGACGCCGGCGGTCCAGGAGGCTAGATCACCCGCTTCGTGCGCAATTCGGCGATCGCGGCGGCGTCGTAGCCGAGGTCGCGCAGCACCTCCTCGCTGTGCTCGCCCTGGTCGGGCGTCGGGCGCAAGGTGTCGGGTTGGTCGTAGCCGCTCATGTGAATCGGCTGGCCGACCACCTCGTAGCTGCCGATCTTCGGGTGATCGACCCGCTTTGCCATGCCGAGATGCTTGACCTGCGGGTCCTCCCAGGCCTGGTCGATCGTGTTGATCGGACCGCACGGAACCCCGGCCTTGTTCAGCTCCCCGACCCAGAACGCATTGGGCCGGGCACGGATCACGTCGGCAAGGTACGCGTGCAACGCGGTGCGGTTCTTGGCGCGCAGCGGCACCGTCGCGTAATCGGGGTTGGTCGAGAGGCTCTTGTCGCCGGCGACCTCGCAGAACCGCTTCCATAGATTGTCGCCCGAGGCGGCGATGTTGATGTAGCCGTCCGATGTCTGGAACATGCCGGTGCCGGCCGAAGTCGGGTGGAAATTGCCTTCCTGCCCCGGCACGTCATGCTTCATCAGCCAGCGCGCCGCCTGGAAATCCAGCATGAAGAGCTGCGCCTCGATCAGCGAGGTGTGCACCCAATGCCCCTCGCCGGTGCGCTCGCGGTCAAGCAAAGCGAGGACGATCCCGTTGGCGAGCAGGATGCCGGCCGAGGTGTCATTGATCGCGATGCCGACCCTGACCGGCCCCTGCCCCGGCAGGCCGGTTATCGACATCAGGCCGCCCATGCCCTGCGCGATTTGGTCGACCCCTGGCCGGCCTTCATAAGGCCCGTCCTGGCCGAAGCCGGAAATGCTGCCATAGACGATGCGCGGATTGACCTTCTTGACCGCCTCGTAATCGACCCCGAGCCGGTGCTTGACGGTCGATCTGAAATTCTCGACCACGACATCCGCCTTTTCGGCGAGCTGAAAGAAAATCTTCTTTCCCTCAGGGCTTTTCAGGTCGAGCGTCAGCGAGCGCTTGTTGCGATGCAGGTTCTGGAAATCGGGGCCGTCGCGGCGGCTGCCGGTGGCGTCGGTCTGCGCGCCCGGCGCCTCGATCTTGATCACGTCGGCGCCCCAATCGGCGAGCTGGCGCACCGCCGTCGGGCCGGCGCGGTGGGCAGTCAGATCGATCACGCGAAAACCGGCTAGCGGCATTTTCTGGGTCGGCATCTCGGCAACTCTCCGCTGCGAACAGGATCGCGCATGCTACCGGCTCGCTGCGTCCGGCGCCATTCCCTGCTAGGCTTTCCCGCCCTGCAATTCGCGAGAGGCCGGTGATGAACGATGCCGCAATCCGCCATTTCGGCGTGCTGATTCCCTCGACCAACACGACGGTCGAGATCGAATACAGCCGCCTGTTGCCGCCGGGCTGGCAGGCGCATTACGCCCGCGTGCTGTCGAGCAGCCCCGCCAAGTCGCCCTTCGCCTCGCCGCGCGATGAGGATGTCGCCTACCAGTCCCGCCTTCTCGGCACCGCCAGGGTCGAATGCACGATCCTGATACAGACCTCGGCGAGCCTGCACGCCGACGATTACGACGAGAAGGCGATCCGGCTGATGGAGCCGGCCGGCGCCCCCGCGTTCACCTCGGCGCAGGCGATAGGCGAGGCGATGGCGGCGCTCGGCGTCAGCCGCATCGCTCTTGTTTCGCCCTATTCGGAGGCGGTCAGCGCCAGTGCCCGGCGCTATTACGAGGGCCGATACGGCCTCTCGGTGGTCGCGATCGAGGGCTTCGCCGCGACCGATTCCTATGCGATCGGCAAGCTCGGGCCGGAGATGGCGCGCGACGCCTTCGCCCGTATCGACCGGCCGGAGATCGAAGCCTTTGTCGTGCCCGGCGGCAACTTCCCGACGATGGCCTCGATCCCCGAATGGGAGCGCGAATTCGGCAAGCCGGTCGTCACCACCAACCAGGCGGCGCTGTGGGCGATGCGCCGCCGCCTCGGCAGCAGCGAGCCGTTTCCGGGCCTCGGGCGGTTGCTGCAATAGCCGCAACGGCGGCCGGTTGAAACGATGCGGCCTTCCGCCCAATCTTACCGACAATGATCCTCCTTGATTGGTCGAGTGCGGCGCCGGCGGTCGGCGCCGCCTTTGCCGCCTCGCTGGTCGAGGTGGTGGAAGCCTTTACGATCGTCCTTGCCGTCGCGACGTTGCGCGGCTGGCGCGCTGCGGCGGCCGGTACCGCGAGCGCGCTTGCCGTCCTCGCGGCCGGCGTCCTGCTGCTCGGGCCGCTGCTCGAACGGGTGCCGCTCGACGCGCTGCAATTGCCGATCGGCATCCTGCTGCTGTTGTTCGGGATCGGCTGGCTCCGCAAGGCCGCGCTCAGGGCCGCCGGCATCGTCCCCTTGCACGATGAGACGGCGATCTTCGCCCGCGAAAGCGCCGAACTGGCGGCGCGCGGTGGCAGGCGCAGGGCCGGCCTCGATTGGGCCGCCGCGATCACCGCCTTTCAGGGTGTGTTGATGGAGGGGATCGAGGTCGTGTTCATCGTGATCGCGGTCGGCGCCGCACGCGGCCTGTTGGTGCCGGCCGGGTTGGGGGCGCTCGCCGCCTGCGCGCTGGTGCTGATTGTCGGCATCGCCGTGCGCCGGCCGCTGTCGCGGGTGCCGGAGAACACGCTCAAATTCGCTGTCGGGGTCATGCTGTCGTCGTTCGGGGTGTTCTGGACCGGTGAGGGAATTGGGGTGCCGTGGCCTGGCCAGGACCTCTCGATGCTGGGCTTTGTCCTGCTGTTCCTCGCTGCCGGGCTCGCGGGCGCCGCCGCGGTCCGGCACCCGGCCGCGGAGGCCGCTCAATGAGGCGCATCGTCAGGGAAATTGCCGGCGAACTCGTCGGCATGTTCGTCGCCGACGGGCGGCTCGCCTTGGCGATCCTTGCCGTCATCGCCGCCGCATGGGCGCTCGTCCGGTGGAGCGGGCTCGACCCGCGGATCGGCGGCGCCGTCCTCCTCGCCGGCAGCCTCGGGGCGCTCCTCGGCGGCATCCGCCGCGCCGCCCGCAAATCGCCGTAGGAAGGCGCTGCGCTTTTTCGCCCGGCTCGCCTAGAATAGAGCACCGATCAGGGGGGGCGGAAATGCTGTTCAAATGCCTGCCGCCGGGAACGCCGATCCCCGGCCGCTTTCCGGGGCCGGTGCACGCGCGCGGCAAATGGTTCACGATCGATATCCACTGCCACCTCCTGACCCCCAGGGCCGAGGGAATGGTCAAGGAGGCCGGCCTGACCAGCGAATGGCAGCCGCGCCACCGCTTCGCCAATGAGCACACCCGCCAAGTTAACCGCGAACAGGCCGAGCGCACCCGCGTGCAGTTCACGTCGGTCGAGCAGCGCCTCGCCGACATGGACCGGATGGGGATCGACATCCAGGCGATCACCCCGTCGCCGGCACAGACTTTTTACGGCGTCGACCCCGATCTCGGCATCGCCACGGCGCGCGTCATCAACGACAACGTCGCCGATATTTGCGCGAAGCACCCCGACCGTTTCGTCGGCCTCGGCACGGTGCCGTTCCAGGCCCCCGAACTCGCCGTCGCCGAAATCGACCGGCTGCACAGATCATTAGGCCTGCGCGGCATCGAGATCGCCACCAACGTCGCCGGCGCCGATCTGTCCGAGGAGCGCTTCCGGCCGATCTTCGCGCGCGCCGAAGCCTTGGGCCTCGTCCTCTTCATGCACCCGACCGGCTTTCCCGAGGCCGGCCGCTTCCGCGACCACTATTTGACCAACATCATCGGCAACCCGCTCGATACGACGGTGGCGGTGCATCATTTGATCTTCGGCGGGGTGCTGCACGACCACCCGAACCTGAAACTGGTGCTGTCGCATGGCGGCGGCTATCTGCC
>DASUKH010000198.1:0-43232 GCA_036278835.1 Allostellaceae bacterium
GCCGAGGCGCTGGTGCTGTGCTTTCCGACCTGGTGGTACGGATTGCCGGCCATCCTCAAAGGCTATTTCGACCGGGTGTGGGCGAACGGGGTGGCATTTCGGTTGCCGCCGGGCGGCGGCGCGATCCGCCCCGGACTTACCAACATCCGCAAATTCTGGGTCGTTACCAGCTACGGCGCGCCGTGGTGGCTGATCCGCCTCGTGTTGCGCGACCCGGTGCGGGCGGTGCTGCTGGGCGGCCTCGCCCGGCTGTGCGCGCCAGGGGTCGAGCGGCGCTGGCTCGCGCTTTACAACATCGACGCCGCAGGCGAGCGGCGCTGCACCCGCTTCCTCGCGCGCGTCGAGCGCGAATTCGCCCGGTTTTAGCGTGGTCTCCGATCAAGTCCGATCATTGGATGCTCCCCGCCCGCGGACTTGATCCGCGGGTCCACGTCTTCGGCGGCCGAATAAGACGTGGATGGCCGGGTCAGGCCCGGCCAAGGGGCAGCTAATTCTATTTGAACGGACCCGGTTCTGGAGTGGGTTCCGATCATGTTGGACCACCTTTCGCCCCGTCATGCCCGGCCTTGTGCCGGCCATCCACGTGGATGCTCGGCACAAGGCCGGGCATGACGATAGAGAGGTGAGGCAACGGGAACGAGACATGCTCCAGTCAGTGTACCGATTCCGAAATTTGCAGGATTTCAACACCGTCGTCCCGGCGAAGGCCGGGACCCACCTATCCGCTGGGTTGGCGGTTGAGGCGTGGATACCGGCATTCGCCGGTATGACAAAGTTGCCGATCCGGCCCGTTGAACTGCCGGTTCAGGACACGATGCTTGAATCAATCGAAGGTCAGCACCGTGCGCGCCACCTCGCCGGCCTTCATGGCGCGGAAGGCTTCGTTGATGTCGGCGAGGCGGCCGGTCTTGGTGACCATGGTGTCGAGGTCGAGCCGGCCCTGCTTGTAGAAATCGAGATACATCGGGATGTCGTAGCGGAAGCGGTTGCCGCCCATGCGCGAGGTCTGCACCTTGCATTCGGGGCGGATCGCCATCCACGGGAATTCGATCGTCTCGTCGGGCGGCAGCACGCCGACAATCGTCGCGGTGCCGCGGATCGCCAGGCTCTCGATCGCCTGCCGGCAGAGTTTCGCGAGGCCGACCGCCTCGAAGGCGTGATCGACCCCGAGCCCGCCGGTCAGGGCGCGCACCGCCTTTACCGGGTCCTCCTCGCGCGAATTGACGAAGTGCGTGGCGCCCGCGCGCTTCGCCATCTCCTCCTTTTGCGGGAACATATCGACCGCGATGATCTGGCGGGCGCCGCCGATCCGCGCCCCCTGGACGATCGACAGGCCGACCCCGCCGCAGCCGAATACTGCGACGGTCTGCCCCGGCTGGAGACCGGCGCTGCGCAATGCCGCGCCGACCCCGGTCAGGACGCCGCAGCCGATCAGGCAGGCACGGTCCAGCGGCAGGTCGGGGTCGATCCGCACCAGCGAATTCTCGTGCAGCAGCATTTTTTCG
Organism: Allostellaceae bacterium; assembly: GCA_036278835.1. Lineage (GTDB taxonomy): Bacteria > Pseudomonadota > Alphaproteobacteria > ATCC43930 > CGMCC-115725 > DATARH01. Next base: position 1,506 of record DASUKH010000198.1, read on the forward strand.
GCATAGCTCGAAATGCCGATGAACTGGCGCACCGGCGCGCCCTTCTGCGACAGGCGCGGCGTCGGATCGCTGTCGGGGCGGGCGACGATGCCGCCGGTGCAGAGGTTCGGGTGGCCCGACAGGCACTGCCGGCACTGGCCGCAAAACCCCGACAGGCAGGCGACGATGTGGTCGCCGGGCCGCACTGCCGTCACCGCGTCGCCGACCGCCTCGACGACACCGGCGCCCTCGTGGCCCAGGACGATCGGCCAATCGAGCGGGAAGCGCCCGTCCCCGTCCACGACATGCAGGTCGCTGTGGCACACCCCGGTCGCCACCGTGCGCACCAGCACTTCGCGCGCCCGCGGCCGGTCGATATCGACCGCCTCGATCGTCAACGGTTCGTGCACCTTGCGGAAAACCGCGGCCTCGATCTGCATGCCATGCCTCCTCGGCTTTGCGTTCGGATTGTGGGGCGGGCGAGCTCGGCTTCCGCCGGGTCCACCCGCCCTTACAGCGTCCGATCCGCGTTACGCCGGGTGGAAGACCAGCGAGCGGATTTCGATGCTCTCGCGCGGCGCGGCGCCGGGCGGCGTCGTCGGGTCGGTGAACGAGGTGTGCGGCATGAAGCGCGCCGGGATGTCGGTCCTGGTATCGGCGATCTTCAGGAGCAGCCCCTCGTCGCGCCGCATCTCCGGCACGTAGTACCAGCGGTGCGCCGGGTTGTAGCTGACCGAATAGGTCTCGCCGGTGCGATCGCGATAGACGAGGTCGGAGGGCACGAGGTCGGCGTTATCGACGGTGCGCGAATCGCAGACCGCGAGCGGCGCGTCGCGCAGCGGTTCCGACAGGATCGGCCGCCACAAATTGATCACCTGGACCCGGCCGCGCAGCAATTCCTCGGCCTCGTCGCCCATCAGGTCTCGGACCCGCTGCGGCCCCGAGCGTGCGGTGTGATCGACATGCACGCGGCCGGCCGGCTGGCGCGGGCCGCCGCGCGAGCGGTCGGCGAGGCCGGGCACCCGGCGGCGCTGGAGGTGGTCGAAGATGAAGACGCGGGCGCCGCCGGTCGCGGCGGCGATGACCTCTTCGGCCTCCGGGTAATATACCCGGCGGACCTCGTCATCGTCCCAGAAATCGCGGACCGCGCTCCTGTGCTCCGCCAGTGCGAAGCCCTGCGCGTCGAGCGACAATTCGTCGGAAATCGGCCGCAGGCTGCGGATCTGCACGCGATGCGGTTCCAATGGCATGACCGCCGGCGGGTCGCTCGGATCGCGGTCATAGGCGTAATAGCGCGGGCGCTCGTGGGTCGCCCCGAGATAATTCACCTCGGCCTCGACAAAAGGCAGTTGTTCGGTACTGGCCATTTCGCTTCTCCTCATTCAAGGCATCGGAAAGCGGAAGAATTCGGGCGGAACGTCGCGCGGTGGCGATGTTACGCGCTCCGCCGCCGCCCAGGCCACCGCCATCAACAGGCGGCGGATTCGGCCCGCGAAATCGCGGGGTTGCGGGGAGGCCGGCCGCCGCGTCGGAACGCCGGCGGTGCGGGCGATGACCCGGTCCATCATTGCCTCCAGAACGGCTTGTTGGCGAGAAACTCGGCATCGGCGCGGCTGAGGCCGATATCGAGCAGCGCCCGGTCGTCGAGCCGCGCCAGCTCGCCGCGCTCGCGCGTCCGGCGGCGCCATTCGCGCAGGGTGGCGGCGGCCCGGTGCGCGGCGTGGCCGATTTTGTCGGCCGCGCCGGTCCGATGCGACGTGTGCCCGGGGCCGAAGCGGGCCTGCAAGTGGAGTGCTGTCATATTAGGTCTCCTAAACTTTTCGGCCTTAACCGAAGCGGCGCCGGAAAGCGCCTTGCCAACAATGTGCGCATCGGACGATAATCGTACAAACGAGAGTTTCTCAGGATTGGGTTTAGGATTTCTCATGCCTGAGACGGGACATCTGCCGCCTCTCAACGCCTTGCGCGCGTTCGAGGCGGCGGCGCGGCTGCGGAGCTTCAGCAAGGCGGCGGACGAATTGCGCGTCACCCCGGCGGCGATCAGCCATCAGGTCCACGCGCTCGAAGCCGATCTCGGGGTCAGCCTGTTCCGTCGCGGCAACCGGGTGGTCGAACTGACCGACTCGGCGCGGGTGCTGCTGCCCGGCCTGTCGGATGCGTTCGCCGGCGTTCATGCGGCGGTGCGCCGGCTGCGCAGCCATAACGACACCGGCACCCTGACGGTCACCGCCTCGCCGTCCCTCGCCGCGAAATGGCTGGTGCTGCGGCTGCACCGGTTTCAGGCGCAATTCCCCGAGATCGACGTGCGCATCTCGGCGAGCGACGAGATCGTCGATCTGAGCCGCGGCGGCTTCGACATGGCGATCCGCTATGGCAGCGGGCGCTATCCCGCTCTCGAGGTCGAGCTGTTGATGAAAAACGAGGTGTTCCCGGCGTGCAGCCCGCTTCTGATCGAAAACGGGCCGCCGTTGCGCACCCCCGCGGATTTGCGCCATCACGCACTGATCCACGACCAGGCGGTCGACCGCGACCCGCTGGCGCCGACCTGGGCGATGTGGCTGAGGGCGGCCGGGGTTAGCGGCGTCGCGGCCTCGGCCGGGCTGACCTTCAGCGGCACCCATCTGGCGCTCGATGCGGCGATCGCCGGGCACGGGGTCGTCCTCGCCTACAGCACGATCGCCGCCGCCGATCTCGCCGCCGGAAGGCTGGTGCGCCTCTTCTCGCTGTCGCTGCCGGACTTGTTCGCCTACTACGTCGTTACGATGCCGGGGGCGCTCGACCGCCCGAAGGTCCGGGCCTTCCGCGACTGGCTGCGGCAGGAGGCCGACACGGCCGGCGGGAGTCGATTGTCTCGATGGTAGCGGGGAAGCCTTGCGCCCCGCGGGTTTGGTGCCCTTCCCGTGAGCACATTGCCAAGGAGGTCAATAGGCATCGCGATCGCAGGCGCGGCCGATATGCGAACGCGCTCCGATGGCGCGCTCTTCAGTGCTCGCCCATGCCTTCTGCGGGCTTCGGCGCGCTGCCGGTACGAACCTTTTCCTCGATGCGGTTGCCCGTGGCGGCGTCAACATTTTTCCAATACTGGAAGGCGCGGTCGAGCACGCCGCCATGGACGCCGCCGAGCAGGCTCCCGGCGACCTGATCGACAAACTGGTCTCGCTGGGCGTCGTTCCAGACCTTTCGCACCAGTGTGCCCGGCTGGCCGAAATCATCATCCTCGGCGTGGAGGGTGTAGGCGGTCCGAACCATCTCGCCATCGCTCTCCCATCCGTCGCGCACCGGACCCGTCTCATCCGCCCAACTGCGACCGCCGCTGTTTGGAGCGTAGACTGGCTCGCTGCCGCGGTGCTCATAGGCCATCTGGCCGTCGAACATATAGGTGTTGACCGGTACCTTGGGGCGGTTGACCGGCAGTTGGTGGAAATTGGTGCCGATGCGGTTGCGCTGCGCGTCGTTGTAGGCGAAGGCGCGGCCGAGCAGCATTTTGTCGGGGGAAAGGCCGATCCCGGGTACGGTGTTGCCCGGCGAGAACGCCGCCTGCTCGATCTGCGCGAAAAAGTTCTCGGGGTTGCGGTTGAGCGTCATCGTGCCGACCTTGATCAGCGGGTAATCCGCGTGTGCCCAGGTCTTGGTCAGGTCGAACGGATTGAAGCGATAAGTCTTCGCCTCTGCATAAGGCATGATCTGAACGGACAGGGTCCAGACAGGATAATCGCGGCGTACGATCGCCTCGAACAGGTCGCGGCGGTGGAAGTCCGCGTCGCGGCCTGCCACTTCCGCTGCTTCGGCATTGGTAAAGAACCGCATCCCCTGGTGGGTGTGAAAGTGGTATTTCACCCAGAACTTCTCGCCTTTGGCGTTGATCCACATGAAGGTGTGCGAGCCGTAGCCGTTCATGTGGCGCCAGGTGCGAGGCAAGCCGCGCTCACCCATCAGGTAGGTCACTTGGTGAGCGGATTCCGGATTGTTCGTCCAGAAGTCCCATTGCATGTGATTGGAGCGGAGCCCCGAGTCGGGTAGCCGCTTCTGGCTGCGGATGAAATGCGGGAATTTCATCGGGTCGCGAACAAAGAAGACCGGCGTATTATTGCCGACCAGGTCGTAGTTGCCCTCGCTCGTATAAAACTTTAACGAAAAGCCGCGCACGTCGCGCCATGTGTCGGGGCTACCGGCTTCACCGGCGACCGTGGAAAAGCGCGCGAGCATGTCGGTGATCGCGCCTTTCTGGAACAGGGCGGCTGAAGTAAAGGCGGAAACTTCTTCGGTGGTCTCAAAGATGCCGAATGCGCCTGCGCCTTTGGCATGCGGCTGACGCTCGGGGACTTTCTCGCGGTTGAAATGCGCCATCTGTTCGAGAAAGTGCACATCGTGGAGCAGGAGCGGCCCACTGGGACCGACGGTCAGCGAATTGCGATCGCTGGGCGCCGGCGCGCCAGCGCCCGTGGTGGAGCCGGCGGTGCGCGTTTTGTTCGATATCGCCATGAAGCCTTCTCCCGCCTGATCGCCGTCCGTCCGCCAAGCTAAGCGATGAGTTTGGCGGCAACGCATGAGCCGTCGCTGCACGCGAAGCTTATCGAGCCGCTTTGCTGGGGCAATAACGACGCGGGCGCCCTATCGTTCAGGCCCGCCGGGACCCGCTACGCACGATGCGGTTGCGGTGATTGACCAGGAGCGGGTCGAGCGCGCGGTTCGCGACCGCTTCGGCCTCGCAATCAGCCCTTCCCGGAATGCGAGGGAAGCCGCCAGTTTTGGGCGGAGCCGGAAGGACCGAAAAATCCGCCTTTCGGTGCGGGTTCGTCTAAATCGTTGATTCGATTTGGTAGCGGGGGAGGGACTTGAACCCCCGACCTTGGGATTATGATTCCCCTGCTCTAACCAGCTGAGCTACCCCGCCGAGAGGCCCCGCATATAGGGGACGGGGCGAGGCCGGTCAAGCGGCGCTGCGGCGGATCCAGCCGCCGCCCAGCACCCGCTCGCCGTCATAAAGGACGGCGGCCTGCCCCGGCGCCACGGCGCCGGCCGGGCCGTCGAGGACGAGTTCGCCCTGATCCGCCGCGTCGGCGGCGCGGGTGAACCAGGCCGGCGCCGGCGGCTGTGACGAGCGCAACCGGGCTGCCACCCGGAGGCCGGCACCCTCGGTGACGGACGGCCCCAACCAGTTGATCTCCGAAAGCGCGATGCGGGTTTTGGCGAGCGCCGATTGCGGGCCGACGACGACGCGGCGGGAGGCCGGCTCGATGCGCAGGACATAAAGCGGCTCGCCGGCGGCGATGCCGATCCCCTTGCGCTGGCCGACCGTGAAATGCGCGATGCCGGGATGCCGGCCGAGCACGCGGCCCGCCTGATCGACGATCTCGCCGGGTTCGCCCGCCTCCGGGCGCAGCCGCGCGACGAGCGCTGCATAGGAACCCTGCGGCACAAAGCAGATATCCTGGCTGTCGGGCTTGTCGGCGACCGGCAGGGCAAGCTCGCGGGCCAATGCGCGGGTCTCGTCCTTGGCGAGCGCGCCCAGCGGAAAGCGCAGGAAATTGAGTTCGGCGCGGGTGGTGCGGTAGAGGAAATAGCTCTGATCGCGGGAGAGGTCGCAGGCCCGGTGCAACTCCGGGCCGTCCGGCCCGGCGAAGCGGCGGGCGTAGTGCCCGGTCGCCAGTGCGCTGGCGCCGAGGTCGCGCGCCGTCGCCAGGAGATCGCGGAACTTCACCCGCTCGTTGCAGCGGATGCACGGCACCGGCGTTTCGCCGATTCGGTAGCTGTCGGCGAAATCGTCGATGACCGCCGACCGGAACCGCGCCTCGTAATCGAGGACGTAATGCGGGATGCCGAGGCGCTCGGCGACACGCGCCGCGTCGCGCACGTCCTGGCCGGCGCAGCAGGCCCCCTTTCGGCCGGTTGCGGCCCCGTGGTCGTAAAGCTGCAAGGTGATGCCGACGACATCGTAGCCGGCGCCCGCCAACAGCGCCGCCGTCACCGACGAGTCGACGCCGCCCGACATCGCGACGACGACCCGGTGCCGCGACGGATCGCCGGGAAGCTCGAGGTCAACGGGCGGCATCGAGGCCCATCTGCCAAAAGGCGGCTTCGAGCCGCGCGGCGGCCGTGAAGATGCCGGCGAGCGCCGGGAAACGGCCCTCGCCGCCGCGCCGGGCGAAGGCCTCGTCGAGCGCGGTCGCCGCTTCGCGCGCCAGAGACTGATAGTCGTCGCCGGCATACATCAGGAGCCAGTCGCGATAGGGATTGCCGTCATGCCGGGTCGAGGGATCCGCCATCCGCTCGGCGGCGATCTCGGCATAACCGATGACGCAGGGCGCCAATGCCACTTCCAGGTCTAGCCGGTCGCCGGCAAGGCCGCGGTCGAGCACGAAGCGGGTATAGGCGACGGTTTCCATCGCCTCGGGTTCGGCGGCCATTGCCGCCTCGTCAAACCCCCAGGCGCGGCAATACTCGATGTGCAGGCCGATCTCGACATCGAGCGTGGCGGCGACCAGCGCCTGCGCCCGGCGCATCTCGGCGAGCGTCTCGGATTTGTAGACGGCGAGGCCCCAGGCCCGCGCGAAATGGATGAGGAACAGGTAATCCTGCGCCAGGTAGCGCCGGAACGCCGCCTCGGGCAGGTCGCCGCGCGCGAGCCGCAGGACGAATTCGTGCCGCGTATAGGCCGGCCACGCGTCGCCGGCGGCGGCCACGAGGCGGGTGAAGAGAGCGGTCATTTCCGGAATTGCCTACACCCTCAACCGCTGTCCCGGCGCAAGCCGGGACCCACGCCGGCCACATCCCGACGGCGGATCGGTGGGTCCCGGCTTTCGCCGGGACAGCGGGTGTTTTGAAAGATCAACCATTAGAAAAAATCAGCCGAGCAACAGGTTGCGGGTGCTCTTCGGCAGGCGCACGACGAGGCCGTTCAGTTCCTCGGTCATGATCAGCTGGCAGCCGAGCCGCGAGGTCCGGGTCAGGCCGAAGGCGAGGTCGAGCATGTCTTCCTCATCGTCGCTCGCCTCCTTCAGCAGTTCGTACCATTCCGGGTCGACGATGACGTGGCAGGTCGAGCAGGCGAGCGACCCCTCGCAGGCCCCCTCGATATCGATGTTGTTGGCATGCGCGATTTCGAGCACCGAATGCCCGAGCGGCGCATTGACCTCGCGGCGGGTGCCGTCGCGCTCGACAAAGATCATTTTCGGCATCGGCGCGCGTCTATGGCGCCTCGGGGCGCGGCATCAGTTCCTCGGCGAGGATCGCGGCGGCGCACGCGCGATTTTCTCCGGCGGCGATCTCGCCGGCCGCGACGATGCGCAGCAAGGCGATCCCGGCCGCATCGGCGGCCGCGTGCAACCGGGCAATTTCGGCGTCGGGCATCGGCTGCGCAACCAGGACGGCATGGCTGACCGGCCGCGCCAGCGCGCGCTCGGCGCGCAGCCGCGCGCCCTCGAAAAGATGCCGCCACGCCTCATCGGGCGCCGACGGCACCGGCACTGCGAGGTCGAGCGGCCAGCCGTCGCGATCGGCCAGCGCCGCCGGGTTGCCGCCGACCGCGACCGCCACCTCGGCCGCGCGTCCGGCGGCGTCGATGCCGATCGCGGCGCCCGGCATGTCTGCGTCAACCGGCGACCCGTCCGGCTCCTCGATCTGAAACAATTTCACCCTGATGATCCCGATACACCGATTTGATTGTCATACCGGCGCAGCCCGGTATCCATGGTGCCGCTGTCACCAAGCGAGGAGTTCGCCGGCCCGTACTGCGGAGGAATGGGTCCCGGCCTTCGCCGGGATGACAGAACGGGGCTGGTCACACATGGAAACTCTCGCCGCAGCCGCAGCGGCCTTTTTCGTTCGGGTTGCGGAACACGAAGCCCGATTGCAATTGCTCTTCGACATAGTCCATCTCGGTGCCGAGGATGAACATGACGGCTTTGGGGTCGACCAGCACCGTCACCCCCTTGTCCTCGACCACCTCGTCGAAGCGACCCTTCTCGTCGGCGTATTCGAGCGTGTAGCTGAGGCCCGAGCAGCCGCGCGCCCGCACCCCGACGCGCACGCCGAGGGCCGGCTTGCCGCGCGCCGCCAGCAACGCCTGGATGCGCTCCGCCGCCGCCTCGGTCACCGCCAACGCCTGCTTCTGCGCCATTGCCTGCGTCTCCCGCTTTGTCGCTCGCCAATTATGTAGTCGCCGCGGCGGCCTCAGTCACCCTCCCGGCGCCGAGCCGCAACACCGCATCGGACAGCGCGTCGGCCGCGAAATCGATTTCGGCCTCGGTCGTGAAGCGCCCGAGCCCGATCCGGATCGAGGCATTCGCCAGCGCATCCGACATTCCGAGAGCGCGCAGCACGTAGGACGGCTCGACCGCCGCCGAGGTGCAGGCCGACCCGGTCGACATCGCCACCATCGGGCAGGCGGCGATCAGCTCGGGCGCGGTGAGGCCGGGGAAGGACAGGTTGAGATTGCCCGGCAGGCGGCGCTCGCCGTCGCCGTTGACGCAGAGCCGGCCGAGCCGGCGTTGCAGCAGGCTCTGCAGCCGGTCGCGCAGGCGGCCGACACGCCCGGCCTCCGCTTCCATCTCGCGGGCGGCGATCGCCGCCGCCTCGCCAAAGCCGACACAGAGCGGGGTCGGCAGGGTGCCCGAGCGCAGCCCGCGCTCCTGGCCGCCGCCATCGAACAACGGCAGCAGCCGCACCCGCGGCCGCCGCCTGACGTAGAGCGCGCCGATCCCCTTTGGGCCATAGATTTTGTGGCCGGAGATCGACATCAGGTCGATCTTCATCGCCTCGATATCGAGCAGGATCTTGCCGAAGGCCTGCGCCGCGTCGGTGTGGAACAGGACGCCGCGGGCGCGGCACAGCGCCCCCAATTCGGCGAGCGGCTGAATGACGCCGATCTCGTTATGCGCCGCCATCGCCGACAGCATCAGGGTGCGCTCGTCGAGCGCCGCTGCCACCCGCTCGGACGACACCAGCCCGGTTGCCTCGACCGGCACAGAAGTTACGTCGAACCCCTCGCGCTCCAGCGCCGCTGCGCTTTCAAGAACGCATTTATGCTCGGTCGCGAGGACGACGATGCGGTCGCGCGGCGGCCGGCCAGACGCCGGATGGGCGCGGGCGAAATGCGCGGCGCCCTTCAAGGCCAGGTTGTTGGCTTCGGTCGCGCCGGAGGTGAAGACGATCTCGCGCGGGTCGGCGCCGATCAATCGCGCCACCGCGCCGCGCGCCTCTTCGACCGCCGCCGCGGCGGTCCGGCCGTAGAGGTGGCTTTCGCTGTGCGGGTTGCCGAACTCCTCGGTGAAATAGGGCAGCATCGCCGCGACGACGCGCGGATCGGCCGGGGTCGTCGCCTGATTGTCGAGATAGATCGGCTTGCCGTTCGGCCGCGCGATCGGGAAGCTGTCGTTCACGCCGCCCTCCGCAGCAGGCGCCGGGCGAGCGCCGTCCACGCCTCGAGAAAATGAGAGATGTCGGCCTCCGTCGTGGTCCATCCGAGCGAGACGCGGATCGTCCCCATCGCAATATTGGGCGGGGCGCGCATCGCGTCCAGCACATGGCTGGGCCCCACCTTGCCGGATGAGCACGCCGCGCCGGCACTGACCATGACCCCGTCGAGGTCGAGCGCGATGATTTGTGTCTCCGCCGCGACGCCGGGCAGCGCCAGCGCGCTGGTATTGGGCAGGCGCGGCACCGCGGCGCCGACCACCGCCGCCTCCGGTATTCCAGCCAGCGCGGCGGCTTCGAGCCGGTCGCGCAATGTGCGCACCCGGTCGTAAACGGCGAGGCTGGTGCTGGCGGCGGAAGCGGCGGCGGCAAAGCCGGCGATCCCCGGCAGGTTCTCGCTGCCGGCGCGGCGGCCGCGCTCCTGGCCGCCGCCGCGGATCATCGCCTGCGGCTCGGCGGCGCCGGTCGCGAGGAGGGCGCCGATGCCCGGCGGGCCGCCGATCTTGTGCGCCGAGAGGCTGAGGAAATCGGCGCCGGTTGCGGCTGCGTCGAGCGGCATCTTGCCGGCCGCCTGCACGGCGTCGCAATGGAACAGCGCGCCCCGCGCCTGACAGAGCCGCGCCACCTCGGACACCGGCTGAATGACCCCGGTCTCGTTGTTGGCGAGCATCACCGAGACGATCGCCGGCCGCCTGTCGGCCGCGAGCTGCCGGTCGAGCCGGTCGAGATCGACGATGCCGTCGCCATCGACCGGGATGCGCTCGGCCTCGGGCGCCGCCTGCAGCACCGAGCCGTGCTCGACCGCCGACACCAGCACCCGCTTCCGCCCCGAGCCGAGCAAGGCCAGATGATTGGCTTCGCTGCCGCCGCTGACGAACACGACCGATTCCGGCGCGGCGGCGACCAGCGCCGCCACCGCCTCGCGGGCCTGCTCGACTTCCTGCCGCGCCGCCCGCCCCCAGCGATGCACCGACGAGGCGTTGCCGGTCCGCGCGAGCGACGCCGCGATCGCCGCGACCGCCTCGGGGCGCAATGGCGCGGTGGCGTTCCAATCGAGATAGGTCTCGCGCCGCCTGGCGGCTCCGCTTCTGTCGCCGGCCATCACGACAGCACCGCCCACATGTTGTCGCCGGTTGGCAGATGCCCGGTCGGGCCGAAGCGGGTCGCGAACCCGGCCTTCGCCGCCAACGCGCGCAGGCTGGCCGGGGTGAAATAATTGAGGTGATCGGGGTAGCGGAAGCCGCACCAGCGCCGGCCCATGACGGCGCGGTTCAGCGATGCGTAGTTGGGCACCTTGACGACGGCAAACCCTCCCGGCATCAGGACCCGCCGCAGCCCGTGCAGCACCGGCAGCGGGTCGGCCTCGTGTTCGAGGTACGAGCGCAACGATGCTGCCGCGAAAAACCCCGCCGGGAATTGCGCCAGTCCTTTGACGCAGGCGGCGTTCACCGCGTAGCCGCCGCGCGCCGCGAACGCTTCGTGTGCCGCCGCCGCGAGGCCGGACGAAATCTCGATGCCGAACGGGGTGAATGAGGCCGGGAAGTCGCGCAACGCGTGACCGTCGCCGCAGCCGAGATCGAGCACGTTGCCGCCATCGAGCCGCGCCGCGATAAAGCCGAGCATGGTCCGCCGCGGCAGCAGCCGCATGCGGAACCGCAGGCGTTTGCTCGCCTTGTAGGAGAGCGGGCGGATTTGGGCGCGGCGCCGTTCCTCGATTTTGGTCGTGCGCTCCCAGGCCATCGCGTTGAACTGCGCCTCGTGCCGGACCGCTTTGTCGATATAGACAAAGCGGCATTCCGGGCAATGCCTGATCGCCCATGGCGGCAGCGAATAGCGGCTAAGGGGGGCCGCGCCGTTGTCGCGCCCGCAGAGCGGGCAATCGCGCCGGCGCACCGGGACAGCGCCAAAATGCCCGGTATCGACGGCCTCGGGATCGGCAGCCGTCGCGGCAAGCGTCACGACCGGGCCTGCGCCGCCCGCCGCGGCGCCGGGTCGGGCGGCGGCGCGGCCTCGTCGACGGCGAGATGGCGCTCGCGTTCGGCCTCCAACTCGCCGACCCTTGCCCGCAATGCCGAGACCTCGTCGAGCAGGGCGTTGAGCGCGCGGGCGATCGGGTCGGGGATGTCGCCCGTGACGCCGTAAGGCTCGAAGGCCGGGCGCGCCGGGCTCGGCGCATCGCCGCGCCGCGCCACCTGGCGCGCCGGGTTGCCGACCATCGTCGCACCGTCCGGCACCTCCTTCAGGACCACCGCGGCGGCCCCGATCCGCGCGCCGCTGCCGACCCGGAACGGCCCCAGCACCTGCGCTCCCGAACTGACGATGACGCCGTTGCCGAGCGTCGGATGCCGTTTCTGTCCGGCCTGATCGGCCGACGGACGGGTGCCGCCGAGGGTGACCCCCTGATAGAGCGTGCAGTCGTCGCCGATCTCGGCGGTTTCGCCGATGACGACCCCGATCCCGTGATCGATGAACAGCCGCCGGCCGATCGTCGCACCGGGATGAATGTCGATTGCCGTCAGGATGCGCCCGAGATGCGACACAAAGCGCCCGGCGAGGTGCCAGCCGCGCCGCCACAGCCAATTCCCGGCGCGGTAGAACAGCAATGCCTGGAAACCCGGATAGCACAGCACGACCTCGAGCCGCGAACGGGCGGCCGGGTCGCGCGCCAGCGTCGCGTCGATCTCCTCGCGGAGGTTTTGGAAAAGCATCGCGATCACTATGTTAGTGTCGAGACTGCGATGACAGCCCCGCTTGCGCGGCAGCAGTCGCGGACGCCGCAGCGAGCATATAATTGGGCGACTTTACCAGTCAAGTAAAGGCCGGCAGGAGCGGCCACCGCGGCGTGGTCGAGCCCGCCATACCAGAGTAATTCGTCAGAGATCGCACCGGAATTACCATGCCCGACGTCATTATCAACGGCCCCGAAGGGCGCATCGAGGGACGCTATCACCACGCTCGCGGCGGCACCGCGCCGATGGCCGTGGTGTTGCACCCGCACCCGCTGCATGGCGGGACGATGAGCAACCGGGTGGTCTATGCGCTTTACCAGATTTTCGTGCGCCGGGGCTTTTCGACCTTGCGCTTCAATTTCCGCGGGGTCGGCCGCAGCCAGGGCAGCTTCGACCGCGGCGAGGGCGAGTTGGCCGACGCCGCCGCGGCGCTCGACTGGCTGCAAGGGTACAACCCGAACGCCGCCGGCTGCTGGGTCGCGGGGTATTCGTTCGGCGCCTGGATCGGCATGCAGCTGTTGATGCGCAGGCCGGAAATCGAAGCCTTTATTTCGATATCGCCGCCCGCCAATACCTATGATTTCAGCTTTCTCGCGCCGTGCCCGTCTTCCGGGCTGATCCTGCAGGGCGACCAGGACACGCTGGTGCCGATGGATTCGGTGCAGAAACTCGTGCACAAGCTGTCGCATCAGCGCGACATCAAGATCGATTTCCGCAAGATCCCCGGCGCCGACCACACCTTTGCCGAGGGCACCGAGGCGCTGGCCGGCCATGTCGATGCCTATATCGCGGCGCACCGCCGGCCCGGCGAGCCGGCCGCGACGGCCGTCGCCCCGGCCCGCGGCCGCTGAGCCGGCGCCTGCGCTTTCGCCGCCATACCGGCGTAGGCCGGTACCCACGGTTCCAACGTACGGACGGCGGATAGGTGGGTCCCGGCCTTCGCCGGGACGACGAGGATGGGGCGCCGCAGCTTCAGGATTTCGACCGGGCCGAGTGCAGGATCGCCCAGACCGCGGCGGCGATGCCGAACAGGGTCAGTCCGCCGAACACCAGGATCACCGTGTTCGATGTGCCGAACAGCCGCTCGCCTATTTTCCCGAGCGCGTCGCCGGCAAAGATCAGAAGCGGCGCCCACACCACCGCGGAAGTGAAATTGGCCAGCCAGAAGCGGCCGCCCGGCATCCGCATGATCCCGGCGGCGAGCGGCACCACCGACCGGACCGGGCCGAAAAAGCGGCCGATGAAGACGCTCTTGCCGCCATGCCGCTCGAAAAAGCGGATGCCGTTCGGCAGCAGCCGGGGGTTGCGGCTGAACGGCCACATCCGCCCGATCGACCCGCCGAACCGGCGCCCGATCCAGTACGAGACGCTGTCGCCGAGGGTCGCGCCGGCGATCGCCCCGATCAGCACCGGTGCGATCGGCAGGCCGCCATTGTGCATCAGCGTGCCGGCGGCGATCAGCAGGCTGGTGCCGGGAAAGAACAGGCTGAGAAAGGCGAACGACTCGCCGAACGCGGTGATGAACATGACCGCTATCGCCCAATTCTGATGCTCCCGGATGAGGTCGAGCAGGATATGGGCGGCGTGTTCCATGCAGTTCCCTGAGGCGCGGCTTCCCCTATATGCTGCGCGGGGTCGGCCCGGCAAGGCGGGCCGACCCGGCTGCCGGTGTTCCGGGAATAAGGTGCGATGGCGGAGTTGCCGTCCGAGATCGATGTCGCGGTGATCGGGGCGGGCGCGGCCGGCATCGCCGCGGCGCGCCGGCTCGCCGCTCAGGGGCGGGTTTCGTTAGCCGTTTTGGAGGCGCGCGAGCGCGCCGGCGGCCGCGCCTGGACGATCGAGGCGGACGGCATCCCGCTCGATCTCGGGTGCGAATGGCTGCACTCGGCCGACCGCAACCCGCTCACTCTGCTGGCCGCGGAGAACGGGTTCACCCTCTACCGCCGCCAGCCGGACTGGACGACCCGGCTCAGCCGCAGCGGCGAAAGCGCCGAAGCGGAGGCCGACTGGCTGCGCGAGCGCGAGGCGCATTACTGGGCGATCCACCATGCCGCCTGCGAGGCCGAGGACCGGCCGGCCGCCTCGGTGCTGGCGCCGGGCGGGCGATGGAACGCGCTGTTCGACGCGGTCAGCACCTGGGCCAACGCGGTCGAGCTCGAAAGCCTGTCGGTCAAGGACAACGACCGCTATCAGGATTCCGGCGTCAATTACCGCCTCGTCGAGGGCTACGGGCGGTTGTTCGCGGCCCTTGCCGAAGGATTGCCGGTCGCCTTCGGCGCGGCCGTATCGCGCATCGATCACGGGGGGCGCCGCATCCGCCTCGAGACGCCTCGCGGCAGCATCGATGCGGCGCGGGTCATCGTCACCGTGCCGACGAACGCCATCGCCGGCGGCCGGATCGCGTTTACGCCGGAGCTGCCTGACAAGATCGCGGCCGCCGCCGGCCTGCCGCTCGGCCTCGCCGACAAGCTGTTCCTGCATTTGGATGGGGAGCTGCCGGGGATCGACCGCGACGCTCACCTCGTCGGCTCGACAAGGCGGTGCGAGACGATGAGCTATCAGGTGCGCCCGCTCGGCAAGCCGATCATCGCCTGCTTCTTCGGCGGCCGTTTCGCGGCCGCGCTTGAGCGCGACGGGATGGCGGCAATGGCGGCGTTCGCCGCCGATGAGCTGGCCGGGCTGTTCGGCAGCGGCATCCGCCGCCGGCTGCGGCCGCTCGCCGCCTCGGCCTGGCGCGCCGACCCGTTCGCCCGCGGCTCCTATTCCTACGCGCTGCCCGGCCACGCCGACGACCGCGCCCGGCTGGCGCAGCCGGTCGAGGGCCGCCTGTTCTTTGCCGGCGAGGCCACCTCACCGCATTTCTTTTCGACGGCGCACGGCGCCTTCCAGACCGGCACTGCCGCCGCCGAGGCGGCGCTCGCCTCGCTCGCGGGCTAGCGGTATCCGATCAAGCCCGATGATTGGATGCTCCCCGCCCGCGGACTTGATCCGCGGGTCCACGTCTTCCGCGGCCCGATAAGACGTGGATGGCCGGGTCAAGCCCGGCCAAGGGGACCCCCTTGATTCCATCTGAACGGACCCTGCTCTGAACGCGCTTCAGCGGGGCCGGAGCGGCACCTGCCAGATGTCGGCGGCGTATTCGGCGATCGTGCGGTCGGCCGAGAACCACGCCATGTTGGCGATGTTGAGGGCCGCGGCGCGGCCCCAGGCGGCGGGTCGGCGCCATAACTCATCGACCGCCGCCTGGGCCGCGCGGTAGGCGGCGAAATCGGCGGCGGTCATGTAGCGGTCGATGTAGCGCAGGCCGTCGGCGATATGGCGGAAGCGGCCGGGGTCGTCGGGCGAAAAGATGCCGTCGCCGATCGCCGCGACCGCCCGCGCCAGCTCGGGCGAGGCGGCGATCGCCTCGCCGGCGTCGAGCGAGCACTCGCGGCGCGCCGCCACCTCGGCTGCGGTCAGGCCGAAGATGAAGATGTTTTCGGCCCCGACCCGCTCGCGGATTTCGATATTGGCGCCGTCGAGAGTGCCGATCGTCAGGGCGCCGTTGAGCGCCAGCTTCATGTTGCCGGTGCCCGAGGCTTCCATGCCGGCGGTCGAGATCTGCTCGGACAGATCGGCTGCCGGGATGATCGTCTCGGCCAGGCTGACATTGTAATTGGGCAGGAAGACGAGGCGCAGCCGGTCGCTGGTGACCGGGTCGTTGTTGACGACCTCGGCGATGTCATGGGCGAGCTTGATGATCAGCTTCGCCTGGGCATAGCCGGCGGCGGCCTTGCCGGCAAAAATCTTGACCCGCGGCACCCAGTCGGCATCCGGGTCGTCGCGGATGGCGTGCCAGCGGGCGACGGTATCGAGCAGGTTGAGCAGCTGGCGCTTATATTCGTGAATCCGCTTGATGTGCACATCGAACAGCGCGTCGGGGCTGACGGAAAACCCGGCCTCCTGGTGCATGAGCCGGATCAGCGCGGTCTTGTTGGCGCGCTTGACGGCGGCAAGGCGCCGCAGCACCTCGCCGTCGTCGGCATAATCGGCCAGCCGCTCCAGCGCCGTCGGATCGTCGAGCACCGCCTCGCCGCACATTTCGACCAGCAGCCGGGTCAATGCCGGGTTCGCCTGAAACAGCCAGCGGCGGACCGCGATGCCGTTGGTTTTGTTGACGATCCGCTCGGGGTAGAGGCGGTGCAGATCGGCGAACACGGTCTCGCGCATCAGCTTTGTATGCAGCGCCGAGACGCCGTTGACCCGGCGCGAGCCGATAAAGGCGAGATGGCCCATCCGCACGCTGCGGCCGCCCTGTTCGTCGATGATCGACAGCGCCGCGCGCACGGGGCCATCGACCAATCCGTGCGCCGCCGCCGCTTCGAGATGTTGCGCGTTGATGCGATAGATGATGTCGAGATGGCGCGGCAATACCCGCTCGATCAGCGCCACCGGCCAGCTCTCGAGCGCCTCCGGCAACAAGGTGTGATTGGTGTAGGCAAAGGTGCCGACGGTCGCCTGCCACGCATCGTCCCACGCCAGGCCGTACACGTCGATCAAGAGCCGCATCAGCTCGGCGATCGCGATGCTCGGATGAGTGTCGTTGAGCTGGATCGCGACCCGGTCCGGCAGCGAGAGCAGGTTGCTGTAGGACCGTACATGGCGGCGGACGATGTCCTGCAAGGATGCCGAGACGAAGAAATACTCCTGGCGCAAGCGTAGTTCACGCCCGGCCGGCGTGTTGTCGCCGGGATAGAGGATTTTCGAGATCGCCTCGGCTCGCGATCGTTCGGCCAGCGCGCCGACATGGTCGCCATCGTTGAAAACATCGAGGCGCAGGGGGTCGGGAGCGCGTGCCGACCACAGCCGTAGCGGATTGACGCGGCGGCCGCGCCAGCCGACCACCGGCGTGTCGTAGGCGATCGCTTCGACCGTCTCCTCGGGGTGCCACACCGGGCGCATGCGCCCGCGGATCGCTGCCATCTCGATCCGCCCGCCGTAATGGATGTCATGGACGATCTCCGGGCGGGGGAATTCCCAGGGGTTGCCGACCGACAGCCAGTCCTCGGGCCATTCCTGCTGCCAGCCGTTGCGGATGACCTGGCGGAACAGGCCGTGGTCGTAGCGGATGCCGTAGCCGCAGGCCGGGATGCCGAGGCTCGCCATGCTCTCCATCAGGCAGGCGGCGAGCCGGCCGAGGCCGCCATTGCCGAGTGCCGCGTCGGGTTCGGCACGGCGCAACCGGTCGAGATCGACGCCGAGATCGCCCAGCGCCGCCGTCACCATCTCGGTCAGCCGCAGATTGCAGACAACATCGCCGAACAGCCGGCCGATCAGGAATTCGAGCGACAGATAATAGACCTGCTTGCGGCCCTCGGCGCGGCTCGCGCGATCGGCCGCCAGCCAGCGATGCAGCACCCGGTCGCGCAGCGCCAATGCCGCGGCGACGAACCAATCGCGCGCCGTCGCGCCGTCCGCATCCTTGCCGACGGCGAGCGCCAGCTTGGCCAGGACGCGCGATTTGAAGTCTTCAATATCGGCCTCGCTCGGCGGCCGATCGCCGATCGGGATCGGTCGGGCCATGGCGATGCCGCCGAGGGCGGAGTCCAGATTTCGCGTTTCGTCAGGCATATTTCAGCAATATTCACCCAATACCGGAGCGGGCGCGGAACGCTCCGCTCCCGTCTATCATACGCCAACCAGCGGTCGTTCGTTTAGGCCGGCTTCTTCCCTTCGCGATCATCTCAGCCGGGCGCCGCACGGCGGCTCGAAAAATCACACGTGAAAAGCCGGGCGGGATCGGGTTGACTGCTCCGGCCGGCGGTGCCGGCGAGCGACGACAGCAACCCCGATTCGACCGGCCGCGGAGGCCGAGGCGGGACCATGACGCAGACACGGCCGGCGATCCCCGAATACGATTTTCTGACGCTCGGCGAAACGCTGCTGCGCCTGTCGCCGCCCGGCATGCAGCGGCTCGATCAGGCGCGGCTCTTCGAGGTCGGGATCGGCGGCAGCGAACTTAACGTCGCCTGCGTGCTGGCGCGGCTTGGCCGGCGCACGGCCTGGGTGTCGCGGCTGCCGGAAGGGCCGCTCGGCCGGATCGTCGATGGCGAGGCGCGGCGCCACGGCGTCGATACACGGTTTGTGCGGTGGATCGCCGGCGCGCGGCTCGGGCTGATGTTCTTCGAGCCGGGGCCGGCGCCACGCAATGCCCGCGTCATCTACGACCGCAAGAATTCGGCCGCCGCGGAACTCGGCTTCGAGGATGCGCCGTGGGAGGCGCTGATCGCCAACAGCGCGCGCGTGCACCTGTCCGGCATCACCCCGGCCCTGGGGCCGTCCTGCCGGGCGCTGGTCGCCCACGTCGCCCAACTCGCCGCCGCCGCCGGCAAGCCGGTGTCCTATGACCTGAATTATCGCGCGACCTTGCAGGACCCGGCGGAAGCCCGCGACATGCTGGCGACCGTCGCGCCGCATATCGAGCTGCTGGTGTTGTCGGAGCGCGACGCGCAGGGCGTGCTGGGCTTTGCCGAAGAGGGCGCTGCACTGGCGGAAGCCGTCGCGCGGCGCTACCGCGTGCCGCTTGTGGCGCTGACCCGCGCGCCGGGGTCGGAGCCGGGGGACCTGCTGTGGGTCCGCGGCGGATTGCGCTACGCGCCGCGCCACCCGGTCGAGGTGGTCGATCGGATCGGCGCCGGCGATTCGTTTGTCGCCGGGCTGATCCACGGCCTCCTCGCCGGCGATCCCGACCTCGCGGTGCGGCTCGCCTCCTATGCGGCCGCGGTCGGGCTGGCGACGCCGGGCGACATAAATTTTTTCGCGCCGGAAGACCTCGCGGCATTCCACGCCGGCCTTACCGGCGCCCTGGTGCGCTGAGCGCCGGGCGTAGCCGCTCGATCGGCCGCCTGCCGATCGGCTGCACCGGGATTTCCGAGCCTCTACGGCCCCCTAACCGGAATCCCGCACCGCGCGAATTGCACAAGGAACCAAGCCCCGAACCCGCCGTTGGGAGGTGGAGGAACAACCCCGAGGCAATCTGGCAAATGCCTGCGCAGCGGGGGGCGGCCTTTGCTATCGAGCCGGAGCAGCGCGATGAGCGATCTCACCCAAAAGCTCCAACCCGGTCGGCTTTCGGGGGCGACGAGCGCGGTCAAGGACGCGCTCGGCGGCGCCGTCGCGCTCGGCAAGGCGGCGGTCGGGATCACCCGGCATCAGTTTACGACCCAGGCCGCAATCGCCAACCTCTACGAACTGGCCGCCGCCGACATCGCCCTGCGCCGGGCGCAGCGCCATGACGTCAAGGAATTCGCCCGCGCGATGAAGGCCGACCACGAGAAGATCGGCAGCGAACTCAACTCCTTTCTCGGCGCCACCAACAGCCCGCAATGGCCGCCCCAAGAGCTCGATACGGTGCATCAGACCCTGATCGACGACCTCAATGCGGCGGACCGCGAGGATTTCGACCGGCTCTACATCGAGCAGCAGCTTCTCGCGCACCAGGAGGCGATCACCCTGTTCCGGGTGTACCGCAACCGCGGCCGCGACGACGGGATGCGCAGCCTCGCCGGGCTCGCCCTGCCGGTGCTGGAAAAGCATCTCGACATGGTGCGTGAACTCGAAGCGGCCTAGCGCGGGCTTCGGTTCGCTGGCGCGAACTCTTTTTAACCGCGAGAGCTGTCAATGCCCGACGACACCAGTACCCCATACGGCCGCAATACCCAAAAGGCCCCGAAAATCTCCGAAGTCCACATCCTGTGGCTCAACGACGGGATGAGCTGCGACGGCGATAGTGTGTCCACTACCGCCGCCAGCGATCCCTCCATCGAGGACATCGTGCTCGGCGCGATCCCTGGCCTGCCGAAGGTGCACCTGCACAATCGCGTGCTGTCCTACGAGAACGGCGACGAGATGATGCAGTACTTTCACAAGGCGGCGAACGGCGAGATCGAGAACTTCGTCGTTGTGATGGAAGGCTCGATCCCGAACGAGAATTTGAGCGGCGAGGGCTACTGGGCCGGCTACGGCACCGATCCGAATACCGGCCAGCCGATCAAGACGACCCAATGGCTCGACCGGCTGGCGCCGAAGGCGCTGGCGGTGGTCGGCGCCGGCACCTGCGCCACCTATGGCGGCATCCATGCGATGAAGGGCAACCCGACCGGCTGCATGGGGTTGCAGGATTATCTCGGCGAAGGCTGGACGTCGCGGATCGGGCTGCCGATTGTCAACGTGCCGGGTTGCCCGGTGCAGCCCGACAACATGACCGAGACGCTGCTTTATCTGCTGCGCCAGCTCGCGGGCCTCGCGCCGATGATCCCGGTGGACGAGCTGGGGCGGCCGACCTGGCTGTTCGGCTTTACCGTGCACCAGGGCTGCGACCGGGCCGCCTATTACGAGCAGGCCGATTTCGCGCGCGAATACGGCTCGCCCAAATGCCTCGTCAAGATCGGCTGCTGGGGGCCGACGATCAAATGCAACGTGCCGAAGCGCGGCTGGATATCGGGGATCGGCGGCTGCCCCAATGTCGGCGGCATCTGCATCGGCTGCACGACCCCAGGCTTCCCCGACAAGATCATGCCCTTCATGGACGAGCCGCCCGGCGGCCTCCTCTCGTCGAACCTGATCCGGCCGTACGGCGCCCTCATTCGCAACCTGCGCAAGCTGACCGACCGTCAGGTCGACAAGGAGCCGATGTGGCGCCACAACCGCGCCGAATCCACCACCGGCTATGACCCGAACCGGCCCGAGAAGCTGCACCCGATGAACGTTCCGAGCTTTTTCCGCGCGGAGAACAGACCAGAATGAACGACATCGCCACCGTCCCGCAGGACTCGACGCGCGTCGTCAAACCGCGCGGCACCCTTGTTGAAAAACACTGGGACCCGATCACCCGTATCGTCGGCAATCTCGGCATCTTCACAAAGATCGATTTCGAGAACCGTGAGGTCGCCGAGTGCCACAGCACCTCGTCGGTGTTCCGCGGCTACAGCGTGTTCTTAAAGGGCAAGGACCCGCGCGACTCGCATTTTATCACCAGCCGCATCTGCGGCATCTGCGGCGACAATCACGCGACCTGCTCGGTCTATGCCCAGAACATGGCCTACGGCATCAAGACGCCGCCGATGGGCGAGCGGATCATCAATCTCGGCGAGGCCGCCGAATACATGTTTGACCATAACATCTTCCAGGACAACATGGTCGGCGTCGATTTCTGCGAGCGCATGGTGAAGGAGACCAATCCGAGCGTGTGGGAGAAGGCGCAGCGGACCGACGCGCCGCACGCCGCCGATCACGGCTACAAGACGATCGCCGACATCATGACGGCGCTTAACCCGTTCACCGGCGAATTCTACCGCACCACGCTGGTCATGAGCCGCCTGACCCGCGAGATGTTCAGCCTGATGGAGGGACGGCACACGCACCCCTCGACCCTGTATCCGGGCGGCGTCGGCACGGTGCCGTCGAACCAGCTCTTCACCGAATATCTGACCCGGCTGGCGACCTATGCCGAGTTCATGAAGCGCTGCGTGCCATTGCACAACGATTTGTTCGATTTCTTCTACGAGGCCTTGCCGGGCTACGAGAAGGTCGGGCAGCGCCGCGTGTTGCTCGGCTGCTGGGGCGCCTACAACGACCCCGCCGAATGCGATTACCGCTATGAGCACATGACCGATTGGGGCCGGGCGATGCACGTGACGCCCGGCGTCGTCGTCGACGGCAAGCAGATCACCACCGACCTCGTCGAGATCAATCTTGGCATCCGCATCCTGCTCGGCCACTCGTTTTACGACGGCTGGGACGACAAGGAGCTATTCGTCAAGCAGGACCCGCTCGGCAATCCGGTCGACCGCAACCACCCGTGGAACCAGACGACGATCCCGCGCCCGCAGAAGCGGGATTTCGACGGCAATTATTCATGGGTGATGTCGCCGCGCTGGTTCGACAAGCGCACCGGCGATTATCTCGCGCTCGACACCGGCGGCGGGCCGCTGGCGCGGCTGTGGAACACCGCGCTCGCCGGCCTCGTCGATACCGGCTACGTCAAATCGACCGGCCACAGCGTCAAAATCTACCTGCCGAAGACCGCGCTGAAGCCGGAGGTGGAGTTTGAGTGGCACATCCCGAAATGGTCCAACGCGATCGAGCGTGACCGCGCCCGCACCTATTTCCAGGCCTATTGCGCGGCCTTGGCCTATCACTTCGTCGAGGGAGCGTTCAAGGAGCTGGCAGCGGGGCGCACCCGTACCTGGGCCGAGTTCAAGGTGCCCGACGAGGCGATCGGCTGCGGCTTCCATGAGGCGGTGCGCGGGGTCTTGTCGCACCATCTGGTGATCCGCGACCGCAAGATCGCCAATTACCACCCCTACCCGCCGACCCCGTGGAACGCCAGCCCGCGCGACATCTACGGCACCCCGGGCCCCTATGAGGACGCGGTGCAGAACACCCCGATCTTCGAGGAGAACGGCCCCGACAATTTCAAGGGCATCGACATCATGCGGGCGGTCAGGAGCTTCGACCCGTGCCTGCCGTGCGGCGTCCACATGTATGTCGGCGGCGGCCGCACGATCCGGCAGGTGCATGCGCCGATGTTCGGGGCCGCCGGGTACGGCCGGTCGTGAGCGTCGAGGAGCGGAGCCGGATCGAGGACAGCCTGCGGCACATCGACGACCTCGTTGCCGGGCTGAGCAACCTTCCCGACCCCGCCGGGCGCGACACCGCGCGCGCGCTGCTGGAGGCGGTGCTCGACCTGCACGGGCTGGCGCTGGCAAGGACCCTGGCGATCGTCGCCGAGGCCGCGGAAGGCAGCGTTCTGCTCGACCAGCTCGGTGCCGACGAGCAGGTGCGGGCGGTCTTGCTGCTCTATGGGCTCCACCCGGAGGACTCGGCGGCGCGCATCCGCCGCGCGCTGGAGCGGCTGCGGCCCCGCCTCGCGGCGGCCGGGGCGACGGCCGAGCTGGCGCGGGTTTCGGCGCGCGTCGCCATCGTGCGGCTTGTCGGGGCCGCCGTGGCGGCTGAACTGCGGCAAGAGGTCGAAGAGGCAGTGGTCGACGCCGCCCCCGACCTCGACGAGATCGCGGTCGAAACGATGGAGACAGAGGATGCGGCGATTGCTGGCTGAGACCCGGAGCGCGGGCGTCCCGCCCGCGTGCGGGCCCCCGGCTTTCGTCGGGGCAGGCTCGGCCCGCGGTCCAAGGGCGGTGCGATGCTGACCGGGCACCAGCATCACGGCGTCGCGTCCTTGCGCCGCTTTGTCCGCGCGCTGCCGGTCGAGGTTTGCGAGTTGTGCGGCATGCCGATCCCGAGCCGGCACGGCCATATCGTCGAGGCGGCGGCGCGGCGGGTGTTCTGCGTCTGCCTGATCTGCGGCGAGGCGGTGACCGGCCGCCCCGACCGCCGCTACCGCCTCGTTCCGGAGCGGGTCGAGGTGCTGACCGATTTCCGCATGAGCGATGCCGAATGGCATGGAATTGGCCTGCCGATCGACATGGCGTTTCTCTTTTACAGTACGCCGGAGGGTCGCCCGGTCGCGCTCTACCCGGGCCCGCTCGGCGCCGCCGAGGCGCTTGTCAGCGAGGCGGCCTGGCGCGATCTGGAGGCCCGCAACCCGGTGCTTTCCGGCTTCGAGCCGGATGTCGAGGCTTTGCTGATCGACCGCCTGAAGGGGCGACGCGGCTGTTACCGGGTGCCGATCGACCGCTGCTATGCCCTGGTCGGCATCATACGCAGGCGTTGGCGAGGGATGTCGGGGGGCGATGCGGTGTGGCAGGCGATCGATGATTTTATCGCCGCGCTGGCCGATCCGCGAACGGCGCGCGAGGGCTGGGCCGGATGATCGACCTCGATTTCGCGGCGACCGGCATCGAGATCGCGCGCCACTCCGCGGCGCCGCTGCTCCTGCTGCAATTGCAGGTGACCAACCGGATGCCGGGCCTGGTTGTCGAGCACGTCATCCTGCAGGCGCAAATCCGCATCGAGGCGGCGCGCCGCGATTACAGCGCGGGCGAGCGTGAGCGGTTGTCGGGACTGTTCGGAGCCGGCGATGATTGGAACCGCGGGCTGCGCGGGTTTCTGTGGACCAGCGGCAGCGTGCCGGTCCCGGCTTTCGCGGAGTGCTGCACGGTCGAATTGCCGCTGCCGTGCAGCACCGATCTCAGCATCGCGGTGACCCGGTATTTCGACGGGGTCGAGGGCGGCGACGCGCCGCTGCTTTTGTTGTTCGGCGGCTCGGTATTTTTCCGCGACGCGGCGGGCGATTTGCAGATCGCCCAGATCGCCCATCACAAGGAAGCGGACTATCGCCTGCCGGTGCGGCTCTGGCGGGAATTGATGGACCGCTATTACCCCGACACGGTGATGTTGCGGCTCGGCCGCCCGTTATTCGAGGAATTGAAGCGCTACGAGCGCCGGCACGGCCTCGCGACCCCGGAGGACGCCTTGCAGCGCCTGCTCGCGGCGCCGGCGGCCGAGGCGCGGCCATGACCCGCGACCCGGTCGAGGCGGTCGCCCGCGCGGTTCTGTACGAGGGCTACAACCTCTATCCCTACCGGCCGTCGTCGCTGAAAAACCGCCATCGCTGGACCTTCGGCAGCCTCTTCCCGCGCGCGTGGGCCGCGCTTGACGGCAACGACCGATGCCTCATGCAGACGCAATGCTTGGTCGAGGGCGATGCCCGGTCGGCGGTCGAGGTGCGGGTGCGGTTTCTCCATATCGCTGCACGCGAGATCGGCGAACTGCTGGAGCCGGTCGCCGAATTGCCCGAGGAGGGCGAGCCGCCGTTCCGCAAGATCGCGGCGCTCGATCTCGACGGGGTGCGGCATGTCGAGTGGGAAGAGGCCGAGGAGCGCACCGTCGCCGCCCCGCCGTTGACGCTTGGCGGTCTCGCCGGGCGCGGCGAGACGGTGCCGTTCGCCTTCCCGGCGGGGCGCGGGATCGCGCCGCTGCGCGCCGCCGACGGCACCATCGCCGCGCTGCTGATCCGCACGATGAGCGCCGTCTTGGGGGTTGTCGAGATTGCCGCCGAGCCGGTCGCCGACAGGGTTTACCGGCTTACCGTGCGGATCGAGAACCGGAGCCCGCTCGCCGATCCGGCGGGGATGGGGCGCGCCGCGGCGCAACGGCTTGCCTTCGCCTCGACCCATACGATGCTGACGGTGCGCGGCGGCCGGTTCCTGTCGCTGCTCGACCCGCCGGCTGATTTGCGCGAGGCCGCTGCCGCGTGCCGCAACGAAGGCACCTGGCCGGTGCTGGTCGGCGCCGAAGGCCGGGCCGACGCGATGCTGTCGGCTCCGATCATCCTTTACGATTATCCCAGGATCGCGCCGGAAAGCCCCGGCGATTTGTTCGACGGGTGCGAGATCGACGAAATCCTGATCCTGCGCATCCTGACCCTGACCGAAGCGGAGAAGCGCGAGATGGCGGCCGCCGACCCGCGCACCCGTGCCCTCCTGGAGCGCACCGAAGCTTTGACCGCCGAGGAGCTGGCGAGGCTGCACGGGGCTTTTCGCGAGATCGGCGGCGGAGATGCGTCCTTCGAGGCGCCCGCTTCGCGGGCTCCTCAGGACGGGGTTGAATCATTCAGTCGAATAAAAACGACGCCTCATCCTGAGGAGCGCTCCGAAGGAGCGCGTCTCGAAGGATCTCCGGCGCCGTTCCGCATAGGCGACCATGTGCGGCTCAACCCGAAACCGGGCGCCGACATCATGGATGTCGTGCTGCGCGGTCAGGTGGCGATTATCGAGGCGGTCGAGCGCGATTTCGAGGGCGGCGTCCACCTCGCGGTGACCTTGCGCGACGACCCCGGCCGCGATCTCGGCATGGCGCGGATGCCCGGCCACCGCTTTTTCTTTACCCCCGACGAGGTCGAGCCGGTCACGGCCGAGGCGGCGGCGTCATGAGCCGAATCCTCGTCGCCGGCATCGGCAATATCTTCAAGGGCGATGACGGGTTCGGCGTGGCGGTGGCGCAGCTTCTGGCCGACCGCAAGCTGCCGCCCGACATCCGGGTCGTCGATTTCGGCATCCGCGGCCTCGACCTCGCCTATGCCCTGCTCGACGGTTACGACGCCGCCGTGCTGGTCGATGCCGTGCAGCGCGGCGCCGCGCCCGGCACGATCCAGGTCATCGAGCCCGCGCCGCCGGATGCCGGCGAGCCGCCGGAAACCGCGCTGTCGCCGCATGCGATGGACCCGCAATCGGTGTTGCGGCTGGCGGCGCTGCTCGGAGACCCGTGTCGGCGCATCCTGCTGGTGGGGTGCGAACCCGAAAGCTTTGGCGACGAGGAATTCGGGACGATGGCGCTGAGCGCCGCGGTCGCCGCCGCGGTCGGCGAGGCGGCCGACACGGTCGAACGCCTCGCCCGCGGCCTGACCCGTGAAATCGAACAGGAGATCGCGTGATGGATGAACTGATCGTCAATCGCGACCGGCCGCCGCCGACGCCGCCGCAGCAGCCCGGAGGCGGCCTCACCGGCGGCCAGATTGCCGGCATCCTGGTGGGGGCCGTGTTCCTGGCGATCGTGCTGTCGCAGGTCCCCGATCTCATTCGCTATGTGCGGATCAGCAGCATGTGAGGCTCGGGTGGCTGCCGCCCCCGCCGTCGCTCTCGCCCGCTCGTCCGAGTGCCCGTTGTGCACGGCCGAAATACGGGTGCGCGGCCGGGTCCAGGGGGTCGGTTTCCGGCCGACGGTGTGGCGTATCGCGACCGAACTCGGGCTCGACGGCGAGGTGCTGAACGATGCGGCCGGGGTGCTGATCCGGGTGTGCGGACCGCAGGACGGCATCGCCGACCTGATCGCGCGTCTGCAGCTTGAGCCGCCGCCGCTCGCCCGCATCGACCGGGTCGAACGGCGCGAGATCGCGGGTCTGCTGCCGCGCGGCTTCCGCATTGTCGAGAGCGCGGCCGGGATGCCGCACACCGAGATCGCGCCGGATGCCGCTTTGTGCGCCGCCTGCGCCGCCGAACTCGACGATCCCGGCGGGCATCGTTACCGCTACGCCTTTACCAACTGCACGCATTGCGGGCCGCGGCTCAGCATCGTGCGCGGCATCCCCTATGACCGCTTCCGCACGACGATGGCGCGGTTCGCGCTGTGCTCGGATTGCGCCGCCGAATACCGCGACCCCGCCGACCGGCGCTTTCATGCCGAGCCGATCGCCTGCCCCAAATGCGGCCCGACGCTGCGGCTGGTGTCGCTGCCGGACGGCGGCGCGGTGGTGGGCGATCCGATCGAGATGGCGGCGCGGCTGATCGCTTCCGGCGGGATCGTCGCGGTCAAGGGGCTCGGCGGCTATCAGCTGGCGTGCGACGCCACGAGTGCCGATGCGGTCGTCCGCTTGCGCCGGTTGAAGCGCCGCGATGCCAAGCCGTTTGCGCTGATGGCGCGCGACCTCGCCCAGATCCGCCGCTTTGCGCGGGTTTCGCCCGAGGAGGAGCGGGTCTTGCGGAGTCCGGCGGCGCCGATCGTGCTGCTGCGGGCGGCGGGGCCGGAACGCCTGCCGGACGCGGTGGCGCCCGGTCTGGCGATCCTCGGCTTCATGCTGCCGACGACACCCTTGCACCTGTTGCTGCTGCGGGAACTCGACCGTCCGGTCGTGATGACCAGCGGCAATCTGTCGGACGAGCCGCAGGTCACCGACGATTGCGAGATGGCGGCGCGGCTCGGCGGCATCGCCCTCTACGCGCTGACCCACGACCGCGAGATCGCCAACCGGGTCGATGATTCGGTGGTGCGGGTCATGGGCGGCCGGGTGCGGCTCTTGCGGCGCGCGCGAGGGTATGCGCCGGCGCCGATCGCTCTGCCGCCGGGTTTCGAGGATGCTCCTGAAATCCTGGCGATGGGCGGCGAATTGAAGGCAATTTTCTGCCTCGTCAAGGACGGCGCCGCGATCCTGTCGCAGCACCAGGGCGACCTCGAACACCCCGCCGCCTTCGACGATTACCGTAAGAATCTGTCCCTTTACCGCCAGCTGTTTGCGCACCGGCCGGCGGCGTTGGTGGCCGACCGTCATCCCGAATACCTGTCGGCCAAGCTGGCGCGCGAGCGGGCATTGGCGGACCGGCTGCCGCTGATCGAAGTGCAGCACCATCACGCGCACGTCGCCGCCTGCCTCGCCGAGAACGGCCGGCCGGTTGCGGCGCCGCCGGTGCTCGGCATCGTGCTCGACGGCCTAGGCTGGGGCGACGACGGCGCGATCTGGGGCGGCGAATTTCTGCTGGCCGACTATCGCGGTTATTCCCGGCTCGGTTCGCTCGCGCCGGTGGCGATGCCGGGGGGCGCGCAGGCGGTGCGCGAGCCGTGGCGCAACCTCTACGCGCAGCTGCAGCGGGCGATCGGCTGGCCGGAGGTGGCGCGCCTGTACCGCGACCTGCTGCTATGCGCGGCGCTCGCCGGCAAGCCGATCGCAATGCTGGACCGGATGATCGCCGGGCGGATCAATTCGCCGCCCGCGTCGTCCTGCGGCCGGCTGTTCGATGCGGTCGCCGCCGCGATCGGGGTCGCCTTCGACCGCCAGGCCTATGAGGGCGAGGCGGCGATGCGCCTCGAGGCGCTGGCCGATGAAGACGCGGTGCGCGCCGGACAGGGATACAAGTTCGCGTTGTCCGAGGGGAAAAAACCCGCGGTCATCGACCCCCAGCCGATGTGGCGGGCATTGCTCGACGATTTTGCGGCGGGAATATCGCCGTCGGCCATCGCGGCGCGTTTTCACAAGGGGCTGGCCGATGCGGTGATCGCGATGGCGGCGGGACTGGCGCGGGATTGCGGCGTCGATACGGTCGCGCTGTCGGGCGGCTGCTTTCAGAACGCGATCCTTGCCGAGGAAATCGAGCTTGGCCTCGCGGCACGCGGGTTCGCGGTGCTCAGCCACGCCGCGGTGCCGGCCAATGACGGCGGGATCGCGCTCGGACAGGCGGCGGTGGCGGCGGCGCGGCTGATCGGAGGGGATGGCTGATGTGCCTGGGCATACCGGGGCAGATCGTGGCGCTCGGCGATCCGGAGGCGATGCTCGCGACGGTCGATGTCTGCGGCGTGCGGCGCGAGATCAACCTCGTCTGCATTGTCGATGACGGGCACCCGTTCGACGCGTGCCTCGGCGACTGGGTGCTGGTGCATGTCGGGTTCGCGATGAGCCGGATCGACCCCGACGAAGCCCAAAAGACCCTCGAAATCCTCGCCGAACTCGGCGAGCAGCAGGCCGAACTGGCGGCTCTGGCCGGCGATCCGATGGATGCGGCGGAGTGATGTCGAACGACAGCATCCTCGAAGGCCTCTACCCGTTTCTCCACGGCAGGGCGCAGGACGCCGGCGAACTCGACGCGGCGCTGTTGCATTCGCTCGCCGAGAAGGCGGCCGAGTCGCGCGACAGCAATGCCCGGTTCTTCGCTGCCGAGGGCGGCGCGCTGGTCGCGGCGGCGCGGGCGGTGGCGGAAATCTATCGCGGCGGCGGCATCCTGTTCGCGATGGGCAATGGCGGCTCGTCCTGCGATGCGGCGCATATCGCGGTCGAGTTCACCCACCCGGTGACCGCCGGCCGGCCGGCCCTGGCGGCGGTCAACCTCGTCGCCGACACCGCGATGCTGTCGGCGGTCGGCAACGATGTCGGCTTCGAGCACGTGTTCGTGCGCCAGCTGGTGGCGCGGGCGCGGCCGGGCGACGGGCTGATCGGCGTCTCGACCAGCGGCAACTCGGCCAATCTCATCGCCGCGTTCGCCAAGGCGAAGGAAATGGGTCTCGTGACGATCGGCCTTGCCGGCGGCGACGGCGGCCTGATGAAGCGCGCCGGCACGGTCGATCATTGCCTCGTCGTGCCGTCGGCTTCGATCCACCGCATCCAGGAGTGCCATGTCGCCGCCTACCACATCCTGTGGGACCTCGTGCACACGATCCTCGCCGACGACCGCGGCGCCGCAGCGAGCCGGAGCGGGCGATGAAACCGGAGCAGGCGATGAAATACGTCGACGAATTCCGCGACCGCGTGCGCGCCGCGGGCCTGATCGGCGAGATCGGGCGGCTTCTGGCGCGCAACCCGACCGCCCGCCGCCGGCCGCTGCAGATCATGGAAGTGTGCGGCGGCCACACCCATTCGATTTTCCGCTACGGCATCGAGGGCATGCTGCCCGACGGGATCGAATTGATCCACGGGCCGGGCTGCCCGGTCTGCGTCCTGCCGATGGGCATCGTCGATGATTGCGTCGCGATCGCCGAGCGGCCGGAGGTCATCTTTGCCACCTTCGGTGACGCAATGCGGGTGCCGGGGTCGCGCCAGAGCCTGCTGCAGGCGAAGGCGGCCGGCGCCGACGTGCGCATGGTCTATTCGCCGATGGACGCGCTGGCTCTCGCCGAGAAGAACCCGGGCCGCGAAATCGTGTTCTTCGCGATCGGGTTCGAGACGACGATGCCCTCGACGGCGTTGACGATCCTCACCGCCGAAGCTAGGGGCATCGGCAATTTCTCGGTGTTCTGCAACCACATCACGATCGTGCCGACGATCAAGGCGGTGCTCGACAGCCCGGACATGCACCTCGACGGGTTTTTGGGGCCCGGGCACGTCGCGATGGTGGTCGGCGCCGCGCCGTTCCGCTTTGTCGCCGAGTTCCACAAGAAGCCGCTGGTCATCTCCGGGTTCGAGCCGCTCGACATCCTGCAATCCATCTGGATGGTGCTGAAACAGCTCGAAGAGGGACGCAGCGAGATCGAGAACCAGTACGCCCGGATCGTGCCGGACGGCGGCAACCGGGCGGCGCTCGGCGCGCTGTCGCGGGTTTACGAGCTGCGCGCGTTTTTCGAGTGGCGCGGCCTCGGCTCGATCGACCATTCGGGGGTGCGCATCCGCGAGCGCTACGCGGCGTTCGATGCCGAGCGGAAATTCGCGGTCGCCAACGCCAAGATCGCCGACCCCAAATCCTGCCAGTGCGGCGAGGTGCTGAAAGGCGTCATCAAGCCGTGGCAATGCAAGGTGTTCGGCACCGCCTGCACGCCGGAACAGCCGCTCGGCGCGCTGATGGTGTCGTCCGAGGGCGCCTGCGCCGCCTATTACCAGTACGGCGGCCGGCGCGCGGCGGGCGCGGCATGAGCACGCCCGAACCGATCGTCACCTTGGCGCATGGCGGCGGCGGCAAGGCGATGAAGGACCTGATCGACGACGTCTTCGTGCGCGAATTCGCCAACCCCGCCCTGGCGCCGCTCGACGATCAGGCGCGGTTCGACATGGCGGCGCTCGCGGCGCGCGGCGACCGCCTCGCCTTTACGACCGATTCCTATGTCGTCGATCCCTTGTTCTTCCCTGGCGGCGACATCGGCTCGCTGGCGGTCAACGGCACCGTCAACGACCTAGCGGTCGGCGGCGCGCTGCCGCTCTATTTGTCGTGCGCGGCGATCATCGAGGAAGGCTTGCCGATAGTGGTGTTGCGCGCGGCGGCGCTATCGATGGCGCGGGCGGCGCGCGAGGCGGGGGTGGCGATCGCCACCGGCGATACCAAGGTCGTGCCCAAGGGCGCCTGCGACAAGCTGTTCCTGAACACCGCCGGGATCGGGGTGATCCGGCCGGGGATCGAGCTCGGCGCCGACCGCGCCCGGCCGGGAGACGCGGTGCTGGTCAACGGCTGGCTCGGCGATCACGGCGCGGCGATACTGGCGGCGCGCGGCGACCTCGCGCTCGATAGCCCGATCGAAAGCGACTGCGCGCCGCTGCCCCGGCTCGTCGCCGGCCTCATCGAGGCGGCGCCCGGGACCCGCTTTATCCGCGACCCGACCCGCGGCGGCGCGGCAACGGTGCTCAACGAGATCGCCCGCGCCTCCGCCGTCTCGATCGAGATCGACGAGCGGCAGACCCCGCTGCGCGAGCCGGTCAAGGGGTTTTGCGAAATCCTGGGTCTCGACCCGCTCTACCTCGCCAACGAGGGGAAGATCGTCGCGGTGGTGCCGGAGGCCGAGAGCGAGGCGGCTCTCACCGCTTTGCGTGCCGACCCGCTCGGCCGCGAGGCGGCGGTGATCGGCCATGTCGCGGCCGGCGAGCCGGGCCGGGTGACGATGCGCACCGCCTTCGGCGGCCGCCGCATCGTCGACATGCTGGTCGGCGAGCAATTGCCGCGCATCTGCTGAGGGCGGGCGATGCACGAACTGGCGCTCACTTGCAGCATCGTCGAGACGGCGGAAGAGGCCGCTTCCGGCAGTCGCGTCCTTCGGGTGACGCTGGTGGTTGGCCGGCTGTCCGGGGTGATGACCGAGGCGATCCGGTTCTGTTTCGACGAGGTGGCGCGCGGCACCCTGCTCGACGGCGCGGCGCTCGACATCGTCGAACCCGAGGGCCGGGCGCGCTGCGAAGAGTGCGGCGCCGAATTCGCCACCCCCGACCTGCTGACCTTTTGCGCTTGCGGCTCCTATCGGCTGACGCGGCTGGCCGGCGAGGAAATGACGATCCGCTCGATCGAGATCGAGGAGGCAAGCTGATGTGCGCCACCTGCGGCTGCGGCGGCGAGGCCGCCATCGTGCTCGACCACCCGCATGATCATGATCGCGATCACGGGCACGACCACCATCACCCGCCTCCGCATGAGCATCCTCACGCGCATGACCATGGCCATGACCACGAGCACCGGCCGGGCGGCGTCGTCGAACTCGAGGCGCGCATCCTCGCCAAGA
Organism: Allostellaceae bacterium; assembly: GCA_036278835.1. Classification (GTDB taxonomy): domain Bacteria; phylum Pseudomonadota; class Alphaproteobacteria; order ATCC43930; family CGMCC-115725; genus DATARH01. The sequence goes on from DASUKH010000198.1 coordinate 34,244, forward strand.
ACGACGCGCTGGCGCAGAAGAACCGCGGCTGGTTCGCCGGCCGCGAAATCCTCGCGCTCAATCTCGTCGGCGCGCCGGGCGCCGGCAAGACCGCGCTGATCGAGCGCACGATCGCCGAGCTTGGCGGCGAGCCGCCGCTCTACATCATCGAGGGCGATCAGGCGACGGCGCTCGACTCTGAGCGCGTTCGCAAGGCCGGCGCCGCTTCGGTGCAGGTCAATACCGGCACCGGCTGCCATCTCGATGCGGCGATGGTGGCGCACGGCCTTGCGCATCTGCGCCCCGGCCCCGGCGCGCTGGTGCTGATCGAGAATGTCGGCAACCTCGTCTGTCCGGCCCTGTTCGACCTCGGCGAAGCGGCCAAGGTGGTGCTGTTCTCGATCACCGAGGGCGAAGAAAAGCCGGTCAAATATCCGCATATGTTCGGCGCCGCCGATCTCGTCATCCTGAACAAGACCGACCTCGCGCCATACCTCGATTTCGCGATCGACAAGGCGGTCGCCAATGTGCGCGCGGTCAATCCGGCGGCGCAAATCCTGAAGCTGTCGGCGCGCACCGGCGAGGGCATGGCGGCATGGCGGGACTGGTTGCGGCAACGGCTTCGCGAGGCCCGCGAGGCGGTGTTCGAGCCGGGAGCAACTTAGGATGGGCTTCGCTGCGCTCAGCCCATCCTACGCTTCCTTCTCCGCCGGTCCGGGCGCAAGGCTGTTGGCCGAATGAGCGTCGAGCCGCTATGGTGCTGGTTCCTCCGAGGCACCCAAGCGGAGCCGCCATGCCGATCATTCCCGCCGTGCTCGACGATGTCGACGAGCTGACCCAAATCCGGCACGACATCCATGCCCATCCCGAGCTTGGCTTCGAGGAGGAGCGCACCGCCGATCTGGTTGCGCAGAAGCTCGCCGAATGGGGGATCGAGGTGCATCGCGGGCTGGCCACCACCGGGGTCGTCGGCACGATCCGGCGCGGCAACTCGCTGCGCGCGATCGGGCTGCGGGCCGATATGGACTGCCTGCCGATGCAGGAGCTGAACCAGTTCGCGCACCGCTCGCAGCACGACGGCAAAATGCACGCCTGCGGCCATGACGGGCACACGACGATGCTGCTCGGCGCCGCCCGCTATCTCGCCCGCACCCGTAATTTCGACGGTACCGTGCATTTGATCTTTCAGCCGGGCGAGGAGGGCCATGGCGGCGGCCGGGTCATGGTGGAACAGGGCTTGTTCGACCAGTTCCCGTGCGACGCGGTCTTTGCGATGCACAACAAGCCGGGCATCCCGATCGGCAACATGGCGACCCGTACCGGCGCGATGCTCGCCGCCTCCGACCGCTTCGACATCTACATCCGCGGGCGCGGCGGCCATGCCGCCCACCCGCATCTCGGCACTGACCCGTTCATTGTCGCCGCCCAGACGATCATGGCATTGCAGGCGATCATCTCGCGCAATGTCGATCCCGTCGCCTCGGCGGTGATCAGCGTCGGCATGGTGCATGGCGGCTCGGCCTACAACGTGATCCCGGACGAGGTGCATATCGGCGGCACCGTGCGCAGCTTCCGCCCGGCGGTGCGGGACCTCCTGGAGCGGCGCATGGCGGAGGTGGCCAAGGGGATTGCGGCGGCGCACGGGGTTTCGGCCGAATTCGAGTTCCGCCGCGGCTATCCGCCGACCGTCAACCATGCCGCCGAGGCCGAATTCGCCGCCGGGGTGGCGGACGAAATCTGCGGCGACGGCAAGGTCGACCGCAACGTCCCGCCATCGCTCGGCGGCGAGGATTTCTCGTACATGCTCGAGGCGTGCCCTGGCGCGATGATGTGGATCGGCAACGGCCCCGGCGAGGGCGGCTGCCTGTTGCACAACGCCCGCTACGATTTCAACGACAGCGCATTGCCGATCGGGGTCAGCTTCTTCATCCGCCTCGCCGAGCGGTTTCTGGCGCCGGAGACTCCCTAAGACACCCCATTCCGTTTCCCTTTCCCGTCATGGCCGGGCTTGTCCCGGCCATCCATGTGGATGCCCGGCACAAGGCCGGGCATGACGGCCAAACACAGTGCCAGGAGACCCCGAATGCGCGTACACGTCGTCAATGTCCTGCGGCCGGAGCCGGGCGCCGGGCCGATCCTCGACCGCTTTGTCGGGTTTGCCCGGGATGTCGAGGCGAAAGGCTTTGCCGGGCTGTGGGTGACCGATTCGTTCGGGCGCGGCCGGCCGACCCTCGACCCCGTCGTGCTGATGAGCATCCTCGCCTCGGTCACGAGGCGGGTCGAGATCGGCACCTGCGTTTTGCAGGTGCCGGTGCGCCACCCGGTCGAGCTGGCGCACCGCCTCGCCGGCCTGCACGCGATGACCGGCGACCGGTTGCAACTGGGGCTGGGCAGCGGCTCGACCAAGGCTGATTTCGACATCGTCGGCCAGGATTACGAGCAGCGTTTCAAGACGCTGATGACCTCGCTCGACACGATGCGCCACGCTTGGCGCGGCGAACCCGTGCCGGGCGGCGCGCTGACCCCGTGGCCCGGCACCGAGGGCGGCCCGGCGGTGCTGCTGGGCGCGTGGCGCAACAAGCGCTGGATCGTCTATGCCGCCGAGCAATGCGCCGGCTGGATCGCCTCCGGCCTCTACACCCACCCCGCGGAACTGGCGGCCGGCATGAAAATCTACCGCGACGCCGGCGGAAGGCGGGCGATCCTCGCCAACGTCATCATCGACCTCAACGGCAACGGCGAAAACATGCCTTTGGGCGGGCGCGCGACGATGATGCTGACCGGCAGCGTCGCGGCGGCAAGCGACAAGCTGCGGCAGATCAAGGATGTTGGGTTCGACGACGTGCTGTGCATGGCGATGCCGCACTCGCTCGACGACCTCGCCCGCCTGCGCGACGCGGCCGCCTGAGCGGCGCCCCGGAGGCGGCGGCCGGCGACCTCTATGCGGCGTGCTCGGTCGTCGGGTCGATCATCTTGCGGATTTCGGTGATCTTGGTGGCCGGGAAGCCGCTGATCTCGGCGTGCTTGCGGATGATGTCCTCGTCCTTCGCGAGATAGACGCAGAACGTCTTTTCGGCGGCGACAAAGCTCTCGACCCACTGGATGTCGGGGCCGAGATCGCGCAACACGCCGTTCGACTTGGCCGCCGCCCCGCGCAGCTGTTCGCGGTCGAGGCTGCCGGCGCCGGGGATGTCGCGCTCGATGATGAATTTGCGCAGAGCCATCGTTAGTTTCCTCCCTTGCTGCCGCGCGTGGGCGCGAGTTCCCGATGTTCGCCGATTTCGCCGCGCGCGGTAAGCTCTCTTTGTAGCGGGGCGGGGCGGGACAGCGGCCGCTGTTTGGAAGGGCTGATGCTGCACAATATCACGGCCGCGATCGCCGGCTTCGTCATCGCCACGATCTCCGCCGGCGGCTATCTCGGCATCGTCGCACTGATGGCGATCGAGTCGGCCTGCATCCCGCTGCCGTCCGAGATCATCATGCCGTTTTCCGGCTATCTCGTCTCGACCGGCCGCTTCGACCTGATCCTCGCCGCCACCGCCGGTGCCGTCGGATGCAATGTGGGCTCGACCGTCGCCTATGCCGTCGGGCGCTATGGCGGCCGGCCGCTGGTCGAGCGCTGGGGGGCATACATTTTTATGAGCCGGCGCGAACTGGAGGCCGCCGACCGGTTTTTTGCCCGCTTCGGCGGCCTCGCGGTGCTGATCGGACGGCTCTTGCCGGTGATCCGCACCTTTATCGCGCTGCCGGCCGGCATCGCCCGCATGAAGCAGTTGCCGTTTCAGGTTTACACCTTTGTCGGCTCCTGGCCGTGGTGCTTTGCGCTCGCTTATGTCGGCTACCGGCTCGGGCAGCGCTGGGACAGCGACCCGCGGCTGCGCCAGATCATGCACCGCTTCGATTACCTCGTGGTGGCGCTGATCGTGGTGGCGGCCGGCTTTTTGCTCTGGCACCGGCTGCGGCACCGCCGCTGAGCCGTCGCGAACGGCGGCCGGGGCGTCGGCGTTTTCCAAAGAGCGGCCCGCGCCGGCCGCCGCGCCATTGCACCAGGAGAGTCCGCCATGCCGGAAGGGATACTGCAGAGCCTCCATGCCGATCACGAGGAGGTCCTCGACCTGATCGATCGGCTTCTCGCGACCGCCGAGCACAGCCGGCGCGAAACCTTGTTCCGGCAGATGATGGTGAAGCTGCTGGCGCACGCTCATGCCGAGCAGACGGTGCTCTATACGAGGCTGATGAAATCGGATGATTTCCGCGCCCGCGGTTTCGCCTATGAGGGCGAGAACGAACACCAGCTGATCGAGCAGCAATTGCAGCAGATGTTGCGGGCGCAGAACAAGGCGAGCGAGCAATGGACCGCGCAGCTCGTCGTGCTGCGCGAACTGGTCGGCCGCCATGTCCGCGAGGAGGAGAATAACGGCTTCGTCCGCGCCAAGCGTGAATTCGACGCCGACGCCCTGGAGCGGCTCGGCCAGGAATTTCTGAGCGAAAAAGAGCGGCAGCTGAGCGCGGCGTAGCGGTACAATTCAGACATATGACGACACCCGTCGTCCCGGCGCAGGCCCATAAGCGCCAAGCTAAGCCCGTGCCCGCGATAAAGGCGGTGCCCAGACCTGCCAGGCTCCGAAAACCCGCATTCCCGGCGAAGGCCGGGACCCACTTTGCCACCTGCTCGGAGGCGGATCAATGGACCCCGGCTTTCGCCGGGGATGCGGAGAGGAGGAGAATCCCTCCTGTGGGCGAAGGCCGGGACCCGACTGTCGGCCGTGCGATGGAACCATGGATACCGGCCGGCGCCGGTATGACAGCGGGTTTCGGGTGCGGGTGTCGGAATTCAACTCACCAGGACTGGTCCGGCGTATTCGCCTTCGACCACGATGCCTCGCCGGAGCGGTGACGGCGCGGGGCGGCCGCGTTAGTCTTGGCCGGCCATGACGAACGCGACCGACCGAAACGACATCGAGCGCGCCGCCTTCTGGCTTGCCGCCTGGGACGCGCAGGGGCTGCACCGTACCGGCGGCGATGGCGACCGGGCCGGCGCCGAGTGGCTGGCGGGCGAGGCGAGGGCGCTTGGCGCCGAGGTCGAGATCGAACCCTTCGCGCTGGACCGGCTCGATCCGGTTGCCGCCTTTCTCGAACTCGGCGGCGAGCGGATCGAAGGGGTGCCGGTGTTCGACGCGCCGGCGACCGGCGCGGACGGGGTGACGGGCCGGCTGGGCGGCGAGATCGCGGTCGCCGAATTGTCGCCGCGCGCCGTCTATAGCGGCGAATTCGAGGCCCTGCGCCGCGCCGGCCAGGCGAGCGGCCTCGTCGTCGTGTGCGCCGGCGACAATCCCGGCCTCGGGCTGCTCAACGCCGAGCAGTTCCGTACCCCCTACGGCAGTCCCGCGATCCATGTGTCGAGCGAGGCGCGCGACCGGGTGATGGCGGCCCTCGCGGCGGGAGCGCCGGGGCGGCTGGTCTCGGAGAGCCGCCGCAGCCGGGCCGAGGCGTGCAACATCATCGCGCGGATCGCCGGGCCGGCGGACGGCGCGGGCGGCGCGCCGCTGGTCGTCATGACGCCGCGCAGTTCGTGGTGGCAATCGACCGCCGAGCGCGGCGGCGGTATCGTGTGCTGGCTCGAAAGCCTGCGCGCGCTGATCGCCCGGCCGCCACGCCGCCCGGTCGTTTTCACGGCCAATAGCGGCCACGAACTCGGCCATCTGGGGCTCGATGAGTTCATCGCCCGGCGGCCCGGCTGGGACGGGCCGCCGGCTGAAGACGGCGCCACCTGGGTGCATTACGGCGCCAATATCGGTGCCGCCGGCGGCACCCTGTCGCTGGTGTCGCCGGTGGAGGAATTGCGCACGCTCGCCGCCGCCGAACTGACGCACGCCGGCCAAGCCTATACGGCGGCGCCGGCGACCCTCGTGCCGAGCGGCGAGACCCGTGACATCCACAAGGCCGGCGGGCATTACCTGACCCTGGTCGGGACCAACCCGCTGTTCCACCTGCCGCAGGACCGCTGGCCGGGTTCGGTCGATCTCGCCGCGATCGTTCGCATTGCCGCCGCCGCTTCGCGGATCGTTCGCCAACTCGCCGGCCCCTGACCGGGAACAACGGACTCAGCCGGCCGTCAGGCGGACCGGGCGGCTGAGCGTGAAGGCGGCGCAGCTTTGACGCAGCAGGCCGAGCTGCACGCCCGGTACGGCGGCGGCCCTGAGCAGCGGCCACAGCATCGGGTTGCAGAAGCCGCGCCCTTCGCGGCGCCGCGCCCAATGCCAGGCGCGCGCGATGCCGCGCCGTACCGCTTCCCGGGCCTGGGCGGACGCGACCCGGTGTTCCGACAGAAAATGATACAGGGCGAGGTTGAGGTCGTGCAGCACTTGCGGGCCGCCGTCATTGAGCCGGCCCGGCGCGGCTTCCGGCTGGAGCGCCGCCGCGGTGTCGACGCGAACGAACGGCCCGGCCGCCGCGAGGCGCAGGAACAGCGAGTAATCCTGGATAAACACGCGCTCGTCGCAACCGCCGGCGCGGCGGACGGCGTCGGCGCGCAGGAGGCAGGCGCTCGGGCCGAGGCTGCAATTGCGCAGCAGCGACGGCAGCGCATCGAAGGCGAACGCCGAGGCCCCGGCGGCCGCATCCTCGTCGAGCCGGCGCGACAGCGCGGCGGCAGGCGCGGCGACGCTCTCGACCGCGCCGAAGGCGAGCGCGGCATCGGGGTGGCGCGCCATCGCCCGGCTCAGCAGCGCCGTCGCATGCGGCAGCAAGATGTCGTCGGCATCGACCGGCTTGATCAGCGGATACCGCGCGGCGGCGATCCCGACATTCGTCGCGATGCTTGGCCCGCGGTTCGGCTGGCGGATCAGCCGCACGTCGGGCGAGGCTCGGGTCAGCTCCCCGATCAGGTCGCCGGAGCCGTCGGTCGAGCCGTCATCGATAAAGATGAACTCGCGCGGGAAATCGCCGTGCTGGCCCGCCAGCCCCGCCACCATGCCGGCGACGAACGGGCGCTTGTTGAAAACCGGGATGACGAAGCTGACGCCCGCGGCGGCGCCGGTATCCATGCCGGCACCTTGCCACGACCCCCAAGCCGGCGGCAACCTTGGGCTGTCGTGGAAATCGACAGGCGGGGAGCACGCACGCGATGGCCATCCTGTTCCGTTCGACCAAGGCGGCGACGGCGCGCTGGCGTCCGCTGCTCGCGCAATTGCTGCCGGGGCACGACATCCGCTACTGGCCCGAGATCGGCGACCGGGCGGCGATCGAGTATGCGCTGGTGTGGCAGCCGGAGCCGGGCCTCCTCGCCTCGCTGCCGAACCTCCGGCTGATCGTCGGCCTCGGCGCCGGGGTCGATCACGTATTGCGCGATCCCGCGGTGCCAAGGCACGTGCCGATCCTGCGGCTGGTCGATCCGTATATGACCGACGCGATGAGCGAGTTTGTCGTGCTGTCGGTGTTGCGGCTGCATCGCCAGGACCTCGATTACCTGGCGCAGCAGCGGGGTCGCGCGTGGCGGGAACGGGAGCAGAAGAATGCCGCCGAGCGCCCGGTCGGCATTCTCGGGTTCGGCACGCTTGGGCAGGACGCCGGGGCGAAGCTGCGGGCGCTCGGCTTCCCGGTTGCCGGCTGGCGGCGCGACCCTAAGGAGATCGCCGGGTTCCCGGTTTTTGCCGGGCGCGACGGGCTGGCGGCGCTGCTGGCGCGCAGCGAGATCATCGTCTGCCTGTTGCCGTTGACCGCGGAGACGACGGGCATTCTCGACGCCGCCGCCTTTGCCCGCATGCCGCGCGGCGCGGCGATCGTCAATGCCGGGCGGGGCGGTCATCTGGTCGAGGCCGACCTGCTGGCGGCGCTCGATTCGGGGCAATTGTCGGGCGCGGTGCTTGACGTGTTCCAGGATGAGCCGCTGCCGCCATCGCACCCGTTCTGGACGCACCCGCGCATCCTGGTGACGCCGCACATCGCCGCCGAGACCCACCCGCCGACCGCCGCGCCAATCATCGCGGAGGCGATCCGCCGCTTCGAGGCCGGCTTGCCGCCCGCCAACCTGATCGATCCGGCGCGCGGGTATTGATTTTTGGCGGTCGTTCCTGCCGGCGCCGGTCGGAACGCTAGCCAGCAGCATCTCCTGGTGTCCGCCGGCGGCTGCCTTGCTATATGATGTGGCGCATGTCCGATCTCGCCATCGTCCCGCCGCCCGCCGCCGCGGCCCTGCTCGATAACCTCAACGAGGCGCAGCGTGAGGCCGCTGCGGCGCTCGACGGGGCGGTGCTGGTCTTGGCCGGCGCCGGCACCGGCAAGACCCGCGTGCTGACGACCCGCCTCGCCCATATCCTCGCCGCCCGCCGCGCCTTTCCGGGGGAGATACTGGCGGTCACCTTCACCAACAAGGCGGCGCGCGAGATGAAGGAGCGGCTGCATGCGCTCGTCGGTGGCGCCGCCGACGGGGTGTGGCTCGGCACCTTCCACGCGCTGGCCGCGCGCATCCTGCGCCGCCACGCCGAGGCGGTCGGCCTCGCATCGAATTTCACGATTCTCGACACCGACGACCAGCTGCGGCTGCTGAAGCAAATCCTGTCGGCCGCCAATATCGACGAGCGGCGCTGGCCGGCGCGGGCGATGCTCGCGGCGATCGAACGCTGGAAGGACCGCGGCCTTACCCCCGACAAGGTGCCGGCGGACGAATCAGGCGACTGGGCCGACGGCCGCGCCGTCGCGCTCTACCGCGCCTATCAGGAGCGGCTCAGGACAGTCAACGCGGTCGATTTCGGCGACCTGCTGCTGCACAATTTGACCCTGTTCGCGACACCCGAGATTCTGGAAGCGTATCAGCGGCGCTTCCGCTATCTGCTGGTGGACGAGTACCAGGACACCAATCTCGCGCAAGATCTGTGGCTGCGCCTCCTGGCGCAGCATCACAAGAATTTGTGCTGCGTCGGCGACGACGACCAGTCGATCTACAGCTGGCGCGGCGCCGAGATCGGCAACATCCTCAAATTCGAGAGCGATTTTCCGGGCGCCCTGATCG
>DASUKH010000199.1:0-11469 GCA_036278835.1 Allostellaceae bacterium
CGACCAACACGAGCGGGCAACCCGTAGTGGCGTTTGCGCCGCTCAATGCGGTGCAGTAACCCACGGGCACCTCAGGCTGCGGCGCGGGGCGATGGACTAGGGCGGCGAAAGCGCGTAAACGTCGTAGATGTCGCCGGCGAAGGTGCCGGCCGGCGCGTGACTGCTGTATATTTCGGCCGCCCGCCATCCGGCTTTCGCGAGGGCGCCCGTGAAATCGAAATTTTGTTGCCATCCGTGAATGGCAAGCAGGTAGCGCGGGTGAAATTTGGCGGCAATCCTGACGATCGCCTGCGGCCGCAACTTGCCCGCGCTCGGATAGGTCAATTCCTTGTGTATCTCCATCGCCGCCGGCGTCTTCAGCCCGACTAGATCGACCAGCCGGAAATGCCCGGCATAGGCAACATAACCGGCATCGTGCACCATCACCATCGACCCGGCCGGCAGGTTGGCGTTCATCCAGGCGACCGCATCATCGAGGCTATGCCGATAGCCGACGATCCCGCCGGCGTATTCGTCATGCTGAAAGCGGACCCCGAGCGGGACAAACAGGATGGATATTGCGAGGCTCGCGAGCGTGAGGAGCCGGCGCCGTCTTTTGGTGGCGGATACGCCGCAGGCAATGCCGAACAGGATAACTGGAACGAAGAGGAACAGGTAACGGTCGGCGTTGGTCGTAATCCCGGACGGGAAACGCACGAAATACGCCGCGACGAACGCGGCAGCGAAGAGGAACAGTGCTGCCCGCAGCACGCGCGGCCGGATAAAGGCGGCGCATAGGAACAGCGGAAACACCGTGCCCAGGGCGCGGGTCAAATCGTGGATAAGCCACGCCGCCTTGCGGTGCCAGTCCACATATCGGTCGGCAAAGAAATAGGTCTTCGCCCCGATCGTCGAGGGGATCGGCGAGCCGGTATCGATCCAGTACCACAGCAGAAAGGGTGCTGCGGCAATCGCCGCCAGCGCGAGGGTTTTGAACCGCCCGGAATGGGGTTGCCGGGCGGCCAGCATGATCGCCAGCGATGCCAGCGACATGAAGGCCAGCTCCGGGCGGACGAACGGCATCACGCCGCATAGCAGCGCCAGCAGCCGCGGGTGACGGCGATCGGCCAGCAGCGCGATATCCCAGGCGACGGCAGCCATCGCGAGGCCGGTATCGAGGCCGTTGAGCAACTGAAAGATGCTGCCGCCGAGGACCAGCCCCGCGAGCGCCAGAACGGTTGCCTCGATGCGCGAGCAGCCGACCGCGATGCAGGCGTAGAGAAGGCCGAGCACGTAGGCCGCGGCGATGACGCCGCCGAGGACGAACAGCGCGGCTGTGTCCGGCCGGATGACGCTCTCGAACAGCATCAGCAGCGCCAGGTGCGCGCCGCTGGTCTCGCCGAACAGCGCGGGGACGCCGACATAGGCCGAATCGTGGCCCGCCCACAGCACCTGCGCGTTGTGCAAGGCGATGTAGGCGTCGTCGTTGGGGAAGAAAAAACCGCCGTCCGACCGATACGCAAGGAGGAAGGCGATCGCGGTCACGAGGCAGCAGATCGCGGGCGCAGTCTGTAGCGCGAGCCGCGAGGCTTCGGGCGCCCGCAACGCGTCGAGGTAACGAATTTTCATCGCGACCCCATTGTAGGCCGCGCAACCGGGACGCGAAAGCGCAGCGGGAAACCCGCCTCGCGGCGAGTCTCCCGCCGGCCGGCGCGTTGTCAATGAGCATTGCCGCGAGTCGCATCCGCACTCTCGCGCTCGAGCGCGGCGAGGATTTGGTGCAAGCTTGGTAGATCATGCTCGCTTTCACCACCCGCCATGCCGACATCGGGATGCCGAAGCGTCCGCAGTTTGATGGCGCAGCCGACGATCGACGCGGGCGCCATGAGCGCGATGCGGTCCATCGCGACCGTCCGCCGCTTGAGGACCGGATTGAGTACTTCGTCGGCTTTCACCCCGGCATCGAGCAGCGCCGCAAATTGGCGCTCGATGTCCCGGAACTCGCGCTCGGCTTCGATCAGCTCGGCGTCGGCGCGAGCCAGCGCGAAGGGATCGCGGTCGGGGGCGCTCATGCCGCATCTCCCGCCACAAGGCTCTTGATGCCGGCCTCGATCGTCGCAAGCGGATCGATCAGTGAAGCCCGTCATAGGCCTCCGCGTATTCGCGCATCACCGCGAGCTGCGCCATCACCCCGGCGACCGTGCTGGCCGGTGTACCGAGGAACCGATCCTCCGCTTCGGCGTGGAGCTGTTCGGCGACCTCCGCCTCTTCCTCAAGCGCCGGGTAGCCGCTGGCGTCAATAACGGCCTGTTGCCGCGCCACGGCGGCGCGATAATCCCTGAGCACCCGTTTTTCGAGCGCGTCAGTCTCCGTCGCGCGGGATGCCATCTCTTTCGTGATCCGCGAGAGCGTATCGCGCGCCGGTTGCCGCGCCTCATCCGGCAACGAAAAAAGCACCTTTTCGGCGGCGGCGCGGCACCGATCAGCCTCCGCCCGCAGCCGGCGCCGCTCGACGTCGAGCGCCAGCACCGGATCGCTTTCGGCCGCGCCCGGGCCGAAATCATCGCCGGTACGTGCGAGCGCAAAGGGATCGTGACGGGAGCCGGTCGCGCAGTCGTCGGGAGCGCTTTGCCTTTGGCTTATCGCGCGGAGGCCCTCGACAGCGCCCTCAGGCCAACAATTCGGATCGTCCATCTCGCCGGAGAAATCGAGCGCCGCAAGGACGCCGCGCAGGGCGACCGGCCGATATTGCTCGATCCGGCCCCGGACGGCATCCGCCAGGCCGAGGATGCGAGCGCCCTCTTCCTCGCCTGCCTCAGTCCCGAGCTTGATCGCCGCGCAGCCGGCCTCTTCCAGCCGCCAGTACTCGGCGATCATCTCAAACAGCTCGGCGTCTTCGTCGCTCGCGACCGGCGCAGTTTCGATTATGGTCATGCGTTCGCTCCCATCTGTCGCCAGCGATCGGGCTGGCGCCGGGAGCTCAAAACCCGTGGTGAACGGGCGGGCTTATTCGTGCCGGTTACCCGGCCTTATCTCGCCGCACTCCCGGCATAGGCAGCCCGCGGAGTCCGGGCATGACAAAGCCGCCAATCACCGGGGCGGGTCCGGTCACCAAGGCGTTTTGAGCGCCACCGCCATCGTGCGCCGATCGCTGGTCGGGCGCAAGCCTATTCGCTATCCTTCGTCAACAATCGACGGAACGAGTATGGGTAGGATAATGTGTATTCTATTCGCTCCACACATAACATGCTGAAAATACATGCATATTTTATGAAAATGGCGGATGGGGTGGGATTCGAACCCACGAGGGACGGAGCGCCCCTGCCGGTTTTCAAGACCGGTGCCTTAAACCGCTCGGCCACCCATCCATTATGCTGATAGTTCGGATGATTTCTCCTTCGAACCGGCCGTCAACCGCGAATTCCAGCCCGCATGTTACCACTCCGATAGGCGGCGTTGATCGAAAGCGTCGAACAGGCGACGCTGGCCTCCGCACGAAGGCACTCAAAGGCGAAAAGCCCAGCGACTGGAGCAATGGCTTGCGCACGACGCGGACCGTCACGGCAGCGGTCACCCGGGGTGCCTGCGCCCGGCTACCGTCGAATCTGCGAATTCGATGGTTGTCGATCGGGTTTGGCGTAGGTGAAATTTCGGCATTTGCCGAGGCTGATCCGCCGGGCAACACGAACGTGGTCGACACCGAGATGGTCAAGCGCATGCGGCTCGCGCAATCTCGGGTGCGACAGCAGCCCTCGAATGGCAGCCATGGAAGCTGGCGCCCGCCACATTAGGCATGCCTCTTGGCCTCCTCGGGATCCCAGCGCAACCCAAGAGGTTGCCACTAAGCCGTGGTGGTCGGAACACTTGATGAATACGTCATCCCCGGCATCAAAGCCGGTTTGGTGTCGCGATCGGCGAGGACGGGCGGGTGGTGAGGGTGTCGCGGCAGGTCTTTCGCCACTTTCTCGAGGGCACCGCGACCCCGGCGCGTTGCATCGAGGCTTACCATACCCACCGCACCCGGTTCGAGCGGATCGCCGAGCGCAAGTTCCGCAATCGCCAGCTGACGGACGATGCCAGTATCGGGATCATCGGCCGCAATTCTCGGGAGCCGAAAACAGCGGTAGGGCGGTAGCGGCCTGGCGGCCAGATCCGCCTGATGATCAGCGAGGCCGGGGCCCCCGCCTCCCGGCGCGCAGCCGCATCGCGATCCCCCTGCTGGCGGCATCGGAACCCGTGCTCGACGCCGTGATGCCATGGATTGATGCGAACTGCGGCGCCGAGGGCGCGCAGCCGGAATTTGCCATCGACCGTCCCGACGCCGCAGAAGGCGCCAGCGCGTAACGAAGGTATTGGCGAGGCCGGTATCGAGGAAACAGATCGCGAGCGTGTTGTTGACGACGCCGCGCAGCGTTGCCGCGACCGCGCAGGGGGGTTCTGAGGGTGCCGCTACGGCCCGCCCGCCGCCCTCCGATAAACCACAGCATCGCCCGTCGGGAACGGCCTGGGCCATGCCTCGTTGGTCCACAAAGGAAACCATTGAGGCGTTGTTGGCGCAGGAATTTCGCCACGGCCGGCCGGATCCTGCCGGGGTCGGGCATTTACCGGATCACCCGCAACGCCCGACATGCCGACACCCGGACGAAATGCCGGCGAGCAGGGGGCGCCGCCTCCCGAGTTGCCGGCACTGCACGGCATCACGTTCGAATTGGTGCACGCCGCCAAGCCCGTTGGCGAGATTGGCCAACCGGCGGAAGCAGCACGCTAGGAGGCGAAAGATGACAATCGGAATCGACAAGATCGCGACCGCCGCAGCGCTGATCGGCTTTCTCGCATTCGCCGCGCCGGTCCCCGGCTGGGCGCAGAAGGCGCCGGCCGGCCGCACGCATACCGCGACGGTGAACGCGAACGCCAAGGCCGACGAGTTCTCGACCGAAGCCGCCGCGAAAGCGCATTGCGGCTCGGGTGCGGTCGTGTGGGCGAACCTCAGTTCGCACGTGTATCATTTCGCCGGCAGCCGCGATTACGGCAAGGCAAAGCGCGGCGCCTATATGTGCGAGGCGAGCGCGACGAAGGACGGGTTCCGAGCCGCAAAGAACGAGAAACATCCATAAGGCGCTGTTCGGCTTCGCGCGCGGCGGTATCGGTGGTCCTTCCCGTTTGAAATTTCCGATGCCGCGCCGCGAGCCGCCCAGGCCAGTTTCTGCCCTGCCGAAGGCGGGTCGGCGCCGGTTACCAAGCGCCGGCCGACGCTCGGCGGTAACCGTGATCGCCTGCCCGGGATCGTGCAGAGGACCGCGGCGGCGAGGCGCGACGCGGCTGCCGCGGCGCGCGGAAATGTGACACAGACAACGTCGCCGGCGAGGTCTCGGCCGACGAGGCAATCCATGCGCGGCCTTCCTTGCGTTCCTCGGTGGTAAAGACCCGCACTTCGCTGGCGAGCAGAAAACGCAGCGCATTGACCGTGTGGCGCACCCAACCGGTATCGGTGACCACCGCAATCCGTTCCCATTGCGGCAGGTGCTCGATCGCGAGATCGTCCCACCCGGCGCCGGGAAAGCGCGAGCCGACCTCGTAATAGAGCCTTACCTTGTCGTGCTTTTTGAGCGAGCACTCCATCGCCGGCCGCAGCACGGCATCGCACTCCTCGTTAGTCACCCGACCGCGTGCGATAATGCCGACGACATTGTCCGGAAGCCCTGGGATGATTTCCATCATGGGGCCGTCCTCCTGTTATCTCCCCTCCCGAGAACGGAGCCGGGAAGCCTGGGCCGCCGATATTGGCAGCGCAGGCGTCCCGACCCCGTGGCAGCTTCGCTTTAGAACTTCACCATCACCTGACCGATCAGCATGTCCAAATCGCCGTTCAGGCCGGCATTGGTCAGACGATGGCCGTGCACCCACTCAGCACCGACGTTGACGAAGGAAACCGGGCTGTAAACGAGATTGACGTGGGTGGTAATCAGCTCCTTGTTGGCGGTCCAGCAGCTGGTGCTGGTGATGCAGGGAGCGCCAGCGGCGAGCAGGCTCGAGTCCATTTCCTTGCGCTGGATGCCGCCCGAAAAGTTCGAGCGCAGATGCGGCCCCCACCAGTGCTCGTAGCCGAGATGCGCTTCCCAGCCATGGTTCTGGCTGATCCGCACCAAGGCGGCGGCGGCCGGGGTAGCGGGCAACGCGACGAGGTTGCTGCTCAGGTCCCAGGTATCGGAGCCATTGAAATAGCGCAGCATGCCGACGCCGCCACCGGCCCCAAAGGTGAAATCATCCCGGCTCCAGCCGAACCAGCCGGGCTTGAAATCGCCCGAGACCGCACCGCCGTAGCCGATGAAGGTGCGCGAGATGAAGCGGCCGTCATTGACCTGGTCATTGGCCATCACGCCGCGAGCGCTGAGATGGCCCCAGGGCTGGTGCCAGTCGAGGCGACCAACCACGTCAGGCAAGGCGTTCTTGGTCGGGTTGATGCCGCCAGTCAGGGTGGCGGTCGAGGTGTTGTCGATGCCGCCGAGCGGCGTCAGCAGGGTGGTGTCGGGCGCCTCGATATCGGCCGCGGCGACGAAGCCGTTATACCCCTTCCAGGTGTAGCGCAGCTGCGGCGGGCGCACGGTGCCGGTTGGCCCGACCTCGCCGCCGAAATCGAGGGTCGTCGGGTGCGCGGCGAGGTCGTTGAACAGCGAGTAATCCTGACCGACCAGCCACGGGCCGAGGGTGCCGTAGGCGAGACGCAAACGCGGGGTAAGACTATCCGGCACGTGCAACAAGCCCGATTTGCCGCCGCCGGCGAAGTCGAACTCGAACACGGTACCGGCCGGACCGAACGGGGTCGGGGTGCGGGTCTCGACGCGCAACCGCGATTCGCGGACGTTCATGTGAAAATTGCCGCCGCTGCGCGCGTGCTCCCGCCGCTCCACGTCGCAGCGCGCGCTGACGCAGCTGGCGGGCACGTTGAGCGGAGTCGTCAGCACCACGCCGTTCTCGCCGATCGTGTTGTTCCCTTCGCCGGTGATGCCGTTGCCCGGAGCGGCACCCTGGAAGAAATAGTCGATATTGAGCCGGATGAAGCCGGTGATCGCCATCGAGGTGTCGGTGCCCGGGATCAGGAACGACCGCGGGAAGCTGCCGGCCAGTACCGGCGCACCCTTCGCCCCCGGCGCGGCAGCGAGCTGTGCCAGCTGATCGACCCGCTGCTGAAGCAGGTGCTGGTTGGCCCGCAAATCAGACAATTCATCGGCCCTGGCCGCCGGCTGGCCGATCGCCAAAGGCACAATCAAAGCGCCGGCCATTGCTGCTGTGAGCGCAACGGTTCGTCCGTTCTTCATCACTCCCCCCAATCATGGTCTGTTCGGATCGGCACCGACATGGCTTGGCGCGGTCGGCGCAGGACCAACCCGTCGGTTGAATAGTCTTTCATTCGGCGCGGTACTGTCTTTCTTCTATTTTATTCATCTATATGAATGAACAATCCTCGGAAACGTGGTATCCGCCTCTTCCGAAAGGGGGATTGCACGAACCTGACCTTAGTTGATCTATCAACGAGCGGTTTGAGCGTGTAAGATCGGTCGCTATGTGGCATAAGGGCAACAAGCGTCGACGAGCCTTGTGAAATCGGCTCGCGGAGCACGGGAGGGGGGGCATGGACGACAAGGTCGCAGCCAAAGCGCTGTGGGCAGTGCGGCTGCTCAATCAACGACTATCTTCGTCGTCGGTGCCGGTCTCCGATAAAGCTTCTGTCATCGTTGATAAGAATTCAGCCAGCCGCGCGGTCCGTCGCGGAGAAGAAATCGTTCGAGCGGGGCGGCGATCAGACTCGATATTCCTGATCAGCGAAGGAATGGCGATCCGATATCGGATTCTTCGCGACGGGCAGCGCCAGATTTTGAATTTGCTGTTGCCCGGTGATTTGGTTGGAATTACCGGCTGCCGCTTCGCGAAAGCACCATATTCCACAAAATTTTTAACGAATGGAGCGGTCGCGTCAATACCTGTGTCTCGTCTTATGACCCTTCTTAATACTCACCCCCGTATCGTCGCTGAACTTCTCTGGAATTTCACTTCCGATACCGTTCTTGGTGAACGTTTGGTGGCCGTTAGCCGGCGGACAGCAAAAGAACGCGTGGCTCATTTCCTGCTCGATCTGTTCAAGCGGCTGCAAGATATCAAGTTAGCCGACGAACGATCGTTCCGGATGCCGCTGACCCAGGAAATGATAAGCGACACGCTTGGCCTCAGTGTTCCTTATGTGAACCGGGTGCTGCACGAATTGCGCGATGACGGCCTGGTGCGCATCAGAGGGCGGCTGGTGATTATCGAAGATCTGGACCGGCTGTCGGCGCTCGCGGATTTCGAACCCGGCTATTTGCGTCCGCTGTCGATTACGGAATTGCTGCGCGAGCCCGCGTAACGCCGCCGCGGTCCCGCTGCGCATAGGGGCGCCCGGATGCCGCGAACGCGGGAGAGTGGATTCGGGCTTCCCCGAATTCAATCGGCGTTATATTGAACGTAACGAGAACTCAATTCGAGGCGCCGGCGGCGCGCGGCCGGCGGATGATGGATGCCCGTTACGATGGCGACCTACGCTCTGTTGGCGTTCGCGGTGCTGAATGCCGTCCTGCTCGTTCTGCTGTTGAGGCGGGTGGCGTCGCGCGGCGGCGGCGCCGGTGCGGCTGCGGACGGCCGGTTCGATGCGATCGACCGGAATGCCGAATCGCTGCGCCGCGACCTGGTCTTGCTGGATCAGGGGTTGCGCGCGGAGATCGGCAACGGCGTCCGCGACGGCCTCGCTGCCGCATTCGACAAGGTGCAGGCGGGCACCAGGGCGCAGGCCGAGCAGCTCGGCGCCTTCGGGCGGGACCACGCCGCCAGGCTCGGCGACATGCAGGCGGCGATCACCCAGTTCGGGAGCAATGTCGGGGCGGCGCTCGAGGGGATGCGCCGCGATGTCGCCGACCGGCTCGACACCAGGCTTGGCCAGTTGACGGAGCGGATCGACGCCGGTTTCAACGGATTTTCCCAGAGCTTGCGCGAGCAGCAGGAGCAGCTGCGCGATCGCGTGGAGAAAAAACTCGACGACATCCGCACCGGCAACGAGAGCAAGCTCGAACAGATGCGGCTTACAGTTGACGAGAAGCTGCAATCGACGTTGGAGCAACGGCTCGGCGCCAGCTTCAAGCAGGTCAGCGACTCGCTGGAACAGGTTTATCGATCGGTCGGCGAGATGCAGGCCCTGGCGACCGGCGTCGGCGATCTGAAGCGGGTGCTGACCAACGTCAAGGCGCGCGGCACCTGGACCGAGATCGGGCTCGAAACGATGCTGGCCGAGGTGCTGGCGCCCGACCAGTACGGGCGCAACGTCGAGATCAGGCCGGGAAGCAATCAACGGGTCGAATTCGCGATCCGTCTGCCCGGCGATGAGACGGCCCCGGTCTGGCTGCCGCTCGACGTCAAGTTTCCGACGGCCGACTACGAACGCTTGACGGAAGCGGCCGAGCGCGGCGAGCAGGCCGAGGTCGAGCAGGCAGGCCGCGCGATCGAGCTGCGGGTTCGCGAATCGGCGCGCGACATCTGCTCCAAGTATGTCCATCCGCCGCACAGCACCGATTTCGCCGTGATGTACCTGCCGACCGAAGGCCTGTTCGCCGAGGTCGTCCGCCGGCCCGGCCTCATCGATGCGATGCAGCGCGACTGCCACGTGATGATCGCCGGACCGACGACGCTGTTTACGCTGCTGACGGCGATGCGCATGGGGTTCCGGTCGCTGGCGATCCAGAAGCGCTCCGCCGAGGTGTGGAAGGTGCTGGGCGCGGTCAAAAGCGAGTTTTCGAAGTTCGGCGATTTTGTCGACAAGGTCGGAAAGAAGCTCGGGGAAGCGCAAAAGGTCATCGATGACAATCTCGGAACCCGTCGGCGAGCGATGGAGCGTCAGCTCCGCCGGGTCGAAGCATTGCCGGAAGCCGAAGCGTTGTCGCTCCTGGAACTGGACCGTATGCAGCCGTTCCTCGACGGCGATGACGAGGAGCGCGCCGCCGCCGAGTAGCGCTCCGGCGGCCGCCGTTCCATAATCCGGGTTATGGATTTCGATCTCTCCGACGAGCAGCGCGCGTTCGAGGCGACGGCACGGCAGTTTGCCCGCGAGGAATGGCTGCCGCGGGCGCCGGGCTGGGACGAGCGCGAGGAATTTCCCGAAGAGGCGCTGCGCAAGGCCGCGGCGCTCGGTTTTGCCGGGATCTATGTCGGCGACCGGTTCGGCGGCAGCGGCCTGTCGCGGCTCGATGCGACGGTTATCTTCGAGGAGTTGGCGACCGCCTGCGCCTCGACCGCCGCCTACCTGTCGATCCACAACATGGCGGCATGGATGATCGACCGTTTCGGCAGCGAGGCGCAGCGCGCCCGCTTTCTGCCGAAGCTGATGACGATGGAACATTTCGCCAGCTACTGCCTGACCGAGCCGGGCAGCGGCTCGGACGCCGCCGCCTTGCAGACCCGCGCGCGTCGCGACGGCGACGAATACGTGCTGAACGGCACCAAGGCGTTCATCTCGGGCGGCGGGCGCAGCGACATCTACGTCACAATGGTGCGCACCGGCGAGGCCGGCCCCAAGGGCATCTCCTGCCTTGTCGTCGAGAACGGCGCCACGGGCCTCTCCTTCGGCAAGCAGGAACGGAAGCTTGGCTGGCATACGCAGCCGACCGCGATGGTTAATTTCAGCGATTGCCGGGTGCCGGTCGCCAATCGGCTCGGCGTCGAGGGCGAGGGGTTTTCGATCGCGATGATGGGGCTGGATGGCGGCCGGCTCAACATCGGCGCCTGTTCGCTCGGCGGCGCCCGCGCCTCATACGAGGCGGCGCGCGATTATGTGCTGGAGCGCCGTCAGTTCGGGCAGCGCCTCGCCGACTTCCAGAGCGTGCAGTTCAAGCTCGCCGACATGGCGAGCGACCTCGAGGCCGCCCGGCTGATGCTGCGCCGCGCCGCCGCCAGCCTCGACAAGGGCGACCCCGACGCCACCCTCCACTGCGCGATGGCGAAGCGGCTCGCCACCGACTCCGGCTTCCGCATCGCCGACGAGGCCTTGCAGCTGCACGGGGGCTACGGCTACCTGAAGGACTTCCCGGTCGAACGCCACCTGCGCGACCTGCGCGTCCACCAGATCCTCGAAGGCACCAACGAGATCATGCGCGTCATCATCGCCCGGCGCCTGCTGCGACAGTGATCCGTAGGATGGGCTGATCCCGGCGGAACGCCGGGAGAAGCCTATCGCGGCGCCGGCGGGCGATGGGCTTCGCTTCGCTCAGCCCATCCTACGACTGGCGCAGCGTCACCCGCCGATCGCGGCAGGGCGGACAGCGCCGCGCTTTTCCGCCCTGCGCAACTGTCGCATACTGAGGCCGGATCGCCTCACGGGAGGTTTCGCATGTCGTTGCAGGATGTCGCGCTCGATCCGCCCGTCATGTGGCCGTCGAACGGGCTGAGCGAGGTGCCGTTCCGGGTCTATACCGA
>DASUKH010000200.1:0-2567 GCA_036278835.1 Allostellaceae bacterium
ATTGGCCTCGGCCGCCTGCAATTTCAGCTCGGCCTCGTGGCGGCGGGCGTGCAGCCCGGCGGTGCCGGCCGCCTCGTCGAGCAGCATGCGGCGCTCGCCGGGCTTTGCCGCGATCAGCATGCCGACCCGGCCCTGCCCGACGAGAGCCCAGGAGTGCGGCCCGCTCGCCGCATCGGCAAACAACAGCTGGACGTCCTGCGCGCGCGCCTCGCGGCCGTTGATGCGGTAGGCCGAGCCGGCGCCGCGCACCAAGCGGCGCACGATTTCGACCGTCGCGCTGTCGTTATGGGCAAAGGGGGTATCGCGGTCGCCGTTATCGATGGTCAGCGCGACCTCGGCGACGTTGCGCGCCGGGCGGCTGTCGGAGCCGGCAAAGATCACG
Source organism: Allostellaceae bacterium (assembly GCA_036278835.1). Classification (GTDB taxonomy): domain Bacteria; phylum Pseudomonadota; class Alphaproteobacteria; order ATCC43930; family CGMCC-115725; genus DATARH01. The sequence continues at coordinate 383 of DASUKH010000200.1, forward strand.
TCGTCCATCTCGCCGCCGCGCAGCCGTCGCGCCGACGATTCGCCCATCACCCAGCGCAGGGCCTCGACGAGGTTTGACTTGCCGCAGCCATTGGGGCCGACGATGCCGGTCAGCCCCGGCTCGATCGCCAGCTCGGCCGGCTCGACAAAGGATTTGAACCCGGCGAGCCGCAGCCGCTCTAGCTGCATCGGGGCGATGCCGTCATGTGCTAATCCGATCCGTCCTCTCCCTCTCCCCCATCGGGGGAGAGGGCCGGGGTAAGGGGCAATCGGGCGCCCCTGCCCTCACCCACCACCCCCCGCCCGCGGTGCGGGAGAGGGTTGCTCAGCGGCGGTCGCGCGGGGGCTCAACAGCACAAATCGTTCAGGATTTCTCCTTGGCGAGGTTCGATAAGGTTTGGTTGAATCCGGCGAAAGTCGGCGCGCCCTCGAATTTCTTGCCGTTGATAAAGAAGGTCGGCGTCGCATCGACGCCAAGTTTTTGCGATGCCGTCAGCCGGCTTTGCGCCACCTCATTTTCGACCTGCTGGTTGGCGAGACAGGCGTCGAATTCCTTTTTGCCGATGCCGGCGATCTGCACGAGCCGGCCGAGCGCCTCCCGCCAATCCTTCGCGAGGACCCATTTCTCCTGGTTCGCGAACATCAGGTCGATCAGCCCGAAATAGCGGTCGGGCGGGGCGCAGCGCGCCACCATCTCGGCCCGCAGCGCCATCTTGTCGAGCGGGAAGTCGCGGAACACCAGCTTGGCCTTGCCGGTATCGATCCACTCCTTCTGCAGCTGCGGCAGCACCTCGGTCGCGAAATGCGCGCAATGCGGACAGCTCAGCGAGCCGTATTCGACAATCGTGATCGGCGCGTCGGGCTTGCCGAGCACCCGGTCGGTCGGCTTCACCGCCAGCACATTATCGGCGGCGGCGGGAGCGACGGCGGGCGGCGCGGCCGGCGCCGCCATTGCCGGGTAGGCACCGAACAAGGCCGATGCGATCAGCGCCGCGAACCAGATTTCCCGCATCTCAACCTTCCTGATACCAGATGTTGATGCTAGTCGGTTTTCCCGGCACGCGCAATCGTCCCACCTTTTCGGCGTGGCCGCAGACCCTACCGCTCGAAGAGCGGCCCCGCACTGTCCGGTTCCGGATAGAGAATCGTGCCATCGGGAAGCGGCCGGGCGCCGGGGGTCAGCGTTGCCGGGTCGCGCCGCCCCTTGCCGAGGAGATGAGCCACCGTAATCCCGCGGGTCAGCAGATAATCGGCGACGATGCGCCGGTGACAGCGCCACCATACCGCTTCGGCGCACATGATCGCGCAACGATGCTCCCCGGCCAGCGCGCACAGCGCGTCGAGCCCGGCGCGGAACGGCGGGGTCATCGCGTAATCCGCATAATTGCGGAACGATTCGTTGTGCCAGAGGCCGTTCGGCGACGGCGGCGCGCCCTTCGGATGATGCCGCAACCCGCCAAGCGCCTTGATATGCAGATAGCCAATCCCCGCCGCGGCGAGCGGCTCCGGCAGCGCGTCCGCATTGAATTGGGGATTGGTCCGCGAACGCGGCACCGAGCGGATATCGACCAGCCGGTCGCACCCCGCCTCGCGCAACACGGCGATCAGCTCGCCGAGTGGCCGGGTCGCGTGGCCTATCGTGAAGACCGGGTTCGTGCGCCTGCCCCGTTCCTCAATACATATGCTGGCCGCCGTTGATCGACAGGGTCGAGCCGGTGATGAAATCGGCGTCGTCGGCGACCAGGAACAAGACGGCGCGGGCGATGTCTTCGGCCTTGCCGAGGCGGCCGACCGGGATGCGCGCGACAATCTTGTCGAGCACGTCTTTCGGCACCGCGCGCACCATCTCGGTATCGACATAGCCCGGGGCCACCGCGTTAACCGTGATGCCGCGCCCCGCCCCTTCCTGCGCCAGCGCCTTGGTAAAGCCGTGAATGCCCGATTTGGCAGCGGCGTAATTGACCTGCCCGTACTGCCCGGCCTGCCCGTTGATCGAACCGATATTGACAATGCGCCCGAACTGACGGTCGCGCATCCCCTCAATGACCGCCCTCGACATGTTGAAGCACGACGACAGGTTGGTCTGGATGACCGCGTTCCACTGCTCGAAGCTCATGCGCTGCATCGTCGTGTCGCGGGTAATCCCGGCATTGTTGACGAGAATCTCGATCGGCCCGAGTGCCGCC
>DASUKH010000201.1:0-15003 GCA_036278835.1 Allostellaceae bacterium
CGGGATAGCCCAGCCCGGCCAGCACGCCGCGGCTGTGCTCGCCGAGCGCGGCAACAAAGGGGCGCGCCTCGGCCTCGGCCGCGGAGAAGCGGAAGGGTGGGTTCAGTGCCCGGAAGCTGCCGCCGCTGTCCTGAACCTCGACAAAAGCGTTGCGATGGGCAAGTTGCGGGTCCGCCATTGCTTCGCCGACCGTCCGGTAGGGCGCGGCCGGCACGCCATGGCGGGCGAACGCCGCCAATATTTCGGTGCCGGGGAGCCGGCGCGACCACGCCTCGACCTCCTCGATCAGTTGCCCCCAATTGGCGCGGCGGTCCGGGTAGCGGGCAAAGCGCGGGTCATCGACCCAATCGGGCCGGCCGCACGCCGCTGCCAGGTTCTGGAAGGTGCGTTCGCTGGCGACCGACAGGTTGACCCAGCCGTCGGCAGCCGCGATCGGCCCGAAAACCGGGCGGCCGCGAATGTACGAATCCGGAAACTGCGCCAGCTGCATCTCGCTCAAGGTGAGGCTCAGCATGCTCTCCAGCATCGACACGTCGATCAGCTGACCCGAACCGGTCACCCGCCGCTGATGGAGCGCGGCGACGATCGCGCCGAACGCGTAGGTGCCGGTCAGCACATCGGCGATGTAGATGCCGCAGTAATCGGGCCGCCGCTCCCCCTCCTGATAGGCGAGATGCGCCAGATCGTAACCGGAAGCGGCATGGATGACCGGGGCATAGGCCGGCAACCCCGCCGAGGGCCCGGTCTGGCCATATCCTGAGATCGAGCAATAGACGAGGCCGGGATTGAGCGGCCGCAATGATTCATAGCCGAGGCCGAAGCGCTGCATGACCCCCGGCCGGAAGTTCTCGACGACCACGTCCGCCGATTCGATCAGCCGGCGAGCCACGGCGACCGCGGCCTTGCGCTTCAGATCGAGGACAATGCTCTTCTTGCCGGTGTTGAGCTGGCCGAACGACGTGCTGGCGCCCTGCCGTAACGGCGGGCGCGAGCGCATCATATCGCCCTCCGGCGGCTCAATCTTGACGACCTCGGCACCGAGATCGGCCAGCAGCCTCGTACAATGCGGGCCGGCGATGGTCGTCGTGAAATCGACCACCCGGCATCGTTCCAACGCCCCCGTCATCGCCCCCTCCCGGCAGGCTCGCGCTCAACGCAGCCTGCCACGGAAGCGGGCTTCAGACGAGCGCGGCGAAGCGTATGCGGCCCCTGCCGGCTCGAGCCGAACTACAAAGGCCCGCCGCGCCAATTGCGCCTACCACCAGTCGTAGTAATAGGGCGACGGCGTGTAATAGTAAGGTGCGTAGTACGGCGTATAATACGGCCTGGCGTAATAGGGCGAATAATACGGCGCGACCGGCGCCCCGAGGCCGACGCTGAACCCGCCCGGCCCCACGCCGAAATAGACCTGGGCGTCAGCCGAAGCGGTCGGCATCGCGAGTGCCCCCAGCCCGACAACCGCCACTGCCGCGGCGCCAACACCCCAGCCTACGCTTTTGAATAATTGCCTTCATCTTAATACCTCCACTCGCGTGCGATATTTCGATTAGGCAACGATAACGTGACGACTGAGGTTTCGGATTCAACTGTCAAATTTACTTGCGTCTCAACCATTCGTCTTACGATTAACGGCGAATGTGGTTGGAGTCCCACTGATTGAGCTAGTTGCGGCGCCGACCGGCAACCGCGGCGCTCTATCGGAATTTGCCGCCTGCGCCAACGGTTCTTACCCAGAGCATTTAACCGGGCGGCGCGGGGGCCGGTCTCGCGTGAGACACGTATCGGGCGCTGGGCGCGACGCAAGTGGAAGGAAGCCGACAAGATGTTCATTCGCAAGCATTTCCTGATTTCGGGATTGATGATGGCGGCGCTGGTGCCGTTTCCGGTTTTGGCGCAGAACGCCGGCGCCGGAAACGCCGCGACGGCGAATTCGGCCGGTACAAGCGCCGGCGCCAATCCGGGCACGGCAGCCATCAACAACAACAATGCCGGCACGAACCACGGCAGCTCCGCCAATGAGGCAGCGGCCGGGGAGATTCAGATCGTCCCGGTGCAAAACCTGATCAACCGCCCGCTGGTCGATCCACAGGGCCACGACGCCGGCAAGATCAACCGCGTCGTCATCAATACGGCCAATGGCGCACTCGATTTCGTCATCGTCGCCGGCAACGGCGATTTCAACCTGAACGGCAACGTCGTCGCGCTGCCATGGGAAGCTATCGCCACGCCGATCGCGGCGCAGGGCCCGATCAAGGTTTCGATCGCCGCCGCCCGCTTGCAGAAGGCGCCCCTGCTAAACCCGGGCGCCGTCGCCAGTCTTGAGACCTCCAACGCGCGGGCCGGCGTTTACGGCTATTACGGCTACCGATACGCGCCGTACGGGGTCGGCTACGGCTACGGCCCCTATTGCTGCTACGGTTACGGCTACGGCTGGGCGCCGGGAGTGCTCGGCGGCCGTAATGCCTATCCGGGCGGCGCCGGTAACATCTACGCGAACAACAACGGCGGCCGCTTCAACGGCAATGCCGGGAATTACGGCAACACCGCCGGCGCCAACTTCAACAACCGCGCCGGATACGGCAACAGCGCCGGGATGAATGCCGCAAACCGCGGCGGCAACGGCGAGATGAGCAACGGCGAGATGAATCGTGCCAATCGCGGCGCGGTCAACGGCTTCGGCGGCAATGTCGCGAGCGGCCAGGGCGCGAACAACCCGGCCGCCAATGGCGGCGCCTACAACACCGCCGCCAACAACGTTTCGGCCGGCCAGGTCGGCCCCAGCGGGCAGCAGATGGTGCGGCGCGGTCTGGTGATCGATGCCTCGGGGGTCGTGCAGACCTTGCTGTCGCCGAACACGACCTCGGCGAACGCGCTCAAGGCCGCCAGCGTTTACGCCCCCAACGGCCACGTCGTCGGGCAGGTACAGCATGTTTTGATCGATCCGAAGCGTGGCGAGGTCGCCTTTGCGCTGATCAAGGAGGGCGGGTTCCTCGGGCTGGCGCCGCATTGGTTCGCAATTCCCGTCCAGGCGCTCGCCTGGACGCCGTTCCGAGGCGGCTATCGCCTGACCACGAGTGCCCGGCTGCTGGCCAACGAACCGACGATCCCGGTGCAGACAAAGCTGCCAACCGAGGTCCCGGCCATGCAACTGGCACAGCTCTACCAGCACTTTGGCCTCAGGCCCTATTGGGAAGAAGGATCAGGTCAGAACGGGCAGGGCATGGCTAATGCCGGGGCCGGCAATGCCGGGGACGCCAACGCCCGGTAACAGTGGCGGGCTGAGCCCGGCTGCGCCGGCCTACGGGTCACGAACCGAGTAACAGGAGAGTACCAATGGCCACCTACTTCAACAGCGAATACATCGCCGCGAGGCGAACCCGCAGCAACCGATGGGAAGACTGGGCCAATCTCATTCTGGCGATCTGGTTCTTCATCTCGCCGTGGGTACTGCAGTTCGGCTCCAGCGTCACCGCCCGGCCCGGCTTCGAGCCGGTCGGCATGGTCAGCACCGCGGCCTGGAACGCCTGGGTCATGGCAGCCCTGATATTCCTGGTCGCGCTATCGGCGCTCAGCCACATGGAATTGTGGCAGGAATGGCTGACCCTGATCTTCGGCGCCTGGGTCATTGCCGCCCCGTGGGCGCTTGGCTTCACCCCGCTCGGCCCGGCCAGCTGGGATCACTGGGGCGTCGGTGCGCTTGTTTTCCTGATCTCGCTGTGGAGCCTGATGAATGTGCGCGATCGCGGGACCGTGCAGACCAACACGACAACCGTGATCGAGCCGCACCACGGCGAGAGCGGCCCGGCCGACCGCACCAAGATCGTCGAGCCGCCGGTCAACCGACCGCGCAACCCGCAGCGGTGAGGCGGGGCCGACCGCTGCCGTCTGAGCGGCCGCAATCGCTTCGACGGGGCCCGGACGCCTGACAGCGTCCGAGCCCCGGCCGCGATCCTCCGCCTATCCTAAAAAAATAAAACCGGAGCCCCCTATGTGGTGGTGGTTCATCTTTTGGCTCATTGTTGTGTTTCTGCTGCTCAGCAGCGGCGGATTTTATGGCTATCGGCGATCATATTACGGCGTTGGCGAGACCTGGGGTCTCATTATCGTGCTGTTCATCCTGTTCTGGATCGCGATCGTCTTCGCCGGCCCATACTGGGGGTGGTACGGTTGGTGGTGGTAGAGGCTGTCAGCGCAGAATGCGCGGCCGCGCATTCCAGACGCCGGCGGGCAGGAGCCGGCAGCTCCACATCGCGACCCCGCCGGTCAACACTCCGGCAACGAGAAAAACCTGCGAAATGCGCAGCCCGGCCGCGATCAGGCCGCCGGTCAGCAGCGCCGCGGCCGTCATGGCGAGCGCGTTCAGGATGTTGCCGGCGGCAATAATCCGGGCGCGCGCCGCCTCTTCGCTGCAACGCTGCACGATCGCATAGAGCGGCACGACAAACACCCCGCCACAGATCGCGATTGCCAGGAAGTCGGCGAAGATGCGGATGCCGGACGCTTTCGACAAAAACGCCGCGACCCCGACAAATCCCGCCGCGGGCGCCGGCGCAGCGGCGCTGAGGGCGCCGCCGGCGAGCGCCAGATCGACCGAGAACAGTGCCATGCCAAGGGCGGCGAGCGGCACATAACGGGCGCTGACCTCGCCGCGCATCAGCCGGCCGCACAGCACCGAGCCGATCGCGATCCCGATCGAGAAGGCGGCGAGGAACAGGGTTACGACGCCGCTGCCCGCATGGAGGCTCTCCTTCGAGAAGGCGGGAATCTGCGACAGGTATATCGCTCCCAGCAGCCAGAACCACGACGCGCCGAGAATCGCCCGTCGCACCTCGCGCCCCGCCCAGGCCTGGCGCAGGATCGCCGCGATCGCGGCCGGCGGGTTGCGGCTGAGCCGCAGCCCCGGCGAGGGAGCCGGCGCCGCCGGCAGAAACAGGCTCGCCGCGAATCCGCCCAACGCACAGGCGGCGATCAGCGCCACCGCGAGTGCGGCCCCGTGCGGCACCGCGACGGCGATGCTGCCGGCCAGCGTTCCCGACAGGATCGCGAGAAACGTGCCGCCTTCGAGCAGCGCATTGCCGCCGACCAACTCGTGCTCGGCGAGATGCTGCGGCAAGAGCGCATAGCGCACCGGGCTGGAAAACGTCGCCTGCGCGCCGAGCGCGAACAGCGCGACGAAGCACCAGACAAGGCTGCCGCCGAGCAATGCCGCCGAGGCGGCGAGGGCGGTCGCCCCCTCGGCCGCTTTCAAGACCTGCAACAACCGCGCCCGCTCGAACCGGTCGGCGAGTTCGCCGGCAATCGCGGAGAACAGGAAATAGGGAGCGATCAGCGCAGCGCCGGCCAGCGCCGCGAGGATTCCGGGATCGGCGCCGCCCCCGATCGCGGCATCGTAGGTGACCAGCATGATGAACGCGCTCTTGAACAGATTGTCCTCGAACGCACCGACCGTCTGCGTCGCGAACAGCGGCAGAAACCGCCGCGCCGCAAGCAGGCTGACCTGGTTCCTCATGCTGGCGGCCTCAATCCAAGGTTGGTGTTGGAGCACCAGCAGCATGCCATAGGATTGGCCGGCCGCGCACCCGCGGACCGCCGGCCACCGGCCGGCATGCCGGCGGTCCGGAGGCTAATCCTGCATGATCTGCTGCTTGGCGCGGTCCTGAAGGTGGGTCAGCTCGAACTGCACCTGCGCCGCGGTACAGCTTTGGCCGCTGCCCGCGAGATCGGCGCAGATCTTGTCGACGACGTGGCGGTCGCCGCCGGCGAACTCGGCGTTGACGATTTCCCGCGCGTAGGCGTCGGCTGTCTCGCCCTTGAGGCCCATCCGTTCGGCCGCCCACAGGCCGAGGAGGCGGTTGCGGCGCGCCTTGACCTTGAACTGAAGCTCCTCATCGTGCTTGAAGCGGGCCTCAAAATCCTTTTCGCGATCCTCGAAGGTCTTCATGGTCCTCGTATCCGATGCGCCTCGCGCGGGTTCCGGCCCGGCACATTATCACAGGCCGCCGCCGCACCGGCGAGCCGGTTGAATGTGTACCCTGGCGATCCTGCGGCGGCCCGATCATCCATGGCCGGTCATCATCGGCGCCAATCGCGATGAGATGATCGACCGGCCTTCCCTCCCGCCGGCGCGGCACTGGCCCGACCGCGCCGAGGTGGTGGCGGGGCGCGACCTGCTTGCCGGCGGCTCGTGGCTCGGGATCAACGACTGGGGGGTCGCCGCCGCGGTGCTGAACCGGCACGGCAGCCTCGGCCCCGCCGCCGGGCAGCGCTCGCGCGGCGAACTGGTGCTCGAGGCGCTCGACCACGCCGACGCGGTCGCCGCGGCGGCGGCCTTGTCCGACCTCGATCCCCACTCCTATCGCACCTTCAACCTGATCGTCGCCGACAACCGCGACGCGTTCTGGCTGCGTCACGCCGGCGGCGGCCCGATCGAGGTGCACCCGATCGGCGAGGGGCTGTCGCTGATCGCCGCCGGCGACCTCAACGAAGTTGCGACCCTGCGCCTCGCCGTGGCCCGGCCGCGCTTTCTCGCCGCGCCGCCGCCCGACCCGGAAGCCGGCGACTGGGCCGCCTGGGAGGCGCTGCTGTCCGACGACCGGCCGCCCGACGGGATGCCGCCCGAGGCGGCGCTGCGCTTTTGCACCGGGCGCGGTTTCGCCACCGTGTCGAGCGCGCTGATCGCATTGCCGGCCGCACCGACTCCGGAGCGGCGGCCGGTGTTTCGCCACGCCGGCTGGCTGCCCGAGCCGCTGCCTTGGTGCAATTTCGGCGGGTAGCCGGGCCGTTGCTGCCGCGCGCTGCGATAACCATATGCGGGGAACAAACCATTCGCGCAGCAGCAATCCGATGTCGCGACGCCGGCAGATTTACGAAGGCAAGGCCAAGGTGCTGTTCGAGGGTCCCGAACCCGGCACCCTGGTGCAGCACTTCAAGGACGACGTCGCGACCTTCGGCAACCGCCGGCGCGGCACGATCGTCGGCAAGGGCGTCCTCAACAACCGGATCAGCGAATTTCTGATGCTGAAACTGGCCGAGATCGGCATCCCGACGCATCTGGTGCGCCGTCTCAACATGCGCGAGCAGCTGGTGCGCGAAGTCGAGATCATCCCGCTTGAAGTGGTGGTGCGGAACGTTTCGGCGGGCGGCCTGTCGCGCCGCCTCGGCATCCCCGAGGGCACCGCGCTGCCGCGCTCGATCGTGGAGTATTATTACAAGAACGAGGGGCTCGGCGATCCGCTGGTTGCCGAGGAGCACATCACCGCGTTTGGCTGGGCGAGCACCCGCGAACTCGACGACGTCATGCAGATCGCGCTTCGGGTCAACGACTTCCTGACCGGGCTGTTTCTCGGGGTCAATATCCGGCTGGTCGATTTTCGCCTCGAATTCGGCCGACTCTATACCGACGACGACATGCGCATCGTGATCGCCGACGAGATCAGCCCGGACAATTGCCGGCTGTGGGACGCGCGCACCAACGAGAAGATGGACAAGGACCGTTTCCGCCAGAACCTCGGCCATATCGAGGAAGGCTATCAGGAGGTGGCGCGGCGCCTCGGCATCCTGCCGGAAGCGGGACCGGCCGACCTGAAGGCGCCGAAGGCGATCCAATAGGCGCGCGATGAAGGCCCGCATCCACATCAGCCTGAAATCCGGCGTCCTCGATCCGCAAGGCAAGGCGATCGGCAACGCGCTGAAGGCGCTCGGCTTCACCGGGATCGGCGAGGTCCGCCAGGGCAAGCTGATCGAAATCGATCTCGCCGAGAGCGATCCGGTGGCGGCGCGCGCCCAGGTCGAGGAGATGTGCCGGCAACTGCTCGCCAACCCGGTCATCGAAACCTACGCGGTCGAGATCGGCTGAGGCTCCGGGGCCCGCGTCATTGCGAGCGCAGCAAAGCAATCTCGATCGGCCGACTCTTGGACCGCCGGCATCCCGCCGGCATGCCGGCCGACGGCTGGCCGTCCGGAACTGCGTTGTTGCGGTGCTCTTCCTCGCGACGATGCCGGGCATTCTATCGGCCAGCGCCGCCGCCGCCCACCAGCAGCATTGCGTGCCGGCGGCGGTCGTGCTGTGGGGCGACGGGCGGCACGACGACACGCGGGCGCTCAACGCCTGGTTCGGCGGGCGCAACGCGATCTGGGGCGATAGCGGCGCGCCGGTCGGGGCGACGATCGCCGGCCGTCGCTTCCGCCTGTCATCCTCCCTCGCGGTGCCGGGCGGGAGCGGCCGGACTCTCGAAAACTTCCGCCTGTCCTGGCCGAGCCGAGGCGAGACCGTCTCGGGCGGCGCGATCCGCTCGGGAGGCGACCCGAACCGGCCGCCCGCCGTTACCGGCGTCACGATCGAGGGCGGCTACCCCGGCGAAGGCCGGCCGCACGAAACGCCGGACACCCCGCCCGCGCCGCCGCGCAACAACGCGAGCTGCGCGATTTCTTGAGTTTCAGCGCAAGCCGCACAACCCGGTTGTTCAGCCTGAATTTGAAATAGGGACCCCCACCCCTAACCCTTCCCCACTTGCGAGGAGGGAATTTTGATAGGCTTCTCCGGCTCGCCGGCGGGCAGGTTCCGAGAACCCTCCCCCGCAAGCCCGGGAGGGTAGGGTGGGGGTGAGGCGTCGGCATGATTCGGAGCGCCGGCGTCTCGCCGGCATGCCGCCGGGACGGCGGCGCTCCGGCGGCGTTTTGCCAGCCTGGGAAGACAGTGGAGGACGCGATGGCTCCCGCGGCAAGGCCCAGCGCGGCTTGGCGCTTGGTGTTCGCTCTCTCGCTGCTGCTCGGCGCCGCGCTGCCGGCCTCGGCGCAGACCGTCGCGACCTATCATGGGCACGCCGATCGCAGCGGCAACTTCGTTATGCCGCAATTCACCTGGGCGCGGGCGCGCACCCTGCACCTCGATACCGGCTTTGCCCCCCGCTTCACCGGCCACCTTTATGCCCAGCCGCTCTACTGGCGTCCGGCCGGCAGTACCTCCGGCATTTTGATCGTTGCCAGCGAAAGCAATGTCGTCGCGGCGATCGATTCCCGGAGCGGCGCGACATTGTGGAGCCGCTCGCTCGGCCCGCCGGCGCCGCTCTCGACCTTCCCGTGCGGCAACATCGATCCGCTCGGGGTGACCGGCACCCCGGTCATCGACCCGGCGAGCGGCACTCTCTACCTCGACGCGATGGTGCTCGATGGCGGCCGGCCGCATCAGCGGGTGTACGCGCTGTCGCTCGGCGACGGCGCGGTCAAGCCGGGCTGGCCGATCGACGTGGCCGATGCGTTGCGCGCCGCGGGCCATCGTTTCGACCCGCGGGTGCAGAACCAGCGCGCCGCGCTCCTGCTGCTGAACGGCACCGTTTACATCGGCTTTGGCGGGTTCTACGGCGATTGCGGCGACTATCACGGCTGGGTCGTCGGGGTGCCGACAGGGCGGCCGGATCACGTCCTCGTGTGGCGATCGCAGGCCCGCGGCGGCGCCGTGTGGGCGCCCGGCGGCATCGCCAGCGACGGCCGGTTTCTCTATTTCTCGACCGGCAACACGTTTGGCGCACGGAAATGGGCAGGCGGCGAAGCGGTCTTCCGAATGCCGCCCAGCCTGCAGAGTTCCGGGGGCCCGAGCAGCTTTTTCGCTCCGGCCGATTGGCGCCAACTCGACGCGAGCGATCTCGACCTCGGCGCCACCAACCCGCTGCCGCTCGCGCTTCAGGGCGGCGCGCAGCCGCTGCTGCTGGCGCTCGGCAAGGACCGGCGGGCCTATCTCCTCGATCGGCAGAACCTCGGCGGGATCGGCGGCAGCCTTGTCAGCCGGCGGGTCGCCGCCCGACCGATCCTCACCGCGCCGGCCCTCTACGCGCAGGACGGGTCCGCGGAGGTCGTGTTCCAGGGGCGGGGTGCCGATTGTCCCTCGGTTCGGGATGGCGACCTGACGGTGTTGCGGATCATCCCCGGCAACCCGCCGGGCCTCGCGACCGCATGGTGCGGCGCGATGTCGGGGCGCGGAGCGCCGATCGTCACCACCACCGACGGCGCGAGCGAGCCGATCGTGTGGATTCTTGGCGCCGAGGGCGATAATCGGCTGCACGGGTTTCGCGGCGATAACGGGACGGCGCTCTATACCGGCCCGCCGCTTCAGGGATTGCGGCATTTCCAAACGCTGATCGCCGCCGACAATCGGCTTTTCGTCGGTGCCGACGGCCGGCTGTACGCATTCTCGCTGTCGCCCTGAACGCCGCCCGGCGGCTCGCAGAGACGTTTTCAGCAACTCTGTTTTCGCCTGTGATTTGGTGGCATAATCCAAAAAATCGTGATCGTGTGGCGCGGCGTGGGATCAGTCCCCAGAGCGGGAAGGGCAACCCTTGGCATTCTCCCTGCCATCTCTGTCAATCCGTGCCCGGCTGCTGTCGCTGGCCGTTCTGTTGCTCGCGGTTTTGGCCCTGTCCTCCGCCCTGCTGATCGGCGAGCTGGTGCGCGATTCGCAAACCCTGGGCGAGGAAGCGCAGCTCGTCTCGGTGGTCCGGGACGCCAATCTGGCGAGCAAGCATTTCGGCGATCTGAAATACTGGGTGGCCGATTTTGCGGTAAGCCAGCTCGGCAGCTCGCAGGAGAAGGCCGCTGCTGCGCGGGTGCTGCTCGGGTCGGATTTGAAGAAGATCGCTCCGGTTGATCCCGCCGGGGTGGCTGCGATCTCGCGGGAGATCGAGGCCTTGGGCGCGATGGCGCGCCGTGCGGGCGCGGCGTATTCGGCCGACGACAGCGCCAGTGGAAATGCGCTTATGGCGCAGGCCAAGTCCCATATCCTGACGGTTGATGCCGAACTGGGACATATCGTCGATCGCCTTGAGCGGCAGGCGCTGACGCTGCGCGACACCTCTACCCGACAGAGCCGGCGCGCGGTCAGGATCGCGATCGTCGGCGGGATCATTGTGCTGGTCGCGGCCCTCTTCATGACCGCTCTCAGCGTGCGCTCTATCGTCGTCCCGCTGCGGCGGCTCCAACGCAGTATGGCGGCGATCACCCGCGGCGATTTCGACGCGCCGATACCGATGGCGGATCCGCCCGAGATTCAGGCCATGGCTACGACCTTGGGCATGCTGCGCGACAGCCTGATGGCGCGCGACCGGCTGGAACGCGAGCGGTTACGCACGCAGGCCGAAATGCGAATGGCGCGCGATGCCGCCGAAGAGGCACTCGCTGAGTTGAAAACCGCCCAGAAGAGCCTGATCCATGCCGAGAAGATGGCGTCCTTAGGCCAGCTGACCGCCGGCATCGCGCACGAGATCAAGAACCCGCTGAACTTTGTTAACAACTTTGCGAGCCTGTCGAACGAGCTGCTCGACGAGTTGAAGGATGCCACAGCGCCGGCGGTGGCGAAGCTCGATGCCGATGCCCGCGGCGATATCGGTGAAATCATCACCACGCTGAGCGGCAATCTCGACAAAATCGCCGAACACGGGCGGCGGGCGGACGGGATCGTTAAGTCGATGCTGGCGCATTCGCGCGGAACGAGCGGCGAGCGGCAGCAGGTCGATCTGAACGGGTTGGTGGAGGAGGCGCTCAACCTTGCCTATCACGGCGCGCGCGCCCAGGACCAGGAATTCAATATCGCTCTGGAGCGGGATTTCGCCGCCGATATCGCGCCGATCGAGCTGGTGCCGCAGGACGTCACCCGGGTTTTTCTCAACCTGATCGGTAACGGGTTTCACGCCGTCCATCAGCGGCGCAAGGCAGACCCGGCCTTTCGCCCGGTTTTGCGAATTGCGACCAGCGATCTCGGCAAACGGGTCGAAATCCGGGTGCGCGACAACGGCACCGGCATCCCGAAAGAACATCGCGACAAGCTGTTCCAGCCGTTTTTTACGACCAAGCCGGCCGGCGAGGGGACCGGCCTCGGATTGTCGATCAGCTACGACATCGTGACCCAGCAGCATGGCGGCACGATCTCGGTGGAGAGCGAGGAGGGGAGCTTCACCGAATTTGTCGTACGCCTGCCGCGGCGGGTGAGCGCCGCGCGCCCGAATGTCGAACGGGCAGCGGGGAGAGCAGCCTGATTTCCAAGGCTCCGCTCGTCGATCACGAAGGCGACTTTCTCCAGTATACCTGATTCCGACGTTCGCAACATCTCGACGGGTCTGGCGAAGGCCGGGATCCATCTGTCCGGCGGGTTGACGGTTGAGGCGTGGATACCGGCCTTCGAGGACGAAAACGACCGCTCCGATTTCTCGAACTTCTGGTCCAGGACGCTAGGCACAAGTCCCGTCCAGCGGCGAACACCCCGCGATCGGGCGAAGGAATGCTATGCCGGGCATTTCCTGGTAACATCGGCGGTCTCAGGACAGGAGCTACCCGCAGGCTGTGCCTATGCGGATCGATTTCGCCACCGAGCCGTCCCGCTACCGCCACTGGCGCCTTGATGTCGAGGCGCCGGTCGCCACCCTGACCCTCGATGTCGACCCGGCGGGCGGGCTGTTCCCCGGCACCGAGCTGAAGCTCAATTCCTACGACCTTGGGGTCGATATCGAACTGGCCGATGCGGCGACGCGGCTCCGTTTCGAGCATCCTGAAGTGCGTGTTGTCGTCGTCCGCTCGGGAAAGCCGGGCGTGTTCTGTGCCGGCGCCAATATCGGTGCGCTGGCCCGCGCCCCGCACGCCCACAAGGTCAATTTTTGCAAATTCACCAACGAGACGCGCCTCGCAATCGAGGATGCCTCGGCGCATTCCGGGCAGCGCTGGCTGGCGGCGGTCAGCGGCACGGCAGCCGGCGGCGGCTACGAGTTGGCGCTCGCCTGCGACCACATCATGCTGATCGACGATCGCCGCTCGGCCGTGTCCCTGCCCGAGGTGCCGTTGCTCGGCGTCCTACCCGGCACCGGCGGCCTCACCCGGCTCACCGACAAGCGCAAAATCCGCCGCGACCGCGCCGATCTGTTCTGCACCCAGGAGGAAGGCCAGCGCAGCCAACGCGCCCTCGACTGGGGGCTGGTCGACGAATTGGTCCCGCCCTCGGCTTGGGAGGAAAAGGTCCGCGAGCGCGCCCTGGCGCTGGCCTCGCTTTCCGATCGGCCGGCCGACGCGACGGGCATCGCGCTGCCAGCGCTGGACCGCAAGCTGACGGATAGCGGTATCGAATACCGCCATGTCAGGGTGGCATTCGACCGCGAACAAAACCTGGCAAATATCACGATTATCGGCCCTTCGCAGGTGCCGTACATCGTCGCCGGCATTCACCATTTGGGCGCGGATTTCTGGCCGCTGAGGATGGCTCGCGAACTGGACGATGCCATTGTACATCTCCGCTTCAATGAACCTGAACTGGGCATCCTTGTCTTCCGCTCGGAGGGTGTCCCCGAAACGATTCTCCCGGTAGATGCGATCCTCAACAATCGAGAGGCGGATTGGTTGGTGCGCGAAGTCCGCCTGCTATGGAAGCGGGTGCTGAAGCGGATCGATCTGACGTCGCGCAGCTTGCTCACGCTCATAGAACCAGGCAGCTGCTTCGCGGGCTTTCTTGCTGAGCTTGTTTTCGCTGCCGATCGCGCCTTGATGTTCGCGGGCACCCGCCAGGCGGACAATCGGCCCGCAGCGTCGCTCCTTCTGTTGGGCTCGAACTACGGTGGGCTTTGGATGAGCAACGGATTGACCCGTCTGGAAACGCGCTTTCTTGGCGAGCCGGAAAGGGTCGAAACGGTGCGTGGCGTGACTTGGGATGCGCTCGATGCCGCGAAGGCTGAGGAATTGGGCCTCGTCACCGCCATCTACGACGAAGTTGATTGGGACGAGGAGGTGCGGCTGATGTTGGAGGAGCGCGCGAGCTTCTCGCCGGACGCGCTGAGCGGGCTCGAAGCCAATCTGCGTTTCGCCGGGCCGGAGACGATGGAAACGAAGATTTTCGGCCGGCTCAGCGCGTGGCAGAACTGGATCTTCCTGCGCCCGAACGCGGCCGGCGAAGTCGGAGCCCTGAAACGCTACGGAACCGGCCTGCGTCCCGATTTTGACCCGGAACGGGTATAGTATCGCCGTCAGGAGTTTTGCCGGCCAGTGCGGAGGAGGGCGGACCATGCCCGAGGCACACAATGTCGATTACGACGGCCTGATCCCCAACAATGTCGGGCTCAGCGCCGATCCGCGGCTGCGCCGGGCGCTTGAGAGCTGGCATCCGCGCTCGCTCGACTGGTGGCGGGCACGCGGCCCCGACGGGTTTCAGGAAAGCCTCGTCTATCTGCGGACTGCGGTCAGCGTCGAGCCGGAAGGCTGGGCCAAATTCGGTTATGTGCGGATGCCGGACTACCGCTGGGGCATCCTCCTGGCGCCGCAGGTCGCGGACCGGCGGATCGGCTTTGGCGCCCACAAGGGCGAAGCCGCGTGGCAGGAGGTGCCGGGCGAGTATCGCGCGATGCTGCGCCGCCTCATCGTCGTGCAGGGCGACACCGAACCCGCCTCGGTCGAGCAGCAGCGCCATTTGGGCGCCACCGCGCCGTCGCTTTACGATTTGCGCAACCTGTTTCAGGTCAATGTCGAGGAAGCCCGCCACCTATGGGCGATGGTCTATCTCCTGCAGAAACATTTCGGGCGCGACGGCCGCGAGGAGGCCGAGGAGTTGCTCCGCCGCTCGTCGGGCGACCGCGACAGCCCGCGCCTCCTCGGCGCCTTCAACGAGGCGACCCCGGATTGGCTGTCGTTGTTCATGTTCACCTTCTTCACCGACCGTGACGGCAAGATGCAATTGCACGCGCTGGCGCAATCGGGGTTCGACCCCTTGTCGCGCACCTGCCGGTTCATGCTGACCGAGGAAGCGCACCACATGTTCGTCGGGCAGTCGGGGATCGGGCGGATCATCGAGCGCACCTGCGCCGCGATGCGCGAGGCCGGCATCGACGATCCGCACGATGTCGAACGGGTGCGCGCCTTGCGGGTCATCGACCTGCCGATGATCCAAAAGCGCGCCAATCTGCATTTCTCGCTGACCCTCGACCTGTTCGGCAACGAGATCAGCACCAACGCCGCCAACGCCTTCACCGCCGGCCTCAAGGG
>DASUKH010000202.1:0-2728 GCA_036278835.1 Allostellaceae bacterium
GTGGCGTACCCGCCGCCCCGGCCGCAGGAAATTCGGGTGCGCCGGGTCGAGGTGCCAATAGGCCATGCGGTTGTTCAACAGGATGCCGGTGTCGCCGGCAGTGACCCCGGACCCCCAGGCGCTGTTGATGCTCTGGATGCCGGAGACCGCGTTGCCGTCGTCGTCGGCCGTGCAGAAATAGGTCGTGTCGCCGGCAGCGGCGGCCGGCGCGCGGGTTGATGCGGCCCGGCGGCGATCGATGCGGGCGGCGAGGTCGGCGGCGTATTCGGTCGACAGCAGCCGGTCGAGCGGCGCCTCCAGGCTGCGCGGGTCGGCGCCCCAGCGCTCGCGGTCGGCGAAGGCGAGCTTTTTCGCCTCGACCATCACATGCACAAGATCGGCCGAGCCGAGGCCCATCGCCCCGAGATCGAAATTCTCGGCGATCTTCAGTTCCTGCAACAGGGTGAACCCGGTCGAGTTGGGCGGTGCCTCGAGCACCCGCAGGCCGCGATAGTCGATCGCGATCGGCTCCTGAAGCTCGGCCGCGAATTCGGCAAGATCGCCCTCCCCGACCGGCGCCCCCGCTTCGGCGCAGCCGGCGGCGAGCCGGCGGGCGAGGGCGCCGCGATAGAGGCATTCCGGCCCCTCGGCGGCGATCTCTTCGAGAGTGCGCGCAAGATCGGCCTGAACGATTGGGGTGCCGGGGCGCGGCGCCGCGCCGTCCCGTAGAAACACGGCGGCGCTGCGGCGGTCGGCGCGCAGCACATCGAGATGTTCGCCGGCGAAATTGCGGTAATGCGGCGTCGCCCCGTAGCCCTCACGCGCGTAATGCACCGCCTCGGCGAACAAATCGGCCCATCTGAGCCGGCCGAACCGGCGATGCATCAGCCCGAGGCCGGCGACGAGGCCCGGCACCGACACCGAATTCGGCCCGGTGCGCGGGATGCCCTGCTTGTAGCGCTCGGGGGTGGCGGCGCGCGGCGCCGGGCCGGTGCCGTTGACAACGACCGCGCGGCCGGTCCGGGCATCGAACACGGTATAGAACCCGTCGCCGCCCAGCCCCGACATCATCGGCTCGACAACCGCCAGGGTCAGAGCCGTCGCGACCGCCGCATCGACCGCGTTGCCGCCGGCGCGCAATGCCAACAGCCCGGCCTGCGCCGCCAGCGGATGATTGGCCGCGACGGCGCCGCGCCGCCCCATGATCGGCGGCCGGTAGCAGCGGATATCGTTCATTTTGGCTGTCTCATTCGTTGTCATTGCGAGCGGCGCGAAGCAATCTCGCGCAAGTGAGCCGCGCCGTCGAGATTGCGTCGTCGCTCCGCTCCTCGCAATGACGGTATAGTGGGAATTGCGATTTGCGAGGACGCACGATGGGCAAATCTCTCTCCGAGGTCCAGATCGCGCGCTACGAGCGCGACGGGTTTCTTTATCCGGTCGCGGCGTTCAGCCGGGATGAGGCGCGTGCCTGGCTCGACAAGCTCGAAGCCTTCGAGCGCGAGGCCGGGCAGGAATTTGCCCGCGGCCACAATTTCAAGCCGCATCTGTTGTTCCGCTGGGTCGATGAGATCGTCCATCACCCGGCCGTGCTCGACCCGGTCGAAGATCTGATCGGCCCCGACATTCGCCTCTTCCACCTGTCGGTGTGGCCGAAGCACGCGCACGACCCGGCCTTTGTCAGCTGGCACCAGGACGCGACTTATTTCGGTCTCGAACCGGCGGTGCAGGTGACCGCCTGGGTGGCGTTGACCGATGCGCCAGTCGAATCCGGCTGCATGGAGGTCGTGCCGGGCAGCCACCGCGCCGGCCAGCGCCACCACGACCAGACCGACGGGCCGCACAATTTGTTGTCGCGCGGCCAGACCTTGGGCGAGGAATTTGACCGGAGCGGCACCCAATTCATGGCGGTCAAGGCCGGGCAGATGTCATTGCACCACACCCACCTGATCCACCGCTCGGGGCCGAACACTTCGGATCATCGCCGGGTGGGCCTCGGGATCAGTTACATCCCCGTGTCGGCCCGCTGCCGCTGCGAAACTCGGTTGAGCGCGATGCTGGTGCGCGGCAGCGACCGCTACGGACATTTCGACGACGAGCCGCGCCCCGAACAGGATTACGGCGCGGCCGAGCGCGCCGTTCACGCCGACGCCGTCGCCCGCTTCCGCGCCGCCAATGCCGAGGAGGCGCAGCGCTTCCGCCGGGCCGCGTCGTGAGCCTCGCTCCCCGTCACCCGCTTCCCCGGCGAAAGCCGGGGTCTACTGCTCCGCCGGCCCGTCGCCTGAACCGTGGGTCTCGGCTTTCGCCGGGACAGCGGTATGCGGGACGCATCGTCCTGGCCGTCGGCCTGCTCGTCCTTATTGCCGGCTGCGCGCGCGGCGATGCCGCCTCCGACCAGAGCCAGCAGCCTCATGGGTTCTACGGCGGCATCGGCGGCGGCTTCACGCGGTAGGCCGATGCCTGCCCGGGCGACCAGTTGCGGGGTCATCGTCAGCGACGGCGCTCGCCTGTTGCTCGGCCACGCCACCCGCTCGCCGCGCTGGGATATCCCGAAGGGCATCGCCGAACCGGGCGAAGACCTCGCCGCCGCGGCCTGCCGCGAATTGCACGAAGAAACGGGGCTCGTCGCAGCCCTGGCCGAATTGCGCCCGCTCGGGGTGCACCCCTATCTGCCGGGCAAGGACCTTGCGCTTTTCCTGTGGCCGCACCGGCCGGAAGACATGCCCGACCCGGCGACGCTCGCCTGCGTCTC
>DASUKH010000203.1:0-16809 GCA_036278835.1 Allostellaceae bacterium
CCGCAGCAGCCGCTTCAGGTTCTGCAGCCCCTCGCCGGTCTCGACATCATGCGCCGGCGATTCGGTGGAATCGGGTTCGGTCTCCTCGTCGACCGGCGCATCGACCGCCTCGACGGGGCGGTGGCGGGCCAGCGACTGATAGATCGCGCGGCCCGCTTCGGTGTCGATCCGCGACTGCAATTCCCAGCTCTCGCCGCGCGCCGACAATTCGGAGATCAGCGCGAACAGGTCATCGCAATCTTCTTCATGCGTGCAGGTCAGAAAGGCCAGCCTTCCGTCATGCTCGATGACGCGGTCGTCGTCCTCGGCAAAGCCAAGTTCGCCGAGCGCGTTGTCGAGCGCGCGCCGCGAGGCGACGAGAAGCACCGTCACGTGCAGCCGGCGGCCGGATTCTGGTGCTTCCTTCTCGGCCATCCTTTCTCCTCGGTCCTTCCCAATACGGCAGCGGCAGCCGCGGCGCAACCGTCGCCGATCAGTCGGCCCACCCCTCGCCGCTCCGGCTGATGCGAACGTCCCGATGGATGCCGACGTTCAGCAGCAGGCCGAACCCCAACATCACCGTCATCAGCGCGGTTCCGCCGTAGGAGATCAGCGGCAGCGGCACCCCGACCACCGGGATCAACCCCATCACCATCGCGGTGTTGATGAACGCATAGAGAAAGAAATTGACCGCGACGCCAAGGCCGAGCAGCCGCCCGAAGCGGCTGCGGCTTCGCAAGGCGATGGCGAACGCATAGGCGATCGTGACGACATAGAGCGCCAGCAGGGTCAGCCCACCGATAAGGCCGAACTCCTCGGCGATCATCGTGAAGATGAAATCGGTCTGGCGTTCCGGCAGAAAGCTCAGATGGCTCTGCGTGCCGTGCAGAAAGCCCTTGCCGAACAGCCCGCCCGAGCCGAGCGCGATCTTCGATTGCAGGATGTGATAGCCGGCACCGAGCGGGTCGGAACCGGGATTGAGAAAAGTATAGAGCCGGCTCTTCTGATAGCCGCGCAGCATCGACCAGCCGAACGGCGCTGCCACCGCCACCGCCGCTCCTGAAGCGAGAAAAACCTTCAGCGGGATGCCGGAAAGAAAGAACAGCGCGGCGCCTGCCGCCAACAGCATCATCGCAGTGCCGAAATCGGGCTGCTTCAGCACCAGCACGGTCGGGACCGCTACCATCAGCGCCGGCGCTACCAAATACCGCAGCCGCCCCGCGTCCTCGGCGCGCAGCCCATGGAAATAGCGGGCGAGCGCCAGGATCAGCGCGATTTTCATGATCTCCGAGGGCTGCAACTCAAAGCCGCCGATGTCGATCCAGCGCCGCGCGCCCATGCCGATCGTGCCGTGCAGACTGACCGCCAGCACCAGCAGCAGGGCGCCGGCATAGATCCAATAGGCGCTGCGAAACCAGTGGCGCAGATCGACGAGCGCCGCCGCGATCATCAATACCAGCGCCACCGCGAAGCGCACCATCCGACGCGCCGCCCACGGATGCAGATGGCCGTTTGCCGCCGAATAGAGCATCGCAAGGCCGATCGCCGCGATCGCCGAGATCAGCAGCACCAGGCCCCAGGAGAGGCCGCGGATCTTGTCGACGAGGCCCGGCTCGTGATGGCCGATTCCAGGGCGGCCGATCCCGGGGCGGCCGATTCCAGGGTCGAGGCTTGTCATCGCTCAGCCCCGGCGCCCCGGCGCGGGGGGCAGCGCAACAGCGACCGATTCCGGGTGCGGCACATGCCGCGCCGGATCGCGCTTTTGCATCGCGATCAGCACGTCGCGGCAGATCGGCGCCGCCACCGCCGAGCCGCCGCCGCCCTCGGCCCCGCCATGCTCGACGACCGCGGCGCAGACATAACGGGGCGCGTCGACCGGTGCGAACGCCACAAACAGCGCATGGTCGCGCTGTTGCCAGGGAATATCGCGCTCCTTGCGCAACCCGTGCTCGCGTTCGTAAGCGGTGATTCGGCGAACCTGTGAGGTGCCGGATTTGCCGCCCATCGCCAGGGCGGGGTCCTTGATGCGGGCGGCGTAGGCGGTGCCGCCCGGCTCGTTGACGACGGCATCCATCCCGTCGAGCACCAGTGCGAGATGATCGGGGTCCAGCCCGACCGCCGCGAATCCGGGCAGGCGCGGATCGCCGCCGGCCGGCATCCTGCCCTCTTCGCGCACCAGATGGGGGACGATGGCGCGGCCGGTGGCGAGCCGCGCCGCCATTGCCGCGATCTGCAGCGGCGTCGCCAGAATCGACCCCTGGCCGATGCCGGCGATCAGCGTATCGCCGACCTGCCAGGAGCCGCCGTCCCGCCGCTCGCGATCGGGAATGAGTCCGCCGCGCTCACCGGGAATGTCGAGGCCGAGCGGCGCCCCGAAGCCGAACCGCCGCGCCATCGCCGCGATGCGGTCGATGCCGGCGCGCCGCGCCGTCTCGTAAAAGAATACGTCGCAGGAATGCTTGATCGCATCGCGCACGGTCAACGTGCCGTGCCCGCCATGCTTCCAGCAATGGAACACCGCCTCCCCGAGCTTCAGATAGCCGGGGCAGGTTATCTCGGTCTCCGGGGTGATCGCGCCGCCGTCGAGTGCGGCCAGCGCGACGACCGGCTTGAAGGTCGAGCCGGGCGGATAGACCCCGGCGATCGGCTTGTCGATCAGCGGGTGGTGCGGGTCGGCCGACAATCGCTGCCACGCAGCCTGCGTCAAGCCGCCGGCAAACGCATCCGGATCGAAGGCGGGGCTCGACACCAGGGCCAGGACGTCGCCGCTCGCGGCGTCGAGCGCAACGCAGGCGACGCTCGGTTCGGCGGCGCAGCGCTGCGCGACAAACGCCTGCATCGCTGCATCGACACCGAGCACGACATCCCCACCGGGGCGGGCCGGGCGGCGGGAAATCTCGCGCACTACCCTGCCATAGGCGTTGACCTCGACCTCGCTGCTGCCGGCCACCCCGCGCAATTCCTCGTCGCGCGCCTTCTCGACGCCGCTCTTGCCGATGCGGAAATCGGGCAGTTCGAGCAGCGGGTCGCCGGTCAGCTCGTCCTCGGACACCGCGGCGACATAGCCGACCGCGTGCGCCGCGGCCGGCCCCAGCGGATAGCGGCGGACCGTGCCCTGATCGATCGCCACCCCGGCCAGTTCGGGGATCGCGACCTCGATCCGTGCCATCTCGTCCCAGCTCAGATTGTCGCGGACCACCAGCGGCACGAAGGCGTGCTTCTGCCGCGCCTCGCGCAACACGCGGCGGCGATCGGCCGCGCCGACCGCGACCAGCCCGGCGAGCGCGTCGATCGTCGCCGCGAGGTCGCGCGTCTGCTCCGGCACGACGACCACCCGATAGCTGTGCGCATTGTCGGCAAGGGGCGCACCGAAGCGGTCGAGAATGCGGCCGCGCGGCGGCGCGGTCAGCTGCAGGTTGATGCGGTTTTCATCCGACAGAACGGCATAGCGGTGGTGGTCGATCACCTGCAGTTGATAAAGGCGGCCGACCAGCGCCAGCCCGAGCGCCGCCTGTCCGCCGCCGAGCAGCGCCGCCCGGCGGGTGAGGAGCTTGTGCGGCCGCCTGTCGCGCGCCATCGCGGGGTTCCGGGCCGCTCAGCCGGCGCCGATCAGCGCGCGCTGGAGGCGGCCCAACACGACGCTCGCCGCCGGGAAAATCGCCACGCTCAGGGCGGTGCGGAACACCGTGTCGCGCAGGTCGAACCAGGAGAGCGCGAGGAGGCAATGCAGGCCCCACAGAGCGAGCATCGCGGCGGCGCTCAGCACCAGAAAACCGGCCCATATCGCGGGAAAATCGCGGTCCGCCAGATGGCGGCGACCGCGCAGCACCGCGGCCCGCGCGATCAGCAGCGTCAGGGCGCCGACGCCGGCCGGGCCGCCGCTCAGCAGATCCTGCGCGAGGCCGATCGCGAACAGCCCGCTCGGCGGCAGCAGATCGGGCCGGTACACCGTCCAGTGATACAACGCCATCAACGTGAAGGCGGGGGTCAACGCCGCGTAGCCCGGCATGTGCACCGGCAGGATCGACAGCATTGCGGCGAGGCCGGTCGTCGCGACCGGCAGCAGGCGGCCGATGCCATTGCCGACCCGCGGCAGCGCTGCCGGGCTGGGGGTGCCGAGCGCCATGCCGTCAGGGCACCCCCGCCTCATCGGCCGTCAGACGCCGGCCGTGGCGCACCGGGCGCGAGGCCACCGGCACCTGCGGCAGGCCGCCGGACAGGCCGTAATCGACGATCATCACGTAGTCGAGCTGCGCCGGTTCGACAAAGGGTTCGACCCGCGGCACCCCGTCCGCCAGAGCCGCCACCACGCCGACCGGCAGCCCGGGCGGGAACACTCCGCCATCCCCCGACGTGACGACCCGGTCGCCGATTTTGATCGCGCCGGGGTCGCTGGCATAGATGAGCCGCGGCCGCGCCGAATTATCGCCGGCCAGGATCGCCTTGACGTGCGGCCCCTCGATGACAACCGGGATGCGCGAATTGAGGTCGGTGACCAGCAGCACCCGCGCCGTACGGTTGCCGATTTCGGTCAGCCGGCCGACCAGCCCGTCGCCGGCGATCGCCGCCTCCCCGCGCACGGCGCCGCGATCGCTGCCGGCATCGATCATCAGACTGCGGACAAATCCGCCGCCGGAACTGGCTATGATCCCCGCCGTCTCGAAAGAAATCGCCCTGTCCGGTACGACATGCAGCAATCCGCGCAGCTGCCTGTTGTCATTCGACAGTTTGCGGGCGACCTGCTGCCATTTGAGCAGTCGTGCGTTGTCGCGTTCGAGCCGCAGATTGTCCTGGTACATCAGGACGATGCCGCGCACCCGGTCGACCGTCGCCGCGGCCGCGTTGAGCGGGCGCGACAGCGCGGCCAGCACCGGCGCCGCCTCGTCGGCCAGCCGCATGCGAAGCGAGGCGAAGGCGCCCGGATCGACCCTGCCGACAAGGACGATCGCCACCGACAGCGCGATCAGCAGCGCCGGCGCGGCGCGCTGCACTGCCGCTCGCAATGATGCCGAGGGCCGAACCATCGGCATTCGTCAGAGATCGCCCCCGCCGAACCCCCCGGTTCGGCCGGCGCAATGCGGGTACGCCATATCCCCTGCCCCAACGTTCGGTTTAAGCCGAGATAAAACCCTTCACCACATATTGATCAACAGGTTTTTCAGCGTCTTCATTTCCTCAAGCGCCCGCCCGGTGCCGAGCGCGACACAGCGCAGCGGGTCGTCGGCGATCGATACCGGCAGACCCGTGGCGTGGCGCAGGACAAAATCGAGATTGGCGAGCAGCGCGCCGCCGCCGGTCAGCACGATGCCTTTATCGACGATGTCGGCAGCGAGTTCGGGCGCGGTATGTTCGAGCGCCACCTTGACCGCCTCGACGATCGAGCCGACCGGCTCGGCGAGGCTTTCGAACACCTGCCGCTCGCTGATCACGATTTCCTTGGGGACGCCGTTCATCAGGTCGCGCCCCTTGATCTCCATGACCCGCCCCTCGCCGTCTTCCGGGATGCAGGCGGAGCCGATCTCCTTCTTGATGCGCTCGGCGCTGCCCTCGCCGACCAAGAGGTTATGGTTGCGCCGGATATAGGCGATGATCGCCTCGTCCATCTTGTCGCCGCCGACCCGCACCGAGCGGGAATAGACGATGCCGCCAAGCGACAATACCGCCACCTCGGTGGTGCCGCCGCCGACATCGACGACCATCGACCCAGTGGGCTCGGTGACCGGCAAACCGGCGCCGATCGCCGCCGCCATCGGCTCTTCGATCAGAAAGACGCGCCGTCCGCCGGCGCTTTCCGCCGATTCCTGGATCGCCCGGCGCTCGACCGCGGTTGAGCCGGAAGGAACGCAGATGATGATCTGCGGGCTCGCGAAGCTGCGCCGGTTGTGCACCTTGCGGATGAAATGCTTGATCATTTCCTCCGCCACCTCGAAATCGGCGATAACGCCGTCGCGCAGCGGCCGGATCGCCTGGATGTTGCCGGGGGTGCGGCCGAGCATCAGCTTCGCCTCCTCGCCGACCGCGAGGACCTGGCGCCGCCCCTTGACGCTGGCGATCGCCACCACCGACGGCTCGTTGAGCACGATGCCGCGGCCTTTGACATAAACGAGGGTATTGGCGGTGCCGAGATCGATCGCCATGTCGGCCGACAGCAGACCCAGCATTCTACCGATCATGATCCGGACAGATCCAAAGTTGCGGCCGATACCGATCTCCGGCGCACCGGGCGGTGGCGCCTGTACCCTGTTACCGATTTCGTGACATTTGACAGCCACAGCGACCGACAGCCAAGCCCGAACGGGCTGCGGCCGCACAAGCGGCGTCATGTTTCCTCACCCCGGCGTGATCCTTGCGGATTGCCCCGATTCTTGCAAGCAGCGCGTGCCAAGACCGGAGAACAGGCGCCAAGGCCTTGAAAAAACTTGCCCGCCCTGCATCGTGCGAGGCATGAGCAAGGCCGCGCCCAAAAAGCACTCGGTCAGGATTGCCGGGCATCCGACCAGCATCTCGCTCGAACCGGAATTCTGGCAGGCGCTGTGCGAGATCGCCGCCCGCCGCTCGGTGCCGGTCAACGCCCTCCTGGCGGAGATCGACGAAGGGCGCCGCGGCAATCTGTCGAGCGCAATCCGGCTCTTTGTGCTCGACAGCTGCCGCCGCGGCGAATTGCACGACGGTTATGGGGCGGTGGCACGGGCTTGCCCCGGCGGCCGGCCGGCACCATGCTAGAATGGCATGTCGCCGAGTGTGGCGCAGGCGTGAGGCAGGGAATGGCCGAGATCATCAATCTCAACCGGTTCCGCAAGACGAAGGCGCGCTCGGACTCGGTCCGCCGCGCCGCCGAAAACCGCGCCCGTTCGGAGCGCACCAAGACGGAGCGCAACCGCGCCGACGCCGAGCGCGAACGGCGCGAACGCGACCTCGACAGCAAACGGTTGGATTAGCGCGCACCGGTTCGGCTGTTCGCAATGCTGCTCGCCGTCATTCCCACGGAAGCGGGAATCCAGGGCCGCCGAACAGTCAGGGGCCCTGGACCCCCGCTTTCGCAGGGTGACGGGTGAGTTACGCATTCTCGATGCATTTCGAGCCAAGCTCTGAGGTTCGGCGATCGCCAGCCAGACTTTATTCAGCCAAGCATGTGACCGATATCGGAGCCGGCGGAGGGATAGGCCGGCACGAAGCGGCGGAGCTGGTCTGCATTGAGATCAAGGCGCATCGCCAAGGCGAACACATTGATCGCCTCTTCGGCGTTTGGGCCGATTAAGTGGGCGCCGAGGAGGCGGTTCGTCCCCTCCTCGACGAGCACTTTGTATGCCGCCGTATCCTCTCCGAGATGGCGTGCCGAATACCATTCCCTGGTGTCGGCCTGGGCGACCCGGAACCGCCGGTTCTGGGCGCGGGCCTGCTCCTCGGTGATGCCCACCGCAGCCAGGGGCGGGTTTGTGAAGGCGACGCTGGGGATTGCATTGTAGTCGGGTTGCCGGCTCGGCCCGGTGTCGAGCAAATTGCCGGCGACGATTTCGGCGTCGAGTGCCGCCACCGGGGTCAGCATCGGCCCCATGGAAGCGGAGTCGCCGGCGGCATACACGGCTTTGTTCGAGACGCTCTGCAAATATTCGTTCAGGCGCAGCCGGTGCCGATCTCGCGCGACGCCGCCGGCCGCGAGGTCGAGATCGTCAATGTCCGGCACCCGCCCGGCGCCGTGCACCGCCACCGCCGCCTCGCAGGGGCGAATGGCGCCGCCGCTCTTGGCCCAAACCCTGACCCCGCCGTCGCAGGTCTCCACCCCCACGACAGGGCTGTTGAGGCGGATTTCGATCCCGAGGCGGCGCGTTTTGTCGAGAAGACGCGCGACGAGACCCTGATCGAACTGCGCCAGCGGCCGATCGTCGGCATGTAGGATCGTCACCTTGGCGCCGGCGCGCGCCGCGATGTGGGCGAACTCGAACGACACATAACCGCCGCCGACGAACACGATGCTTTCCGGCAATTGGTCCAGATCGAGAAAATCGTCGCTCGTCAACAGGTGCTCGGCGCCGGAGATCGGCAACGGCATCGGCCGCGATCCCGAGGCGATCGCGATGTGGCGCCCCTCGATGCTGTGGCCGTTGACGGCGATCTTGTGGCCATCGACGAAATGCGCGCGGCCGTGCAGCGTGTCGATGCCGGCCTGACGCAGCCGCCGTTCGACTTCTTGCGGCAGGTCCTTCAGGAAGGCGCGCTTGAACCGGATCAATTCCGGCCAGGACAGCGCAATGTCCTTCGCGGCAAACCCGTCCGGAACGAAGCGCCGGGCCTGATCGACTGTCGCCGCAACGCTCCACAGCAGCTTTTTCGGATCGCACCCGCGCAGCATGCAAGTGCCGCCATAGGGGCGGCGATCGACGATCGCGATGCGCCAACCCGACTTTCGGCACCTCTCCGCGATCGTCGTCGCCGCGGCGCCCGTGCCGATGACGATCAGATCATAGGGATCGGCCATGATCGTCGCTCCGTCAGGGAATTCTCTTCAAAGGAAATTAAGCGGCGGCGAGGCGCGCCTGGAGCGTGATCGCGGTGCCGGCGAGCGCCCGCGATACCGGGCAGTCGCGCTTTGCCGCCTCGGCCTCTTCGCGGAACTTTGCGGCATCGATGCCGGGCACCTCGGCCTCGGTATCGAGCTCGATGCGGGTGATCCGGAAACCCTCCCCGACCCGTTCGATATGCGCCGTGGCGGTGGTATGGATGCGTCGCGGCGTGAACCCTGCCTGACCCAGGCCCAGTGCGAGAGCCATCGAGAAACAGCCGGCATGCGCGGCGGCGATCAGCTCCTCCGGGTTGGTGCCCTTTTCTTCACCGAAGCGCGTGCCGAACGAGTAATGGCCCGCGAAGGTGCCGCTCCCGAGCTTAATTTTCCCCGCGCCTTGCTGAATGGAGCCTCGCCATTCCGCTTCCGCCGTCCGTGCCGCCATCCGCGCCTCCTGGTCCGATACCCGCGCAACGCGGGCCGCCGTACCGGGTTCCCGATGCGCCGGCGCCGACAGGAAGGGCGGCGGTGCCGGCGTCAGCCGCGCTTACGCGTCGCGATCGAGCTGCTGGCTCAGATCGGTGCCGAACAGCCGCTCCTCGACGATCGCCCCGGCGCCGTCATCGATGATGACCCGGCTCGGCTGGTCGGCATCGGCGAGGCGGCAGGCCTCGGCGATCGCCTCGGCGCGGCCGGCAAACTCGCCGCGCGAACGGCTTTCGCCATCCTTAGTCACGGTCCATCGCCCGTCGGCCGGGTGGACCCGATAGACATGGCGTCCCAGCATGATCGTCCTCTTGCGCCTCGTCTCTTGGCCCAACGCGGGCCGCATGCGGCCCGTTCCGGCCGACGCCGGCACGCAAAAAAGACCGGGACCGGCCTGCGCCAGTCCCGGACAAGTATGCGGGTGGCAAACCCGCGACAGGGAGACTTTGCCGAACCGGGCCGATATTCAGGGCGGCAGCCCGGAGCCCGCCCGCTGTCGCATCGCTGCAACAATCAGGCCAACAGGCTCGCGAATAAGCGGTTCCGCATCTGCCCGATTTTTTTCGCGCCTTACGCGATTAGCGCAGTCTTTGCGGCAGGGCGGCGATAGCGCTGTCGATCAGCGCAAGGCCGCGCCTGCCATCGACCTCGGCGGCGATGACCCGCTGCGCCGCCGCCACCGCGACATCGACCGCTACCGCGCGAAATTCCTCGATCGCCTTGCTCTCGGCCTGCTGAATGCGCTCCTCGGCAAGGCGCTGGCGGCGCGCCAGCGATTGTTCGAGATCGCGCTCGGCCTGCGCGGCGATGCGCTCGGCCTCCGCCTGGGCATGCGCGACGATCGCCTGCGCCTCCTGCGCGGCCTCCTGCTCCTTTTTGCGGTATTGCGCGATCAGCTGCTCGGCCTCCTCGCGCAGCCGGCGTGCCTCGTCGAGCTCGTTGCGGATGCGTTCGGCCCGCGAATCGAGGCCGCCGACCAGCGATTTGCGCAGCGGCTTCCACACCACCACGACAAAAACCAAGCCGGCGACCGCCACCCAGAATTCGGGATCGGCGAACAGATGCATCACGCAGCCCGTGCGGCAAGCGCGCCGTCCACCGCGGCGGCGATCCTGGCGGCATCCGGGGCGGCGCCAGTCAGTTTCTCGACCATCGCGCCGCCGACCTCGGCGGCGATGCCGCGGATGTCGGCGAGCGCCGCCTCCTTGCTGGCGGCGACGCGCTGCTCCGCCTCGGCGATCTTGTCGGCCAGCGCGGCGGCCAGCTGGCGCTGCCGCCCGGCCGCCTCGGCCGCCATTTTCTCCGTGATCTGGCGGATCGTCGCCTGCGCCTCGGTACGCGCCATGGCGAGCGCTTTTTCATAGGCGGCGAGCACGCCCTCCGCCTCGCTGCGCAATTCGCCGGCGCGGCCGAGATCGCTCTCAAGCCGCTCGCGGCGCGCCTCGATGACGTGCCCGACCTGCGGCACCGCGATCCAGCGCATCAGGATGTAGAGCACGATGAACGTCACCCCCAGCCAGAACAGCTGCGGGATGAAACTGGCGGGATCAAGCTGCGGCATCGCAGAGCGCCGGTTCTGGTCAGACCGCGTAGAGGACGAGGAAGGCGATCAGCAGCGCATAGAGCGCCACCGCCTCGGTCAGCGCGAAACCGAGCATGCCGATGCCGAACACCTGCTCGCGCGACGCCGGGTTGCGCGAAATCGAGCTGACCAGCGTGCCGAAAATATTGCCGATGCCGACCCCGGCCCCGGCAACCCCGATCGCCGCAAGACCGGCGCCGATCATCTTGGCGGAAAGCGGATCCATTCGTGGGTTCCCTTTGATGAAGGTTGCAACAGTGAAGAAATTCCGGAGATCAATGCAGGTGAATCCCGTCGCGCAGGTAAAGGCAGGTCAGGATCGTGAAGACATAGGCCTGCAACGCGCAGACGATCACCTCAAGCCCGAACATCGCGACATTGATCAGGATCGGGAAAAACCCGAAAAACCCGAGGGTCAGCGTGAACCCCGCGAACACCGCCATCATCGTGTGACCGGCCATCATGTTGGCGAAGAGCCGGATGCCGAGGCTGATCGGCCGCGACATGTAGGAGATGATCTCGATCGGGATCAGCACCGGCGCCATGAAGAGCGGCGCCCCCGGCGGCATGAAGAAGCTGAAGAAGTGGAAGCCGTGCTTGATGAACCCGACCGCGGTCGCCAGCACGAATACGAAGATCGCCAATGCGAAGGTGACGACGATCTGCCCGGTAAACGAGAAGCTGTAGGGGATCAGCCCGAGGAAGTTGCCGAACAGCACGAACATGAAGATCGCGAAGACGAGCGGAAAGAACTCGATCCCCTCGGTCCCCATGTTGTCGCGCACCATATTGGCAACGAATTCGTAGGACAGTTCGGCGATCGATTGCAGCCGGGTCGGCACCAGCGCACCGCGCCGGGTCGCGCCCACCAGCAGCAGCATCGTCAGCGCCACCGCGAGCGTCATCAGAAGCGCGGAGTTCGTAAAGGACAAATCGGCCGTCCCGATATGGATCGGGATGATCGGCCGAATCACAAACTGTTCGAGAGGCGCGCTTACTTCCGCCACGTGCTTCCTCAACCTCAAAACGCCGCGACAGGCGGCCTCATCGCTCGCGGTCGGAAGGCGGGCTGCCGCCCATGCCTTGCACCGCCCGGAACGCACTCATGATCCCGGCCGCGCTGCCGAGGAAGAACCCGGCGATCAGGCCCCAGGGCCGGATCCCGAGATAGCGGTCGGCGAGCCAGCCGAGGCCGACCCCGACAATCAACGCCGCGATCAGCTCGATGCCGACGCGCAGGCCGAAACCCATTGCGCCGCCGCTCGAGGTCACATCGCGGGGCAGCCTCTTCCGCTCCCGCGAGCGCGCCTTGTCGAGCTCTTCGCCAAGCCGGCGTAACGGGTCGGGGGGGCCGCTTTCGCTCATACCAGAGTGACGCGCAGCGATACTCGCCGGCAACCGCCAGCCGGACCGGGGCGCACCATAGAGATCGGTTTTCGACCTGTCAAACGGAAGGCGGCTCGAGTAGGGCCTCAATTTGGCTTGCATGAGCCTCCCGCGTCCATCGAGACGCGCCCTTCCGGGCGCTCCTCAGAATGACGGTAAGCCTAGGATAGCATTAAGAAA
Source organism: Allostellaceae bacterium (assembly GCA_036278835.1). Classification (GTDB taxonomy): domain Bacteria; phylum Pseudomonadota; class Alphaproteobacteria; order ATCC43930; family CGMCC-115725; genus DATARH01. Next base: position 12,114 of record DASUKH010000203.1, read on the forward strand.
AAACCTCATCTTGAGGAGCCCGCAAAGCGGGCGTCTCGAAGGACAAGGCGCCGATCCAACCATCCCGAGGCACTACCGCGGCTGGCCAGGATGCGTCCTTTGTCGCGCATCCGTGCCCAGCCTTCCTGCTTGGGTGCTTTCCGCATTCCCGGCGAAAGGTCGGGACCCACCCGTCCCAGTTCGCGACGTTGCCGCCATGGGTCCCGGCTTGCGCCGGGAATGCGGTTTAGGGATGGCGGTGGGCTGGGCGGAGTGCTCTGTCGGCTTCCGCCAGGATGATGGAAGAATGTGCTATCCCTTCGGACCAGCCGACCCGAATTGATCTGCACGAGCCGCCCTCCACATGAAGCATCACCGGCCGAGGCTCAGGGACCTCCGGTTCTATTCGGCCCGGACGCAGCGGCTCGTAATATTTCTGCTGGGGGGCGCCGTGGTCGGCGGCGCGGCGGTGGCGCTGGCGCTGCTCGCGGACCGGGCGCAGGCGGCGTTTCTTGGGTTCATCGTGCGCTACCCCTACGCCTCGCTGGTCGTGACGCCGGCGGGGATCGCGCTCTCCGCCTGGCTGACCCGGCGCATCTTTCCGAATTCGCAAGGCAGCGGCATCCCGCAGGCGATCGCGGCGCGCCGGCTCGAAGACCAGGCGGCACGCGGACGGCTCGTATCGATCCGCATCGCGATCGGCAAGATTGTCCTGACCCTGTTCGGCCTGTTGTGCGGCGCCTCGATCGGCCGCGAGGGACCGACCGTGCAGGTCGGCGCCTCGATCATGTTCGCGATCGGCCGCCTCGCGCCGCGCCGGCAGAGCGGGCTGATCCTGGCCGGCGCGTCGGCCGGCATCGCCGCCGCCTTCAACACGCCGCTCGCCGGGATCGTGTTCGGCATCGAAGAGATGAGCCGCGCCTTCGAAGTGCGGACCGGCGGCTTGATGCTGGCCGGCATCGTCGTCGCCGGCCTGACCTCGCTCGGCATCCTCGGCGACTACACGTATTTCGGCACGACCTCGGTCGGGCTGCACGGCGTCGCCGGCTGGGCCTCGCTGCCGGTTATCGCGGTCTGCTGCGGCATTCTCGGCGGGGCATTCAGCCGCATTCTGATCGAGTTCGGCCGCGGTCTGCCGGGTGCTGTCGGCCGCGCGATCCGGGATCGCCCGATCCTGTTCGCGGCGGCCTGCGGCCTCGGCGCGTCGCTATGCGGCATCGCCTCGGACAGCACGATCTACGGCACTGGCTATGCACAGGTGAAGGCGCTGATCGAGCAAGGGGCGCCGCTGCCGCAATCCTTCGGGTTGCTCAAATTCGCGGCGACGACACTCGCCTCGATCAGCGGCGTGCCGGGCGGCATCTTCTCGCCGTCGCTGGCGGTCGGCGCCGGGATCGGGTTCAATTTTGCGGCGTTGTTTCCCGGAGTGCCGCTCAACGCGCTGATCCTGCTTGGGATGGTGTCGTATTTCGCCGGCGTCGTGCAGGCGCCGATCACCGCCGCCGTCATCGTGACGGAAATGACCAACGACCACGCGATGGTCATCCCGCTGATGGCCGCCGCCGCGATCGCCTTCGCCGCCTCCCGCCTCGTCTGCAAGGAGGGGGTCTATCACGCGCTCTCCGTCAACTTCCTGCCGCGGCCGGAAGACGAGGCAGGTGGCTCACGCGGTTTGCCGCAGCGCGGCGGCGCGGGCCAGATCGACTGAGACAAGCTGCGAGACGCCGCGCTCGGCCATCGTGACGCCGAACAGCCGGTCCATCCGCGCCATCGTGACCCGGTGATGGGTGATCAGCAGAAACCTTGTGCCGGTGGTGTCGGCGATGTCGGCGACGAGGCGGCAGAACGCATCGACATTCGAATCGTCGAGCGGCGCATCGACCTCGTCGAGCACGCAGACCGGCGCCGGACGGGTCAGGAACACCGCAAAGATCAGGGCCAGCGCGGTCAGTGCCTGCTCGCCGCCGGACAACAGCGACAGGGCCTGCAGCCGCTTGCCGGGCGGGCTCGCCATGATCTCCAGCCCGGCGGTCAGCGGGTCGCCGTCGCCGGCCCAGGCCAATTCGGCCTTGCCACCGCCGAACAGCCGCGCAAACAGCTCGGCGAAGTTGCCGTTGAGCCGGTCGAAGGCGGTGACGAGGCGCTTGCGGCCTTCCTCGTCGAGGGTGGCGATGCCGCGGCGCAGCCTGGCGATCGCCGCGGTCAGGTCGGCGCGCTCGCGGTCAAGGTCGACGAGCCGGGCGGCGGCCTCGCCGGCTTCGCGCTCGGCCAGCAGGTTGACCGGGCCCATCCCGTCGCGCTCGCGCACCAGCCGGTCGAGCCGGGCGGCGAGTTCGTCGGGTGCGGCCGGCGCCGCATCGCCATCGGCCGGCAATTCGGCCAGCGCCTCGGGGCCTTTTCCCAGCCGCTCGTTGATGTCCCCGCGCATCTGGCGGAGATTCTGCACCGCCGCCTCGTGTCGCGCCGCGAGGCCGGCGCGTGTTTCGCGCGCCGTGGCGACCGCCTCGTCGGCCTGCCGCGCCGCTTCCGTCGCGCTGCGCAACCGCGCCTCGGCCTCGGCGAGCGCCGCCGCGCTGCGCTGCGAGTCTGCGGCGGCGGCTTCCGCCTGCGCCGTCAGGGCCGCCCCCTCCTCGGCGATCTGCGTGGGGCGATCGGCCAGCGCCTCCATCTCGGCGGCCAGCGCGGCGCGGCGTTCGTCGAGGCGGGCGCGCTGCGCCATCGCACTCTGATGCCGGTGGCGCCACGCCGCCGTCTCACCCTCGATCGCGGCGAGTCGCTGGCGGCGCGATTCGGCTTCGCGCGCCAGCCGCTCGACGAGGCTGCGCGCCTCGCCGTCCTGCCGGCGTGCCGCCGCCGCTTCGGCGCGCGCCGCCTCCAGCCCGAAGCGGGTCAGCGCCGGATCGGGCAGACCGGCAAGAACGCGCCCGGCTTCCTGCTGCTGCCCGGCCAGTTCCGCCCGCTCGCCCGCCAGCCGGGAGGCGGACTCGCTGGCTGCGGCGAGCCGGGCCTCGGCTTCGAGGAAGCGGCGCGCCAGTTCCGCCTCGACGGTGCGGGCGCGCGCCAGCCGCTCCCCGGCCGCCCGCAACCCGCCGAGGGCGGTGCGCTCGGCCTCCTGCGCCGCGATGCGTCCGGCGCGCGCCGCCGCCGCTTTCTCGCCGGTGTCGCGCGCCAGCGCCGATGCCGCCGCGATCTCGCCATCCAGCCGGGCCAGCCGGTTGCGCTGGCGCAGCTGCTCGGCGGCCGCCGGCGACGCTGGCGCGAGCCGTACATACCCATCCCAGCGCCACAATCGGCCGTCGCGGTCGACCAGGCTCTGACCCGCCGCGAGGCCGGCTTGCAGCCGCCAGCCTTCAGCCTCGTCGGCGACGAGGCCGGCTTGCGCCAGCCGCCGGCCGAGGGCCGGCGGGGCGGTGATTGTTTCCGCCAGCGGCTGCGCTCCCTCCGGCAAGTTGGCGCCCGTGAGCGGCGACAACTCGAGCCAACCGGCGACGGCGCCGCGCGGCCGATCTTGCGAAGGCCACGCCGGTGCGGCCAAAGCGCCGTCGAACAACGCGGCGACCGCCGCCTCGCAACCCGGCGGCACCTGGACCTGCGCCAGCATCGATTGCCGCCCGCCCTCCATCCCCGTCGCCTTGGGGGCGACAAGCCGGCACAGTCCATCCGATTCCGCTGTTAGCGCCGCGAGCGCCCGCTCGGCCTCGCGCGCCGCCTCAATGGCTGCCGATTCGCGCGGCTGGGCGGCGGCGACCGCCGTGGCGGCCGCTTCCGCCGCCCCATGTGCCGCGGCGTCGGCGGTTTCGGCCTCGGCGACCGCGGTGGCGGCCGCGGCCTGCGCTTCCGGCGGCACGGCGCTGCGCCGCAGCGAATCGAGCTGCCGCTCGGCGTCGCCGAGGCGGGCCGCGATGCGCGCCTCACGATCGGCGAGTTCGCGGCAGCGCCGCTCGGCGGCGCTGCGCCGGGCTGCGGCGGCGGCCGCTTCTTCCGCCATCCGTTGCAGACGGGTTTCGGCCGCGGCGAGCGCGGCAGTGGCGGCATCCGCGCGAGCCGCTGCCGCGGCGCCGGCTTCCTTGGCGGTTTCGCCAGCCTGTTCGAGGTTCGATTGCTCTCCGGCGAGGCCGGCGAGCGCGGCTTCGGCGTCGGCCAGAAGCTCCGCCTCGCGCCGCGCATCGGCGGCGAATTGCGCGCGGCGTCGCTCAGCCTCGGCCTGCGCCGCGAGAACACGGTTCAGCTCCTGGTTGAGCGCCTCGCGCGCCGCAGACAGGCGCTGCAAGGCCGCCGCCGCCTCGGCCTGCTCGCACCGCAGCGGCGGCACCGCGACTTCCGCCGCCTCGCGCTCCAGCCCGGCGGCGCGCGCCTCCTCTGCCGCTGCCGCGAGCGCCGCTTCGCCAGCCCGCAGCGCGCCGGCGCATTGTTCTGCGGCCGTTGCCGCCTCGCGCCAGCGCAGCGCCATGAGCCGCCATTCGTGATCGCGAATCTGCTCACCGAGCCGGCGATAGCGGGCGGCCTGCCGCGTCTGTTTATTCAGCGTTTCGATCCGCGCCTGCAGGGCGGCGGTCACATCGTCGAGCCGGGCCAGATTGGCCTCGGCCGCCTGCAATTTCAGCTCGGCCTCGTGGCGGCGGGCGTGCAGCCCGGCGGTGCCGGCCGCCTCGTCGAGCAGCATGCGGCGCTCGCCGGGCTTTGCCGCGATCAGCATGCCGACCCGGCCCTGCCCGAC
>DASUKH010000204.1:0-9294 GCA_036278835.1 Allostellaceae bacterium
GGCGATCCAGCAGGGCGCACAGGGGTTCAACGTCGCCCGCCAGAGCGCCCTGCGGGCCGGCCTACCCGACAGCGTGCCGGCGATGTCGATCGACCGGCAATGCTCGTCCGGCATGATGGCGATCGCCACCGCCGCCAAGGAGATCATCGACGACGGCATGCAGGTGGCGGTCGGCGGCGGCGTCGAGTCGGTGTCGTTCGTGCAGGGCGACAGGATGGTGCGGACCCGCGGCGACGATCCCGAATTGATGGCGCGCATCCCGGCGCTCTACATGACGATGATCGAGACCGCCGAGATCGTCGCCGAGCGCTACCGCGTCTCGCGCGAGGCGCAGGACGAGTACGCGTTGCGCTCGCAGCAGCGCACCGCGGCGGCGCAGCAGGCCGGCCGCTTCGACGACGAGATCGTGCCGCTGCCGTCGGTGATGAGCGTCACCGACCGCAACACCGGCGAGAAATCGAGCCGCGCGGTGACCCTCGACAAGGACGAAGGCAACCGGCCCGACACCTCGTCGGAGGGCCTCGCGGCGCTAAAGCCGGTTTTCAAGGACGGCCAGCGCGTCAAGGAGGGCCGCTTCATCACCGCCGGCAACGCTTCGCAATTGTCTGACGGCGCCTCGGCCGCCGTCTTGATGGAGGAGAAGGAGGCGGAGCGCCGCGGCCTTTCGCCGCTCGGCATCTATCGCGGCATCGCGGTCGCCGGCTGCGCTCCCGACGAAATGGGCATTGGGCCGGTCTTCGCGGTTCCCAAGCTCCTGGAAAAGCACGGGCTCAAGATCGCCGACATCGATTTGTGGGAATTGAACGAGGCGTTCGCCTGCCAGGTGGTCTATTGCCGCGATCGTCTTCACATCCCGCATGAGAAGCTCAATGTGAACGGCGGCGCGATCTCGATTGGCCATCCCTACGGCATGTCGGGCGCGCGGATGGTCGGCCACGCGCTGATCGAGGGAAAGCGGCGCGGCGCGAAATTCGTCGTCTGCACGATGTGCATCGGCGGGGGCATGGGCGCCGCCGGCCTGTTCGAGGTGGCGTGAGAAGAGGACTGTTAAGCGCGACGGAGGCAAAGGATACGCGAAGGGTGCGCGAGTAAGCGATGGCAGAGGCGGTGATCGCAATCCTTGGAGGCGTCGTCGGTATTGCGGCGTTGATCGGCTTCGCACTGTCGGTGTGGCGCAAGGCGCCCGCTGAACCCGGCAGCCGAAGTGACACAGGAGGCTTGCCGCCCGGTGGCGTGAGCTAGAAATCCTGTCCGGGATTACGCGTTTTTTGCGCACCCTTTGCGTGCTTTGCGTTGAACGGTTTTCTTTTGGAGGTCAGGTCACGTGACGCTTCTCGAAGGGATGGCCGAGCGGATCGCCGGCATCACCTGGGGCGGATTGCCGGAAGAGGCGGTCCACTGGGCGAAGAAGGCGGTACTCGATACGGTAGGGGTGACCCTGGCTGGCGCCGGCGAGGAGTGCACGCAAATTGTGGGGCGCGTGCTGGCGAGTAGCGGCGACGAGTGCCTGATCTTCGGCACCAACCGGCGCGGCGCGCCGCTCGATGCCGCGCTCGTCAACGGCACCGCCTCGCATGCGCTCGATTTCGACGATGTCAGCGAGAGCCTCGGCGGGCACCCCTCGGCGCCGATCCTGCCGGCCTTGTTCGCGCTCGGTGAAATCCTCGATTGCGACGGCCGCGCCTTCCTCACCGCCTATGTCGCCGGGTTCGAGGCCGAGACCCGGCTCGCCCGCGGCGTCCATTTTTATCATTACGAGAAGGGCTGGCACCCGACCGCGACGTTGGGCGTGTTCGGTGCCGCCGCCGCCTGTGCGCATCTTTACGGCCTCGACCAATCCAAGACGGCAACCGCGCTGGCGATCGCCGCCTCGCTCGCCTCCGGCATCAAGGCTAATTTCGGCACGATGACCAAGCCGCTGCATGTCGGGCATACCGCACGGAGCGGCCTCTTCGCAGCGCAATTGGCGCGCGAGGGGTTCACCGCCAACCCCGGCGCGCTCGAACACAAGCAGGGCTTTCTGATGGTGTTCAACGGCGCTGGCCATTTCGATGAGGGGCGCATCCTCGCGGATTGGGGACGGCCCTATGACATCGTCCAGCCCGGCCTCGCGGTCAAGCAGCACCCGTGCTGCGGCAGCACCCACCCGGCGATCGACGCGACCCTGGCGCTGCGGGAGGAAATCCCGATTTCGCCCGACAAAATCGCACATATCGATTTGTGGATGCACCCGCGCCGCCTCGCGCACACCAACCGGCCCGATCCGCAATCGGGCCTCGACGCCAAGTTCAGCGTGCAATACGTCGTCACCCGCGCGCTTATCGCCGGGCATATCGTGCTCGAGGATTTCGAGGGCACGGCGTTCCGCGATCCACAAACCCGTGCCCTGATGCGCCGCATCGACGCAGCGCCGCACCCCGAACTCGATGCCACCAGCCCCGAGACGCTGGGCGCCGAACTCCGCATCGCCCTCGACGACGGGCGGGTCCTGACAAAGCGTATCGGCCCCGACCTCGGGCGCGGTGTCGCCAACCCGTTGCCGGCGGACGCGCTCTACGCGAAATTTGCCAATTGCGCCGGCCGCGCCCTGCCACCGGCGCAAGTCGAGCGGCTCGGGCGTTTGCTGCTGCACCTCGACGAGGCGCCGAGCCTGCGCGATGCGGTCGCCGCGATCGCAGCCGAATGAAATCTGCCGGAGCGAAAAGGGGAGGTTCGCGATGGAAGACGAGGGCTTTGTCGATGACGAGTTCATCGAAGCGACGGCCCGCGACTGTGTCGCCCGTCACGGCGCCGAAAGTGTGATCATCCTGCGGAAACGCGCCGAGATCGCGGAGGTGACCGGCGATTCCCTGTCGGCGCACGCCTGGGATCACATGGCGGAAGTCGCGGAAGACATCCTGTTCGGCCTTCTCTGACCGGGCCATTTGGCGACGGGCCGGCGCCGCATCGCGGTTCGCCGGGCCTCCGCCTTTCTCGCTCCGATCAATCGCGCAAAGTCAGCGAGCCGGGTCGGGGCGCAGATCGGTCCCATTGCGCGCCGGGCGCCTGCGCCGGCCGGAAGGCAGCGTCGGCCGTTCTGCGGCAGGCTGATCGGCCGGCGCCGAAGTCGGCCTCGCGGCCGGGCCTGGTCCCTGGGGCTGCGGGTCGAAACCGGAGGCCCCGCGGTAACGCCCGAGCGCGACCGCGTCGGCGACCTGCACCACCGCTGCCGCGGGATTGGCAGTTGGCGTCTTGTCCGGGCGTGGATCGCATATTGGCGCCGTCGAGACGGCGCGCATGCCGCCGCCTGCCCGCGCCTCATTGCGGCGTCCGGCGACCGCGAGGTTGACGAGCCGGTTCGGCTCTTCGTTGCCGCCTGCCGTGTCATAGATGCGGCGGTAGCCGGCCACCATCTCGGCCCGCGACGGTGGTTGCGGCAGGCCGGCCGCCAGCCGCGTCCACAATCCCCGTTCGGTTGCGGCGTGCTTGATGGTGCGGGCGAGAGCGGGGGCGCTGCCCATTTCGAAATGCAGGCCATCGACCCCGTCGGCGACCCGGTCGGCCATTGCACCGACATTGGAGCAGATGACCGGCTTGCCGAACATCCAGGCTTCCGAAATTACCAGAACGAAGGCTTCCCACCAGATCGACGGCACGATCACCCAATCGACCCGCGACATCCGCGCCGCCAAGCCTTGCACGTCATAGGAGCCATTGAAGTGGACGCGACGTTCGGGCTGAGGCCGCTGTGCCTCGCGGCTCTGAAATTCCTCGATCTCGCTGCGCAATTCGGGCGAGGCAAAGCGTTCGTTGTCGCCGTTTATCTCGATCGTGAAATCGTCGAACCCCTCGGCCCGCAGAATCTCGGCCGCGCGCAGCAGAATATGAACACCCTTGGCATCGACCATCTGGCCGAAGAAGCCAAAACGGTTGCGCGACCTCGCCTCGGCGTTGGCCGGGACGCGGCGCACCGACGGCGCGGCGTAATCGCGTTGCCCGTTCGCGACATGGAACAGCTTTTGTCGATCGATACCCCAATCGGCATAATGATCGATCATATAGCGGCTCGGGCAGACAAACGCGTCAATATTGTCGAAATGCCGTTGCAGCCATAATTTTCGTAGAAAGAAATCCTCGGGGGAATGTTCCGGGAAACATTGGTGACAGCGCACCTGGCTTGCCGCGCGGCACAGCGAATTGTCGAAGCGCCGGACCATGTGCCCGTTGGCCGTGCAAATCGCGAGGAATTCGTGGAAGGTAAACACGATGCGCGCCGTCGGCAGAACCCGGCGGGTCAGGCTTATCAGCTCGACGCCGAAGGTCAAAAAATGGTGAAAATGAACGATATCGGGCTTTATCTGCCCGAGGAAATCGGCGTAGGTCTCGAGCAGCAGCGGGTTCGGCAGGCGGTGCCACCAATAATCGTAATCGCGAGATAAAAACAGATACTCGTTCGGCCGCTCGTCAAAGCCGGTGATGCGGGCGCCGCTCTTGTACAATGCCGGGAATCTGCTGTCGGCCGACGCGAGCAGCACCGTCCGGTAATTCGGCTCCTCGCGCAGCCCTTCGAAAAGCTCATAGCAAATCTGTTGGGCGCCGCCGCGCACCAGCTCCGGATGGAACAGACTCACCAAAAGGATCGTCTTTTTTTCTGTCACGATGCGGGCATTTCAGTTGATTCGGCTGGACATCGGCGAGACCCGGCCCAGCAACTCGGGAACCACGCGATCGTGCCAGCGCCCGGTAAACAGCCAGCGGTTTACGGTGGAGGCGCCTTCGTGATGCGGCAGGCGGGTCGAGCCTTTCCCTTCAAGATGCCAGAATTCCAGGTCATGCACCCAAGGGACGACGCCCTGATCGAGGCTGCGCAGGCACAAATCCGCGTCCTCGTAATGACCGAAGATGTAATCCTCGGAGAAGCCGCCGAGGCGCTCGAACCAGTCCCGTTCGACCGACATGAACGCGCCGCTGACCGCGGAGACGGGCCGCGAGCCGAGAAATTCCACAGCGTTGCCGGGAGCGCCCTTGCCGTAATGCTCGACCCGCAGCATCGGGCGCTGGCGAATGGCGGGTCCCGATAACGACAGCCCGGTATCGCGGTCAAGATACATGCCGGCATGCATCAGCGAGCCGTCGGCATAAAACAGGCGCGGGCCGAACAGCCGCGACTGCTGCTTCGGCAGGCTTGCGAGCAGCGCCTCGTGCCGCTCCGCCCAGTCCCGCCGCATCGGGAACACGTCGGGATTGACGATCATCAGCCGGTCGCTGCGCGCGTGCCGGGCCGCGATATTGTTCGCGGCGCCGAACCCGGCATTGCCCGGCAGCATCACCAGCGTGATGTCGAGGCCGTACACCCGTTGCGACATGGTGGCGGAGTTGCGCATCGCCTCGAGCAGCTCGGGGCTGTTGCTGACGTAAATATACTCGATTTCGGCCGCCGCCCTGCCGGCGGAGAACAAGGCATTCTGCAGGAATTGAAATTCCGCCTTGCCGTACAGGCAGACGATGAACGATGCCTTGTAGCGGCGCGTGTCGTTGCCGAAGCGCTCCACGATCGCAGCGTCAAGTATCGGTTTTGTCGTCTGGAGATTGTAGCGGATCAGGGTATCGCCGAAATGTCCGTCGAGTGCGTAAAACGATTCGGCGCGCCCGTCGCCGAAGAAACCGGCATTGGCGAGATAGGCAAGCATCAGATCGCGCAGCTCGAGTGCATCCCTGATTTGCGGCGCGATCGGATATTCGGCAACTTCGCCATCCGCCATCGAAAATCTTATCAAAATCGCCTGCCGGCGGGTTGCCTCGCCGCTTTCGTCATCGACGGCCAAGCCGCAAAATCCGAGATGATAGCTGCCCGCCAAGCCGATGGCCTGTTCCGCATCCTGGCGGCGCAAGCGCATCAGCCGGCTGCCGGCGATTTCGACCGACCGGCCGTCATCAAACTCGATCGCCACCGTGCGAATCGGTGCGAACCGGTCATCGGCCCATCCGACGAAGAACACCATCCCCGAGGGGGTGGCGAATATCGCGTCGAGCGACCCCGCGATCCCGCCAGGGCCGGGATCCACCGCGGCTGCCGGGGTCATAAAAGGCCTTTGAGGGAGCGTCTGGCGGGTCGCCGGCGAGGCGGGTGCATCGGAGCGATGCCCCCCTTCCCCACGGTGATTGTGAAGCGTTTGCGGTCCATCATGTTCGCCGGAATGTGCGTCCGAAGGTTCGATTACCGACAGTAACGATTTGCCAAACTCGGCAACCCGTCTCCCATCGTAGAGATTCACCAGGAACGCTTCCATATCGGCAGCAGAGCGCCGTGCGACCTGATAGGGGACGGTAATTTCCACAAGGCTTTCTCCATCCCCGAGCAGCAATGTGCCAAGCTCGTTGAGGAAGCCATCTTCGCCGGAAAGAAAAGCGGCGAATTCCGTGTAATTGGGATGATTCGTGGGGCTGGCGAATAAGGCTATAGGGCCGGCACCGCGGATTTCTCCATACAATCCACGTGCCACCACCTGCGGATCATTGCCGGGTTCCGAAAGTGATTCATTAATGGAACCAAAAAAGAGCCAGCCCTGCGCGCATTCATGGTAACCGAACCACTCGAGCACTCCGCTCGAGGGCAAGCCGCCTTTTCGTTCCATCAGACAAATCGCCTCATCGTGCTGACGATGTATTCGCCCACGGATCTGTTGTGCGGTCCAAAGCGAAATTTGCCGCACCCGGCGATCAGTCACAATTACCGCCAGATATTACGGCTTTGGTTAGTATTTATGACAGTCCCTATAGCAAAATAGGCAAGAGAAGCGGGGGCAGTCAATCGGTTTGTGGCTGGTGCCACGCCCGCTCCGGTACGGCAATGTCGAGCCAACCCTGCGGCGTCACCCGCGCCCGGTCGCCGGGCCGCAGCAGCACCGTCGTTGTCCCGGCCTCGACGATCGCCGGCCCGGCAAGCGCCTGCGCCAGCGCCGGCGCCGGCGCCAGCGCCAGCGCGTCGAAGCGATAGACCGGAACGGTTGCCCAGTCGTCGAGAAAGATCCGCCGCTCGCTGAACGGCGCGGCCGGCGGCGCCGCCGGCAGCTCCGGTTCGCGCGGCAGCTCTTCGAGGATGCCTGACACCGCAACCCGGGCGTTGACCAGGACACTCTCCTGGTCCGGCATCGAGTAGGTGTAGAGCGCCTCGTGGCGGCGGTGAAAGCGATCGACGATCTGCGGCAGCGGGTCGGCGACGCTCCAATCGACGTCGTCGAGCGGCACCGCGATCTCAAACACCTGCTCGCCATAGCGCATATCGACCGAGCGGCCGATCCGGGCCGGCCCGGGAAAAGAGGCGCGCAGCCGGTGCATCCCCTCGGCCTCCATCCCGGCGAACAGCTGCTTGACGGCAGCGCCGTCGAGCGCCCGCGCGTCGCCGACATGGCTCTTCGACACCTCGAAGCGCAGATCGGTTGCCAGCATCCCCCACGCCGACAGCACCGCTGCGACCCGCGGCACAATGACGCGGGTGAGGTCGAGCTGGCGGGCGATGTCGGTGGCGTGCAATCCGGCGGCGCCGCCGAACGCGAACAGCGCGAAGCGGCGCGGATCGACGCCGCGCCGCACCGAGACGAGCCTGACCCCCTCGGCCGTATTCGTATTGACCACCCGGTGGATGCCGCGCGCCGCTGCGACCCGGTCGATACCGAGGGCGGCGGCGACGGCGTCCACCGCCCGCCCGGCCGCCTCGGGATCGAGCCGCCGCTCGCCGCCGAGGAAATTGTCGGGATCGAGATAGCCGAGCACGAGGTTGGCGTCGGTCACCGTCGCCGCCGTGCCGCCCTGGCTGTAGCAGGCGGGACCCGGCGCCGCGCCGGCGCTTTCCGGCCCGACCCGTAAGATTCCGCCGGCATCGACCCGCGCGATCGAGCCGCCGCCGGCGCCGATGCTGACGATATCGAGCGAGTTGAGGGCGATCCGGTGGCCGCCGACCTGCCGGTTCGCCGCCAGGGCCGCCTCGCCCTCGACGATCAGGCTGATGTCGGTCGAGGTGCCCCCCATGTCGAACGGGATCAGGTTCGGCGCACCGACGAGGCGGGCCGCATGGACGCTGCCGGCGACTCCGCCGGCCGGGCCGGACAGCACGCCGCCGGCGGCGAGGCGCCCGGAATCGGCGATTGGCGCCACCCCGCCATGCGACTGGATGATCAGGGTGGGGCCCTGGTAGCCGGAATCGGCGAGCGCCCGCTCGAGCCGCGTCAGATAGCGCGACAGAGCCGGCCCGACATAGGCGTTGACGACCGTCGTCGAGACCCGCTCGTACTCCTTGATCTGCGGCAACACCTCGGACGACACCGAGACGTAGATATCGGGCAGGGCACGGTTGAGCGCCTCTCGCGTCGCCTGCTCATGGCGCGCATCGCGCCACGCGTGCAGATAGCAAACCGCCACCGCCTCGACCCGCTCCCGCCGCAACGTCGCGATCGCCCGGTCGAGCGACTCCGGATCGAGCGGCATCTCGACCCGCCCGTCGGCGCGCAACCGCTCGCGCACGCCGAGCCGCAGCCGCCGCGGCACCAGCTGTTCGGGCGGCGGCAGGCGCAAATTGTAGCGGTCGTCCTTGAGGCCCTCGCGCATCTCGATGACGTCGCGGTGGCCCTCGGTGGTGAGGAGGCCAAGCCTCGCCCCCTTGCGTTCGAGGAGCGCGTTGGTCGCCACCGTCGTGCCGTGCACGATCCGGTCGGTCTGCGCGAGGAGGGTGGCGCGCTCGATCCCGAGCCGCTCCGCGAGCAGTGCCAGTCCGTCGAGGACGCCCAGCGATGGGTCCGCCGGGGTCGAGGGCACCTTGGCAAGCGTCGTCAACCCGCCCGCGTCGATCGCGACCAGATCGGTGAAGGTGCCGCCAACATCAATGCCGATGCGGTACATCGCCACATCCTACTCACTGAGTTACGAGGACGCTCTGACAGCAAGATAAAGCGCGGCAAAGCCCGCGACCACGCTCATCGCGACTAGAACATCGTTTAGGAATGCCAAACTCGGGATCCATCGAGATAGGATATATCCAGCGGCAACAGTCACAACCGTTACACTTATGCCGGTAACCAACGTGCTTTTGGCGACGTACGAACGCCGAAGAGCACTCGTAGACGGCAAAACCGTCAGGTCCAGATATTCAAAGCGATCTTTCCCAATCTGCGGTAGCTCGTCTTCTTTATACCGTTTTGACCATAGTAATTGGTAGATCCTCGGATTTCCTCGCTGCAGCGCCGTTGCCATTAGCTCGATAGCAAGTTTCTTGGGAGTACCGGAGATGTCCAATAGATCGGTACCATCGATTAAGGTGTC
>DASUKH010000205.1:0-9161 GCA_036278835.1 Allostellaceae bacterium
AGAAACGGGGCTCGTCGCAGCCCTGGCCGAATTGCGCCCGCTCGGGGTGCACCCCTATCTGCCGGGCAAGGACCTTGCGCTTTTCCTGTGGCCGCACCGGCCGGAAGACATGCCCGACCCGGCGACGCTCGCCTGCGTCTCATGCTTCACATGGAACGGCCGCGAGTTGCCGGAATTCGACCGGTTCGGCCTGTTCGGCCGCGACGAAGCCTTGGCGCGGGTCGGCAAGAACCTCGCCCGCCTGCTCGCCGCCATTCCGCTCACGCCACCATCGCGCGGCTCGGCATGATCCGCCGGCTGTGCTAGAAAGGCACGATTTCCGATGGGAGGAAGCTCCATGCCCAAACTGCGCCACATCGCGATTGCCGCCGAGGATCCCGAGGCGATGGCCGAGTTCTACAAGAAGGCGTTCGATTTCGTCGAGGTCGGTCGGCCCAACGGCGTCCTGGCGGACGGCGTGTTCCTCAGCGACGGCACGCTGAACATGGCGATCCTCAAATTCAAGACCGACCAGCTCGGCAAGGGCATGGATTACCGCGGCATCCATCATTTCGGCGTGATGGTCGAAGACGTCGACGAATTCTCGCAGAAACTCGAGAGCCTCGGCGCCCGCCATTACATCGATCAGGGCCAGGACGGTCATCAGGCCGGCTATTTCGAGAAGAAATTCTACGGCCCCGAGGGCATCCTGTTCGACATCGCCGAGCACGGCTGGGCCGGCGCAGAGCCGCTGCCCGCGCCCGTCAAGGCAGCGGCTGAGTAGGGGCGCGCCATGGCCAAATTGCGGCATCTCGCGATCGCCTGCAAAGACCCCGACCGGATGGCCGAGTTCTATAAACAGGCCTTCGACTTCAAGGAGGTTCGCAAGAGCGACGGGCCGCTCGCCTATGGCTGGCATTTGAGCGACGGCACGATCGATCTGGCGATCCTCAAGTTCCACAGCGACCAGATCGGCAAGGGGATGGATTATACCGGGCTGCATCATATGGGTATCCTGGTCGAGGACACCGAAGCCGCCGCAAAAAAGGTCGAGGCGCTGGGCGGCCGGCACTACATGGACCAGACCCGGCCCGATTTTACCGGTGGGTTCGAAGTGAAGATGTATGGCCCCGAAGGCGTGCTGTTCGACGTCGCCGAGCACCCCTGGACCGGCACCGCGCCGCTCCCCGAAAAGGCAAAGGCAGCCGCGGAGTAGGCGGTCGCGCCGGCCGCCGCCGCTTTGCCTCATTGACGGCGCGAGGCGGTGCGGGTTTATCGGCGCATGGCCCTGCGCACCGAGGATTTCGCGTTCGACCTGCCGCGCGAATTGATCGCCGATCATCCGGTCGAGCCGCGCGAAAGCGCGCGGCTCTTGGTGCTGCCGCGCGACGGGGGGCTGCTCGACCGCCATATCGCCGACCTGCCGGGGTTGCTGCGGCCGGGCGACCTGCTGGTGTGCAATGACACCAAGGTGATCCCGGCGCGGCTCGACGGCCGGCGCGGCGAGGCGCGGGTCGAGGTTACCTTGGCGCGCAACCTTGGCGGCGGGTCATGGCGTGCTTATGCAAAGGGTGCGCGGCGGCTCAAGCCGGGCGACCTTATCGAATTCGCCACCGGTTTCGTCGCCGAGGTGACCGGCAAGGAGCCGGACGGCGAGGTGCTGCTGCGCTTCGCGCTCGACGAGGCGGGAACGCGCGCCGCCCTTGAGCGGCACGGCGCGATGCCGCTGCCGCCCTATATCAAGCGGCCGCCGGGCGGCGACCCCGGCGACCGGCGCGATTACCAGACGATGTTCGCGCGCCGGGAAGGCGCCGTAGCTGCGCCGACCGCCGGGCTGCACTTCACCCCGGCGCTCATCGACGCAATGGAAGCGCGCGGCATCGGATGCGCCACCCTGACCCTGCATGTCGGGCCGGGCACCTTTCTGCCGGTAAAGATCGACGCGCCGGAGCATCATCCGATGCACGCCGAATGGGGCACGATCGATGCCGCCACCGCCGCCCGCATCAACGAGGCGCGCGGGCGCGGCGGCCGCATCGTCGCGGTCGGCACGACCAGCCTGCGCCTCCTCGAAAGCGCCGCCGACGCGGCGGGCACGATCCGCGAGTTCCGCGGCGAGACGCGGCTGTTCATTTTGCCGGGCTACCGGTTCCGCGCGATCGACCTGTTGCTGACCAATTTCCACCTGCCGCGCTCGACCCTCTTGATGCTGGTCGCCGCCCTGGCCGGCCTTGACCGCATCAAGACGGCCTACGCCCACGCGGTGGCCGAGCGCTACCGCTTCTTCTCCTACGGCGATGCCTGCCTGATCGAGCGGCGACCGTGAGAACACCCCCGACCATCGTAGGATGGGCTGAGCGGAGCGAAGCCCATCATCGGCGGCCCGCCCTGGCCCTGGTGGGCTTCGCTGCGCTCAGCCCACCCTACGGAATCCCTCCATCCCCATGAGCGTCGGCTTCGACATTCTGGCGCGCGATGGCGCCGCCCGGCTCGGGCGGCTCCAGACCGCGCACGGCACGGTCGAGACCCCCACTTTCATGCCGGTCGGCACTGCCGCGACGGTCAAGGCAATGACCCCGGAGGCGGTGGCCGCGACCGGCGCGCGAATCGTCCTCGGCAACACCTATCACCTGATGCTGCGCCCCGGCGCCGAGCGCATCGCGGCATTGGGCGGGCTGCACCGGTTTATGAACTGGCCGCACGCGATCCTGACGGATTCCGGCGGGTTTCAGGTCATGTCGCTGGCGGCGCTGCGCAAGATTACCGAAGAAGGGGTCGCGTTCCGCTCGCATCTCGACGGCAGCCGGCATTTGCTGACCCCGGAGCGCTCGGTCGACATCCAGCGCCTGCTCGGCGCCGACATCACGATGGCGTTCGACGAGTGCACCCCGTTCCCGGCATCATCCGAGGCGGTCGAGGCCTCGATGGAATTGTCGATGCGCTGGGCGGCGCGCTCGCGCGAGGCTTTCGTCGAGCGGCCGGGCCACGGCATTTTCGGCATCGTCCAGGGCGGCGTGTACGAGGATTTGCGCCTTCGCTCGGCGAGCCGGCTGGTCGAGATCGGGTTCGACGGCTACGCGATCGGCGGGCTGGCGATCGGCGAGGGCCAGGAGACCACATTCGCTATGGTCGAGGCGAGCGCGCCGCGCCTGCCCACGGACCGGCCGCGCTACCTGATGGGGGTCGGCAAGCCGTCCGACATCATCGGCGCGGTCCGCCGCGGGATCGATCTGTTCGATTGCGTGCTGCCGACCCGCTCCGGCCGTACCGCGCAGGCCTTCACCCGCGCCGGCACGCTCAACCTGCGCAACGCTCGCCACGCCGACGACCCGGCGCCGCTCGACCCCGAATGCTGCTGCCCGGCTTGCACCGGCTTTGGCCGGGCGTATCTACATCATCTGACCAAGGCCGGTGAGATACTCGGGGCCATGCTGCTGACCCAACACAACCTGACCTACTACGCCGACCTGACGGCGTCCTTGCGCGCCGCGATCCGGGCGGGCCGGCTCGCCGAGTTTGAGGTCGGATCATGCTGAAGCGTTATTGGACAAGCTTTGAGCGGTTTCCGGCCCCAACACCGCTGAACTTGGGATGCGGCGTAACCGCTTGGACAGCTGAAGATGCATTCAGCCTGATAAAAGAACGTGTTTTCTCGGGCAACGAGCTTCCAAAGATTATTTCGTGCGTTGAAAACATAGACATTCGGAACATTGATCAGGGTCATGTCCGCCCGAACATGGGCGATGTGACGGTTCGCGGCATCTGGTTCCCTTTAGGCTATGCGGCATGATCTGCCACGCAGATAAAACCGCAGTTCCGGCGAAAGCCGGGACCCATTGTTCCGGCAACCCGACTGCAGATCGATGGGTCCCGGCTTTCGCTGGAACTGCGATTACTTTGAGGACCCGTCATGGCTGATCCGGTGCTCGGACACCCCGCCGCCCTGCCCGCCTCGCCGGACGTGGCGGCGCTTGATACGGTGCCTAACCCGCATCCCGGCCGGCTTTATGCAGCGCGCTTCACCTGCCCGGAATTCACCTGCCTGTGCCCGATAACCGGCCAGCCGGATTTCGCGCATTTCGTCATCGACTATGTGCCGGACGAGCGGCTTGTCGAGAGCAAGTCGCTGAAATTGTTTCTCGGCGCGTTCCGCAACCACGGCGCGTTTCATGAGGACTGTACGGTGCTGATCGCGCGCCGCCTCGTCGCGGCGGCGGCGCCGCGCTGGCTGCGCATTGCCGGCTCTTGGAACCCGCGCGGCGGCATCCCGATCGACGTGTTCTATCAGACCGGCGAGAAGCCGGCCGGGCTGTATCTGCCCGATCCCGGCATCCCGCCCTATCGCGGCCGTTTCTGATCGGCCGCGGTCAGGTCGGCCACATCGCCTTGGCCGACGCCATCTTTTGTGGAAAGACGGTGACCGGCTTGCCGTTCTGCCATTGCACGATGACCAGTTCGGCGTCGACCCGCCGCCCCTTGCTGTCGAACTGCAGATGATGGCCGGGGAAATAAATCGCCGGGCCGTTGGTGATGTTCATCGTGCGGATCGCGTCGGCGACCTTTTTGCGGTCGGCAACGCCGGCCTTGTTGAGCGCCCAGGCCAGGATCTGGACATGGGAATACGCGAAGATTTCGTTGTGCCCGAACCACGGCTTGCCGGTGGTCTTGGTGTAGCGCTCGGACAAGCCTTCCAGTTCCTTGCCGGGCCAGTTGGCAAGGCCGACCATGACGTCCTGCAGGATGTTGGCGCCGGCAGCCTGCAACAGTTCCGGCGTGGCCCAATGGCCGCCATTGCCGACCAGCGCCAGCTTGCTCGCCGGCATGCCGTATTCGGCGAAGGTATCGACCAGCAGCTTGTCGTCGCCGGTATTGGTCGACAGCAGCATGACGAAATCGGGCCGGGCGGCGCGCACCGGCTGGACCAGGGTGCTCGCGTTCGCCAAGGGCGGGGTGTAGATCTTGTCCACCACCGCGGTCAGCTTTTCCTGTTTCAGGATGTGGTCCTTGATCGGCTTCAGGAAGCTGACCGAGGCGGCGGTGTTGTCGCCGATGATCGCGATCTTCTGCGGCCGTTTGTGCGTCGCCCCGACCGCCAGCTTCAACAGGAACGGCACGATCTGCTCGGCCTGGGTGATCGCGGTCGGCGCCGTCTGAAAGACGTAATGAAAGCCGCGGTCGGTGATCGCATCCGAATAGGACAGGGTCAGCCACGGCAGGCTGGCGCGCTCGGTCACCTCGGTCGCGGCCAAAGTAAACGTCGAGAGCCAGCAGCCAAACCCGCCGACCATGCCCGGATGCTGCGCCAGCATCCGTTGCGCGGCATTTTTCGCGGTCTCGGCGCTGGTGCCGGTATCGAGCGACAGCAGCTTCAGTTTGGCGCCGCCAAGTGCCTTGATGCCGCCGGCCTTGTTGATGTCGTCGATCGCCAGCTCGGCGCCGAGCTTTTCCAATTCGCCCTGCTGCGCCCACGGGCCGGACAGCGGCACCAGCATCGCGATCTCGATTTCGCTCGGCGCCTGCGCGCGGGCTCTTCCGGCTGTGGTGCCGGCGAGTGCCGCTCCGCCGAGAAGCCCGAGCGCGGTGCGCCGTCCGATCTTTTCTGTCATCGCATATCCCTTTCGCGTTTCAGTCTTCACCCATGCCCAGATAAGAACGCCTGACGCGATCGTCCGCAAGCAGCGTCTGGTACGGGCCTTGCAACACCACCCGGCCGGTTTCCAGCACATAACCCTGGTCGGACAATTCGAGCGCCTCCGCCACCCGCTGCTCGACGAGCAGCACGGCGAGCCGGTCCTCCTTGTGGATCTGCGAGATACGGTCGAAAATCGTCTCCGCCACCGCCGGCGCCAGCCCCATCGACGGCTCGTCGAGCATCAGGAGGCGCGGCGCCGAGGCAAGCCCACGCCCGATCGCCAGCATCTGCTGTTCGCCGCCCGACAACGTACCGGCGAGCTGGTCGGCGCGCTCCGCGAGGATCGGAAAAAGCGTATGGACGCGGTCCAGCGTGTGCACCCAGTGCGCCCGCCCGGCCGGCGGATAGGCGCCCATCTCGAGGTTCTCACGCACCGTCAGGGTGCGGAACACCTGCCGGCCCTCGGGAACATGCGCGATGCCGAGATGGGCGCGCGCCGAAGCGGGCCGTCGCAACAGCGGCGCGCCGTCCCACGACACGCTGCCGGAATCGGGCGGCACGACGCCGCAGATCGTCTTGAAGAGGGTGGTCTTGCCGGCCCCGTTCGGCCCGACAACGGTGACGAACTGCCCCGGCGCGACGCTCAGCGAGACGCCCTGCAGCGCCTTCAGCCCGCCATACGAGACCGACAGGTCGCGCACCTCGAGCATCGTCTCCGGCGCGGCGTCAGACATTGGTCGCGGCGACCTGGCGGGCGGCGAGGAATTTCGAACCGAGATACGCCTCGATCACAGCCGGGTTCTCGATCACAAGCTGCGGCGCCCCTTCGGCCAGGACTCTTCCGTGGTCGAGCACCAGGAAGCGGTCGGCGAGGCGCAGCATCGCGTGCATCGTGTGCTCGATAATGACGATCGTCATGCCGGCGTCGCGCAGCGCCCGCAGGACCCGCAGCACGTCGTCGCATTCCTCGCGGCCGAGCCCCGCCAGCGTTTCGTCGAGCAGCATGAGGCGCGGCCTTCCGGCCAGCGCCCGCGCCAGTTCCATCAGGCGCAATTCCTTGTTGGTTAGCGAGTCGGCGGTCTGTGCGGCGCGATCGGCGAGACCGACCGCCTCCAGCGCCGCCTCGGCGGCGGCAGCCGCCTGATGGTCGGCGAAGCCCGCGCCATAACCGCCGACGATCACGTTGTCGAGCAATGAGAGACGGGGGAAGCTGCGCACCACTTGAAACGTACGCCCGACCCCGAGCCGCGCGATCTGGTGGACGCGGAGACCGCGCAACTGCCGCCCGGCCAATATCGCGCTGCCGGAATCGGCCGGCAGGATGCCGTTCAGCAGGTTGAACAGCGTCGTCTTGCCGGCGCCGTTGGGACCGATGATGCCGAGAATCTCGCCGGCGGCGACGCTGAACCCGACATCCTCGACCGCGTGCAGCCCGCCGAAGGTTTTCGAGATGCCGCGGACTTCGAGCAGCGTCCCCTCGGCCGGCGGCACCGTCAGCGCGGCCGGCCGCTCCTTGATGACCGGCACCGGCTTGGAGCGGCGGAAGAAGCGGTCGCGGAACTCCCAGAACAGCCCTTCCGGCGCCGCCAGCATGATCCTGATGATCGCGCAGCCGTACACCACCCCCTGAATCCCGGGGATGATGTTGCCGAGCTTGCCGTTCAGCGTCTCGGCCAGCGGGATCAGGATGGCCGCGCCGATCGCCGGCCCCCATACGGTCGCGACGCCGCCAAACAGGGCGACGATCAGCGCCTGCGCCGAAACCAGCACCCCGAACACCGAATCCGGCGTCACCACCAGCAGCACGCAGGCGTAAAGCCCGCCCGCCGCCGCCGAGATCGCGCCGCTGGCGACGATCGCGCGCATCTTCCAGCGCCAGGTGTTGAGGCCCGCCGCCTCGGCCGCCAGCTCGTTCTGGCGGATCGCCAACAGCGCCAGCCCGAAGCGGGTGTTCTCGACCAGCATGCCGGCCAGCATCGCCAGCACGAACAGGCCGAGCGCCACCAGGGTCATATAGACCGGGTGAACGAATTGCAGGAACACCGCCGGGTGCTCCCGGTGCATCGGCAGCGGCACTTCCTGGAAGCCGAGCCATTGCAAGACGTAAAGGATGGCAAGCGGGTAGGCCAGCATCGCCAGCGCGAAATAATGGCCGCGCAGCCGAAAGGTCGGCAGCCCGATCAGCACCGCAGCGACCGCGCCGAGCGCCATGCCGAGCGGAATGCCGATCCACGGCGTCAGGCCGAGATAAACGAGCGCCAGGGTCACCGTGTAGGCGCCGATGCCGAAGAACGAGGCGTGCCCGAACGAGACCAGCCCGCTCATCCCCGACAAGAGGTTCCAGCCAAGGCCCAGCACCGCCCAGATCGGCACCAGGGCCAGCATCAGCTGGTAATAGGCGTTGTGCACCGAGACGGCGAGCACGGCATAGGCGATCGTGACGATCGCCAGCGCAATGACATCCCGCCGCAGCCGCTCCGCGCCGCCGACCCTCATCCTTCGAGACGCGCCCTGCGGGCGCTCCTCAGGATGAGTTTCTTTGCCATCTGTATCAAACCGGGATCCTCATGCTGAGGAGCGTTCGGCACAGCCGAAGCGCGTCTCGAAGCACCGCGCGGCATTTCACGCGCGTTCCGCCGAGCGGCCAAACAGACCCTGCGGGCGCAGCCCGACGATCAGCAGGAAGACGACGAAAATCGCGGCGTCCTGCAATTGCGGCGACAGGAACAGCGACGAACCCTGCTGCACGAACCCGACGATCAGGCCGCCCCAGAAGGCGCCGAGGATCGACCCCATGCCGCCCAGCACCACCCCCGAATACATGATGATGACGTAATCGAACCCGACGAACGGGGTGAAAGCCAGGTAGGTTGCCATCAGCCCGCCGGCGATCGCGGTGATCGCCGAGCCGAGGCCGAAGGCGATGCGATAGGCGCGGTCGACATCGATGCCCATATAGGTCGCCGCCACCGGGTTGTCGGCGGCGGCGCGCAGCGCCTTGCCGAGCCGGGTGCGCTCCATCAGCAGATAGAGGGCGATCGCCACCAGAATCGCCACGACGCAGGCGAAGACCCGCGCCTGGTTCAGGAATACCATCGTGTCGCCGGCGAACGGGCCGATGATGAAGGCGCGCGCCGACAGCGGGGTCAGCACGCTCTTCGGGGTCGAGCCGAAGATGATCAGCCCGGCGTTCTGCAGGATCAGCGAAATGCCGAGGGTGACGATCAGCTGGCCATAGCCGCCTTCATCGAGCCGGGTGGCGGTCGACATCCCGGACACGTAGCGCAGCACGAAACGGTGCAGCAGCGCGCCGCCGCCGAACAGAACGGGCCCGGCGATCAGGGCCGCGACGAACGGTGCCGCATAGGGGCCGAGCACATGCGCTGCCGCGAACCCGCCGACGAGATAAAAGCTGACGTACATGCCGAGCATCAGCAATTCGCCCTGGGCGAAATTGACGACCTTCATGATCCCGAAGATCAGCCCGAGGCCGATGCACATCAGCCCGTAGAGACAACCGACGATCAGCCCCGCCGCCACCACGTTGAGG
>DASUKH010000206.1:0-4499 GCA_036278835.1 Allostellaceae bacterium
CGATCGTGTCCATAGCGAGGAATTTTCTATAAAATCGGAATTTACAGAATAAATATATCACAACTGGTTTGATTGGAGCAAATTTCGCAAAGAAATTCATCACCGGACGCGTACACTGGTTCCCATCGGCGGCTGTTGGGCCGTCGCGTGCGGGGACCTCGGCACATGTCGTATCGGACGGAAAGCTCCTCGAATTCACGGCTCTATCCCGTGCTGCCGGGAATGCCGCTGGCCGAATTCTGCCGCGAGATCGGCCGGGTGCTGGATGGCGTTTCCGATCAGTGGGCACCGCGGCTTGCGGCGCGCCACCTGCCGGGCCTGCTCGCCAATCCGGCATTGCTCGCGCCCGAACAGCGCGTTGCGCCGCCCGGCAGCTATGGCCGCCATTGCATCTTCGCCTGTCCGACCGACCGGTTTTCCGTGGTGGCAATGGTTTGGCCTCCTGGCTTCACTTCTCCGATTCATGACCATGCGACCTGGTGCGCTTTCGGAGTCTACGAAGGCATGATCGAGGAACACCACTTCCTGCCGGCGAGCGACGACCCGGAGGAGACGCGCGCGATTCCGAGCACGATGCTGGAGCATCGCGCCGGCATGGCCACGCATCTGCCGGTCGATGCGCCGAATATCCACGCCATGCACAATCCGGGCACTCGTCCCGCGATCTCGGTCCATGTCTATGGCGGGAACACGCACAAGCTCGGCCCCAATGTAAACAAGCTCTGGTCGGTCGAGGCTTGACGCCGCGCCTCTGATCGCGACAATCCCGCCGCGGCGCGCCGCCGGCCGTCGTCGCGCCATTCCCGCGTTCCGCTTCGCCTTATTCGCTTTGAAGGAGAGTTCCGATGCGCGCCGTCTGTCTCTACGAGCAGGGAGACATCGACAAGCTGACCTATGAGACGGACTTTCCCGATCCCAAGGCCGGCGACGGGCAGGTGGTGGTGCGCGTGCGCGCGACCTCGCTCAACTATCACGACGTGTTCACCTGCAAGGGCATGCCGGGCATCAAGCTGCCGCTGCCGATGATCATCGGCATCGACATTGCCGGCGAGGTGGCCGAGATCGGCCCGGGCGTGAGCGGCTGGAAGAAGGGCGACCGGGTGCTGATCAATCCGCTCGATCCGGTCGATCCCAGCCGCGGCCTGATGGGCGAGACTGTGCACGGCGGCACCGCCGAGCTGTGCGTCGCCGATGCCAGCCGGCTGCTGCGCATCCCGGACGGCGTCAGCTTCGCCCAGGCGGCGTCGCTGCCGGTCGCCTATGGCACCGCGCATCGCATGATGTTCACCAACGGCGGCCTCAAAGGCGGAGAGAAGGTGCTGATCCTTGGCGCCAGCGGCGGCGTCGGTTCGTGCTGCGTGCTGCTGTCGAAGATGATCGGCTGCGATGTGGTCGCCTGCGGCTCGACCGAGGACAAGCTCAAGGCGCTCAAGTCGTGGGGCGCCGACCATGTGATCAACTACACCACCACCGATTTCGTGAAGGAGGTCTACCGGCTCTACGACAAGCCGCATCGCCGGCGCTATACCGGCGGGGTCGATGTGGTGATCAACTTCACCGGCGGCGACACTTGGGTAAACTCGTTCAAGGCGCTGAAGCGGGGCGGCAAGCTGCTGACCTGCGGTGCGACCGCGGGCTACGATCCGAAGACCGACATCCGCTATGTCTGGACCTTCGAGCTCAAGATCCTCGGCTCCAATAGCTGGGCGCCGGGCGATCTCGAGACGCTGATGAAGATGATCGGCGAGGGCAGGCTGAAGCCGGTGATCGACACGGTGCTGCCGCTGAAAGAAACCCGCGAGGGCGTGCGCCAGCTCCGCGACCGCGAAGTGATCGGTAAGATTATCATCGAGCCGTGAGGACATTCCTTTCACGCCACTTTGCGTCACCCGGGAGCTTGACCCGTGGGTCTTCCGCCGTCTTCGCGATGTTCAACGCCTCGTGGGATACGAATATTCAAAACTCCGTCATGGCCCGGCTTGTCCGGGCCATCCACGTGTTTTCCTGTTTTAGATTGGCCAAAACAAAGAAAAACGTGGATGGCCCGCATAATGCGGGCCATGAGTGCGCCCGTGAGGACGCTTTGTCAGCAAGGTGGGAGTCCCTACGATGTGAGGTCACGACACATGTAGCCGAAGGTAACTGCGTCGCCGCGAGGCGGGGTGGAGAGCAACCGGAGGCGAACGGACAGCCCGCAGGATGACGAACCCGATTCGGCGGGATGCGACGGCGAGCCTGCTCATGGATGGCGAAGCCCGGGTCCTCGCGCGAGGGCCGGCCGGACGCGCTGAGGTGACTGGGAAAGCGGCGTTCGGGTGCATCGTGTGGTTGGGGGCGGGATGCCCGGAAGGCAGAGCGGGTAAGCGGGGATATCTGCCGGCGGTGTGCGAGGCCGGCAGAAGTCAGAGCCTTCATAGTACCGCAGCGGCCCGACGCGCGAGCGGCGGGACCCGCGGGAGGCGCGGAGAGCAAAGCCGGGCTTAGGGAAGGGAGGCAGGAAGGCGGAGACGCGATGTCCGGAGCGCGGCAAGAGAGCGCCGGCAGTGCCGGCGAGGCTAAACGTGGCGCAGACGCCGGCGGACCACGCGACTGGTCCTGGGCGGAAGCCTCGGTTTGGACGGAGCGCATGGTGTCGGCGCTGGAGAACGGCGTCAAAGGAGGGAAGTGGTACAGCCTGATGGACAAGGTGTACGCGCCGGCAACGCTGGCGGCGGCCTGGGCGCGTGTCCGGGCCAACCGCGGCGCGGCCGGGGTGGATGGCGTGAGCATCGAACGGTTCGCGGCGCGGCCGGAAGTCTACCTGGCCGAGCTGGCGACGGCGTTGCGGGCGGGCACGTACTGTCCGCAGCCGGTCAGGCGGGTGGAGATTCCGAAGGGCGATGGCCGGACGCGGCCGCTGGGCATCCCGGTGGTTAAGGACCGCATCGTCCAGACGGCGGCGAAGCTCGTCCTCGAACCGATCTTCGAGGCCATGTTCCGGCCGGCGAGCTACGGCTTCCGGCCGGGACGCGGCTGCCATGACGCGCTGCGCGAGGTGGATGGCCTGATCGGGGCCGGCTTCACGTACGTGATCGATGCCGATCTCGAGAGCTACTTCGACAGCATCCCGCACGACCGGCTGATGGAGCGGGTCGAGGAGCGCATCAGCGATGGCCGCGTCCTCGATCTCATCCGCGGCTGGCTCGGGCAGGACATCCTGCGGGGGATGGAACGATGGACGCCGGCGTCGGGCACGCCGCAAGGCGCGGTGATCAGTCCGCTGCTGGCCAACATCTACCTGCACCCGCTGGATGAACGCATGGCGGCGCACGGCTATCGGATGGTGCGCTACGCGGACGACTTCGTGGTGCTGTGCGACGGCCGCGAAGCGGCCGACGCCGCCCTGGCGCTGATCCGCGCCTGGACGGCGGAGAACGGCCTCCGTCTGCATCCGGATAAGACGCGGGTCGGCGACTGCCGGCAGCCGGGGGAAGGCCTCGACTTCCTCGGCTACCGGTTCGAAGCCGGCCGGCGGTTTGTCCGCAAGAAGAGCCTCATTCGCCTCAAGGACAGCATCCGGGCGAAGACGCGGCGGACGCGGGGACAGAGCCTCGCGCGCATCGTCGCCGATCTCGGCCCGGTCCTGCGGGGCTGGTTCGGCTACTTCAAACACGCCCATCCCGGCACCTTCGTGCGTATCGACAAGTTCGTCCGCCGACGGCTGCGCGCCGTCCTGCGCAAGCAGGCGCGGCGGCCCGGCAGCGGACGAACCTTGGCCGACCATCAACGCTGGCCCAATGCCTTCTTCGCTCAAGCCGGGCTGTTCGCCCTTCACACGGCCTGGCTTGCCGCGAGACACTCCCGATGAGGAAACCGCCGACTGGAGAGCCGTATGCGAGAAAACCGCACGTACGGTTCGGAGGGCGGGGAGGGCGAAAGCCCTTCCCGACCCCTATCGAAGTGGGTGAATGGGTTCGAACCGAACAGCCTTGGGTCAAGCCCGGGCATGACAAACACCGGCGATGAGCCCGCCGACCCGAAATCTCGGTGACGTGTTCGCGGCTCATCGCGAGGCCGACCGCATCGCCGTCGTCGATCTCTACCGTCCCGACCGGGCGCGCGAGATCAGCTTCGGTGAGTTGAATGCCGCGTGCGACGCGCTCGCCCGCGGCCTGCGCCGCACCGGCTTGGGCGCCGGCGACCGCGTCGGAATCCTGGCGCTCAACCGGGTCGAGTTTCTCGAAGTGCTGTTTGGTGCGATGCGCGCCGGCTGCGTGCCGGTGATGATCAACGCCAAGCTGCCGGCGGACCAGGTGCGCTTCATCGTCGCCGATGCCGGCGCGAAGGCGGTGTTCTGCGATGCCGATCTCAAGCGTCTTCTGGCCGGCGACACGCGGGCGGTGGTGTTCGACGCGGCGGGCGCCGACGGTTATGCGGCGTTCGTCGATCCCGGTCCGTTCGACTCCTTCGTCCCCGGACCCGCCGATATCGCGGAGCAGCCCTACACCTCGGGCTCCACC
>DASUKH010000207.1:0-10970 GCA_036278835.1 Allostellaceae bacterium
CTCGTCGCCGACGATTCGCACCGGATAAGTCTTGAGGTCCTCGGTGCAGGGCGGCGCCACCGCCTTGCCGGTCGCTACGTCGAAGCGGCCGGCGTGCAGCGGGCATTCGATCTCGTCGCGGTCGAGCCAGCCGTCCGACAGCCGCGCATAGGCATGGGTGCAGACGTTGTCGGTGGCGTAGAGCCGGCCATCGATATCGTATATCGCAATGTCAAGGCCGCCGACCGCCACCCCCAGCACGTCGCCCGGCGCCAGTTCGCCGCGCCCCGCCGCCCTGACCCAGCCGCTGTCGTCGCTCGTCATCGGTTTTCCATCGTCCGTCTGCTGCGCGCCTCTCAAAGTGCGTCGCCGCCGCGACGGTTGCAACGAGCAACAACACCGCATCCGCCGACCAGCCGCCCCACCGGCCTTGCCCGGCCGATCCGGCCGGCGACGGAAACCGGTTTGGATTAATTTGTTGTGGTGCCGCGAGGTTGAAGATAATAACATAATCAGCAACTTTCGGTGTTCGGATGCTGCCGATAACACCAGCCTGCCCCGGCGTTCCGCCTTCCTGCCCTCGGCTTTCGCGCCCCCCGCGCGAAGTTTACGCGATGATCCGTGAGGAGCGCACCATGCGGTCCCTGTTTGCCTTGCTTGTTCTCTTCGCCGCCGGCATTTCCGGTTGCGCGCCGCTGCCGCCCGTTCCGCCGCCGGTCCCGCTGACCCTGACGCCGCAGGCGGCGCTGGCGGTCGATCGACTGATGGCAGGTCTGCCGCACCACCCACCCTCAACGACCGTTCTCGTCGCCAGTGCCGCCGACCTGCACAGCCCAAAGCTGCTGCATACATCGACCTTCGGGCGGCTGTTGACCGAGCACCTCGCCGGACGACTGACCCAGGAGGGCTACCGGGTTCCCGAAATCCGGCTGTCCCACGCGATGATTGCGACCGATGGCGGCGAGTTCATCCTGTCGAACCGGCTGAAGGATATTGCCCGGTTCAACGATGGCCAGTTCGTGCTGGCCAGCACCTATGCCGGGATCGGACCGCTCTATTACGTCAATCTCGAACTGGTTCGACTGTACGACCGGGCGGTGGTGCGGACCGCCAGTTTCGAGACCCGCCGAATCGGTGACTTTTAGCTCGGGTCCTGACTCCGAAATTCGCAGCACCGTCGTCCCGGCGAAGGCCGGGACCCATCTGCCCGCCGGGTTGGCGGTTGAGGCGTGGATACCGGCCTTCGCCGGTATGACGAAAATGGTCGCTCTGATCCATCGAACTTCTGGTTCGGGACACCAGCCGGGGCTTACCCCCTCTCCCCCACCGGGGGAAGGATTGGGGTGAGGGGGCACGGAGCGCCCTGCCCTCGCCCATCGCTCGAAATGCGAGCGGTCCCCCCTCTCCCGCGGTGCGGGAGAGGGTTTAGCCGAAACAGGATAGAAAGCCGCGGCTCCTCCGCCGTTTGCGCGACAACAAGATCGCGCCCACGGATTTGGCTGTTGGTACCCGGTCGCATCCCGATTCGCGACGGTGCAACACGCGACACGGAGGAGATCGTATGAAACCGGTTGCCATTGCGGCAGTATTTCTGCTCGGAGCGGCGCTCGCTCCGGCCGGCCAGGCGGAGGCCGGCTGCCTGAAGGGGGCGGTGGTCGGCGGATTGGCCGGTCACTTTCTGCATCATGGGGTGGTCGGCGCCGGCGTCGGCTGCGCCATCGGCCACCACGAATCGAAGAAGCACAGGCGCGAGCGGGCGCGCGCCGAGCATTTTGCGCGAGGCGAGCAGAACACCCGCTGACCTGCGAAGGGGGGCGCGTGTAAGATTCGCTGCGCCGGCGCGGTACGTCGCCGATCCAGCTCTTTTCGATAAATCCGAACGGACGAAGGCCGCTGCAACTTCCTGAATGCGGATAGGCACGTCCCGGTTTTGGCCGGGAAAGCGAAAAGGCATGTTCCCCGCTTATGTCAGCGCCTGCGCGCTTTGCAGCAGGAGATGTCTGCCGGTGCCGGATGCCGGCCTCCTTTATCGCCGTGGGCGGTCGAGATCGAGGCGCGCGGCGAGAAGTTCGAACCGATCGGCCAGATCAAGCAGGCCGGCGCGGGCATCGCCCGACCGGGTCTGGCTTGCCAGCTGTCTTAGGCGCGCCGCTGTATCGCGCAGTTCCTCGGCGCTGCGCTGGATTGCGTCATCGACCATCCCTGGTTCCTCAGAGGGAGATCATCGGCCTGAAACAGGTTCTTCCGATTCTCTGCAAAAAGATAAACGCGACGAGCGTTTGAACCGGTCTCGACGTGCATTACCTAAACCGCCCAGAATTCCAATCAATCCATGGATAGATTTTGGGTAGCAATTTCTACGTCTCCCGGTATTCGCGAGCGATAGAAAGAGCGGCGGCGCGCGCCCGGCCGGCGCCATCGTGCGCCATCTCGGCGCACAGACCGGTATAGGCGGTCGGATCGAGCAATGCGGCGATCGCCGCCGGGCCGAGATGCGCGCTCACCCGCGAATCGGCAGCCAGCAATTCAGAAAACGGCCGCTGCTCGGTAAAGGCGGCCTGCGCCGCGTCATAGACGACATCGTGCGCGTGCTGCCGCCCGATCGTGCGGCCGAGTTCGAGCATCACCGCCTCTGCCATGATCAGCCCGCCGCCGAGATCGAGGTTGCGGCGCATCCGCGCCGGGTCGAGGCGCAGCCCGCGCAGCACTTCGACGAGCCGGGCCAGCATGTCGCCGGTCGCGATCGCAGCCCGCGCATCGGCCGAATCCATCATAAGGCTGGTGGTGCGGTCGGCCTCGTGCTCGGTGTACATCGCCTCGAGCGCCAATGGGACGACGCTGCGCACCTCGGCGGCGGCGGCGATGATGTCCTGGCAGAGCTTGGGGTTGCGCTTCTGCGGCATGGTCGAGCTGCCGACCGTACCGGGCGGCACGGGCTCCTCGACCTCGGCAAACTCGGTCTTCATCAAGGTATAGATTTCGCGGGCGATCTTGCCGCATGTCGCGGCCAAGAGGCCGAGAAGGCAGATGTTCTCGGCGAGATGGTCGCCGATTGTGCGGGCCGGCACCGGCATCGAGCCGAAGCCGAGCCGCTTGGCGATCCCCTGCTGCACCGGCGGCCCCATTTTGCCGAGCGACGCATACGTGCCGGCGCCGCCGCCCAGCATCGCGACGAAAATCCGCGGCGCCGCCTCGCGCAGCCGCTCGACATGGCGCAGCAACTCGTCGATCCACACCGCGACCTTGAAGCCGAAGGTCGCCGGCAGCGCGTGCTGGCCGTGGGTACGGCCGGCGATCGGCATCGCGGCGCCCTTGTCGGCGAGATCGGCGGCGGCGGCCAGCGCATCGCCGATCAGGCGGAAGAAGACGCGGTGCGCTTGCCGCAAGACCAGCAGGTCGCCGGTCTGGGTGATGTTCTGCGTGGTGGCGCCCCAATGCACCCAGCCGCCATGCGGCTCGCCGACCACCCGGCCCAATTCCCAGACCAGCGGCACGATCGTGTGGCCGGTGCGGGCGAACCCCTCGTCGATCCGCTTGCGGTCGAGCAGGTCGAGCCGCGCCGCGGCGGCGATCGCCTCGGCCGCCTCGTTCGGGATGATGCCGAGTTCGGCCTGCGCCCCGGCCAGCGCCGCCTCGACATCGAGCCAGGCCTGCCAACGGTTCTCCTGGCGATAGAGAGTGCGAATGCCGGGGTCCGCCACCC
The DNA here is from genome assembly GCA_036278835.1 of Allostellaceae bacterium. Classification (GTDB taxonomy): domain Bacteria; phylum Pseudomonadota; class Alphaproteobacteria; order ATCC43930; family CGMCC-115725; genus DATARH01. The sequence continues at coordinate 3,683 of DASUKH010000207.1, forward strand.
GCGCCGCAGTCGGCAGTTCATCGCTCATGCGCCGTCCTCCAGGCTCGCCCGAATCACCCCGCGTCGACCGCAAGCCGGCGCAAATTTTCGTAGGTCTCGCGCGCCCGCGCCGCCGGTGGGCCGGTCGGGATCGCATCATAGCGGTTGGCGGCATGGAAACGGTGCGCCTGATCGCAGAGCTGCCCCGCAGGCACCTCCAGAATCTCGGCGAGTGCCCGCAGCCCTGTCTGCGGCGCGTCGCAAAGCCGGTCGTAATCGATCAGCCGCGCCTGGTTGGGCAGCTCGCCGAGGATGTGGCGGAAGCCGCGGTCCCAGTAATCGAGCCAGTAATTCGGGGTGCCTGCCTCCCCGACCGGCTCGCCGGGGAAGGCGAACGGGCGGAAGGCGCGGCCGAATTCATAATGGCCGATCCATTCCATGTAGCTCTGCGCGAACCGGTCCCCGTCATGCAATTTGAGGAATCGGGTGTGCTGGCGGGCCAGCGAGCCGGCGTGGTCGGCGGGGTTGCGGAATGGGATCAGGATCGTGCAATCCGGATACAGCTCGGCGAGCAGCGGAAGACGGACAATGTTGGCATTGTTCTTCGACAAATAGCGCGGTGTGCCGGCGCCGGTGCGGCCGGCCATCGCGACCACCTTGCGCATATGGGCGGCAAAAGCCTCCTCGAACTCGCCGTCGCGATCGCGGCTCGACCACGTGAGGATTTTGTCGGGGGCGTATTTCCACGGCCAGAACGCCTTCCACAGCACCTCTTCAAAGGCTTCTGGGCTGTCGTAGCCGATCGCCACGCCATCGCCATGCGCGCGCTCGCGCAACGCGGCCGTGCGCCGGAAGCCGCGCGATACCGACCGCCACAATAGCGGGCACAAAACAAACGGCATGTCGCGGTAGGTCTGCGCCGCGAACGCGCCGGTCCGGTGCAATGCCTCGAGCAGCAATGTCGTGCCTGCGCGCGGCAGCGAGGCGATGAATACCGGCCGGTCTGCCGGGGTTTGCCGGAGCTGCGCCGCGTTGAGGCGGCTTTCGATGTCCGCCAGCGATTTCTGCAATGTCCGGCTTCCGAGCGCCACACGATAAAGCAGGCGATCGGCGATGGAATAGCCGGGCGTCATCGCCGCCAGAACAGCGCAATGCCGGCGACAAGCGTCGCGGCGGCGAGAAACACCCAGGATTCGGCGGCGTCGGCAAGCGCGGCAACCGTCACGAGCCGTGCCCACACGAGCAGAGCGAGGAACCCGAGCGAGACCGCCGCCGCCAGCCCGAGGCTGCCGAGCAGCCGCGCGGCATCGCGCAACAGGCGCAGCGAGGAGGCCCGCGCGGCGCGCTCCTTCTCATCATCGGACAGGGACGCGTCGAGCAGGATCGCCGTCGCCCGCCTTGCGAGCGCGATGGCGCCAGCGGCGGTCTCGACCGCGTGCACCCGCTTCAACCCCCAGGCGAACAGGGCGACCGCTGCCGCCGCGGCGAGGTAGTTCATCGCCCGGCTGTCGCATCTTTCTCCGGCGCGCCGTCGGGCGAACCGCCGATCGCCGGCCTACCGCGTCGCAGCAGGCGCTTCACCGGATACCAGATAAACCCGACGATCGCGAACAGCAGCGCCGCCACAACGCTGAGCAGGGAGCCGATCGCCGACAGCCCGGCGCCGGGACCCATATAGGCGTTCGCCGCAGTGGTCGACGCTGTGAGAACCGCGGCCGGCAGAAGCAGCACCAGGAGAACAAGGCGCATTGCGAACACTCGCTCAGTGAACGTAGAGGGCGGTGAACAGGCAAAACCAGGCGAGCGCGTGGTTGCGGCGCTCGCCCGCCGCGGGAACCGTTCTGAGATCGTGCAGATTGTTGAATGCCGTCAGGATTTTGCCGTCGGCGAGCCTGACTTCATAGGCGCGTCCGGACAGACTATAGGTCACGATTGCACGCTTCAGGTCCGGCGAAACGCTGATGTTGCCTGCCTCGTCGGAAAATCTCGCGCCGCCCTTTTCGGGGTTGTGCAGGAGCGTGCGCTCGGTATGGGTGACGAGATCGTAGGCGATAAATCGCGACGGACCCGATTTCCAGTCGCCGCCGTGATTGTCGAAAATCAGCATGGTCGCCGATTGCCCGAGCGGCTGCACGCTGTGCTGGCGCAAGAAGGTCCCGGTGAACAGATGCTTCAGCCGGTGATCATGGCGTCCCAGGATCGCGAACGCGCTGAGGTTGCGCAGCGAAACGACGAAATCATCGGGTGACACGTCCGGATAGAGGGCTTCGATCCCCTTGGTGACCGGCACGACGTAATTCAGGTGCAGCGGATCGCAAGGCGGCGTGTCGCTCAGCAGGCCGCGATAAGGCGAACGCAGCAGGGCATCGAGAACCGAAATTTCCTGCAGAACCTTGCCTTGCGGATTTAGGATCCGGACGATGTCTTCCTCGATCTTGCCGTCGCATTCGAGGTCTATCGAATACCCATGCGGCATCGGCACGGATAGATGCGAGCCGCCGATCCGCATCGCCGGCACCACGATGTTGCCGTCCGGCAGCAGGCGCGGCCAGTGGTGGCTGTAATCGTGACGGAACCAGGCGACGCTGCCGTCCGGGCGCACCCGCGCGATGCCGCCGGCAAAAGGAAACGTATTCCACTGAAGAAAAACAACTATAAGATCGCCATCGGGCAGCCTTGTCATCCCCCATGGCTTCATATTTTCGGTAAACTTAAAAAACACCTCTTCATAAGGTAGCGAAACGGTTTGATGAGACTCGAACTGGTCGGGCCGGTACGGATACGCATGCACCAACGAACCAGATCGCGTCAACTCGACTGCAATACACCCGTATTTCGGACAATACTCGAGATACTGATAAAGCCCGCCGCTTAACAGGAAATGTTCGTCGCTCGGCGCATCCGGGACCGGCGCACGCATGCCAAATCGCGCCTCAGCAAGTTTCCCAGGATTGGTGTCGCTCCATCCCAGAAATTGTTCGGGCGCAACCACGGGAGGACTCAGTTGTTGATAAATGGCATCGGCTGTTTTTTCGGCATTTTCGATAAATGTGGAAGGGTACAGATGAAAATGCTGAGAAAGGACGCCATCGGCGAAGATGACGATGACGAACGCGATTCCCAACATTATGCTTGGTAAGCCGTTAGCGAATGCGCGAAGCGCCTGCCGCCGCCTGCTTCTGAAAAACGGTTCCGACGCGCTCACCAAAATACTCCGGCTGCCGCCACGTGATGGCGCGACGACCGGCCGCCGCCGATGGCCGCTTGGCTTCCGCCTATCCGGTTTAGAGAATAAAGGTCAAGCCCTACTAATGCGAGAATGATCGGAGGTGTCGGCCAGTATCTTTTGGATATCCGGCAGGTGCTCACTGCCCCAGAACAGTTCGCCGTCGAGGATGAAGCTTGGCACTCCGAAGACCCCCTTGTCCTCGGCCTCGCGCGAGATGCGGGCGGCCTCCGCGGGGCCGGGGCCAGCGAGGTAGGCGGCGGCTTCCGCCGGGTCGGCACCCGCTTCGGCGAGCACACCGGCGACGATGCCCGGGTCCTCGATGTCGAGTTCGCGCTTCCAGAAGCGCTCGAAGGTGATGTCGTTGTAGCGCCGCAACACCGCCGGCCCTTGTCGCCGGGCATGCAGCAGGCCGGCGGCGGCGAGCGTCGAATCCCAGATCTTCTGCGGACCGCGAATCACAAGGTCGCGCTTTTTCGCCTGACGGCGGCAGTCCATGTAGGAATACCGCACCCGCCGCCATTGATGGGCGTTCCGCTGCTCCTCGACGACCCGGCCCGCCGCGTCGAGCCGCGCCGAGCCGAGAAAGCTCGGAATATCGAGCACATAGGGCAGCCAATCGATCGCGACGGAGAAATCGCGCTCGACGGCATAGACCAGATCCTTGGCCAGATAGGCGTAGGGACTTTTGTAGTCGATATAAACGGTGATGCAACGCGGTTCCGGCATGGTCGCCTCCCTGGCGGCAGCTCCTGAGCATAGGCCGGGCCCGCCCGCCGGGCCATGCGGATGGCGAGAGACCGCCGCGCCGGCGCTTCCCGTCCGGCATCGATGCCGGCGCGCGTCCTTGTTGCACTTCTTCAGCGCTCGCACGATGATGCTGCCCCTCCACCGGAGGGCAGCATTCCTTTGAGCAAAACCGCAACCCAGCGTGAGGCGTCTCCCTATGGGCGCGGCACCGGAGTGCCCGATCCCGTCGATGTCCATGTCGGCGCGCGCATTCGCACCCGCCGACTGCTGATCGGGATGAACCAGGAGACCCTGGCCAAGGCGCTCGGCCTCACCTTTCAGCAGGTGCAGAAATATGAAGGCGGCGCCAACCGGGTCAGCGCGTCGCGGCTGTCGCAGATTGCCGATGTGCTTGGCGTGGCGATCCAATATTTCTTTTCCGATCTGCACCCCGACCCCGGCGGGGCAGCGGCGGGGAAGGCGCGCGAGCGGCTGCAGCGCCCGGAGACGATCGAGCTGATCCGCTCCTTTTACGGCATTCCCGACGACGATACCCGCTATCGGTTCCTCGACATGGTCAAGGCGGTGGCGCAGTCGCAGCAGCGCCGCTAGCGGATGCTGATGCCCGCTGCGCGATGAACGACAGTCCGGCTCCGGCGCGCCGCGGCAACGACCCGGAACCGGCGTTCGACATCGCCGCCCTCGAGGCGCGCTTCCGCCGGCGCGATGCCGCGATCGGCGTGATTGGCCTCGGCCATGTCGGGCTGCCCCTGGCGCGCACCGCCGCCGAGCGCGGGTTTCGCGTCCTCGGGTTCGATATCGACGCCGGCAAGGTCGAACGGATCAACGCCGGCGGCTCGTATCTGCGCCAGATCAGCGCCGCGAGCATCGCTGCCGCGCGCGACAGCGGCCGCCTCGCCGCGACCGGCGATTTCCGCCGGCTCGGCGAGGTCGATGCGATCCTCCTCTGCGTCCCGACGCCGCTGACCCGGCAGCGCGAACCCGATCTCAGCTTTATCGAGAAGACCACCGAGGCGGTGGCGCGGCAGCTGCGGCGCGGCCAGCTGGTCGTGCTCGAATCGACAACCTATCCCGGCACCACCCGCGAAATCATGCAGCCGATCCTCGAACAGGGCGGGTTGCGCTCGGGACGCGATTTCTTCCTTGCCTATTCGCCGGAGCGCGAGGACCCGGGCAACGCCGATTTCGCGACCGGCGACATCCCAAAGGTGGTCGGCGGCTACGGCCCCGACGCGCTGCGCCTCGCCTGTGCGCTTTATGACGGGGTGGCGGCGCGCACCGTGCCGGTGACCTCGCTGGAGGCGGCCGAGGCGGTCAAGCTGACCGAGAACATCTTCCGCTCCGTCAATATCGCCCTCGTCAACGAGCTGAAGATCGTCTTCGAGGCAATGGGCATCGATATCTGGGAGGTCATCGAGGCCGCCAAGACCAAGCCGTTCGGCTATATGCCCTTCTATCCCGGTCCCGGGCTCGGCGGCCACTGCATCCCGATCGACCCGTTCTACCTCACCTGGAAGGCGCGCGAGTTCAACATTGCGACCCGCTTTATCGAACTGGCCGGCGAGATCGGCACGGCGATGCCGCAGCGCGTCGTTGACAAGACCGTCCGCGCGCTGAGCGAGCAGGCCGGCAAGGCGCTGCGTGGTGCCCGCATCCTGATCGTCGGCGTGGCCTACAAGAAGAACATCGACGACACGCGCGAAAGCCCGGCCCTGGCGATCATGGACCTGTTGGAGCAGCAGGGCGCGGTCCTCTCGTACCACGACCCGTTCCTTGCCGAGATCCCGCCGACCCGCGCCCATGCCCGCTTCGCCGGGCGGCGGTCGCTGGCGCTCAGCGCCGCCGCCGCCGCGCAGTTCGACGCCGCGGTCATCTGCACCGACCACGACCCGGTCGATTACGCGCTGCTGGTCGAGCACTGTCCGCTCGTCGTCGACACCCGCAACGCCTGCGCCCGTCGCGGCCTCGCCGGCGACGGTATCGTCAAGGCGTGAGCGAACCGGCCGGGCGGCACAGCGTTGACAGGCGCGGCATGGCTGAGAGCGGCACATGAGGCTGAACGAAGAGCAGGTCCTGTTGCGCGACACGGCGCGGGCGTTCGCGCGGAACGAGCTGATGCCGCATGCGGCTGAATGGGACCGCGACGCGCGGTTTCCGGGCGAGGCGGTGGCCGAACTGGGCCGGCTCGGGTTTCTGGGCATGCTGGTGCCGCCGGAATATGGCGGCGGCGGCGCCGACCATGTCGGCTACGCGCTGGCAATCGAGGAGATCGCCGCCGGCGACGGCGCCACCTCGACGATCGTCGCCGTCAATTCGCTGTGCTGCGGCGTCGTCCAGGAATACGGCAGCGCGGAGCAGAAACGGCGCTTCCTGGCCCCGATGGCGCAGGGCGGCATGCTGGCGGCGTTCTGCCTGACCGAGCCGCAGGCCGGCTCCGACGCCGCCGCGATCAAGACCCGCGCCCGCCGCCGCGGCAACGGCTGGGTCCTCAACGGCACCAAGCAGTTCATCACCTCCGGCTCGACCGCCAAGGTGGCGATCGTCTTTGCGGTCACCGACCCCGACGCCGGCCGCAAGGGGATCAGCGCCTTTATCGTCCCGACCGATCGGCCGGGCTACCGGGTCGCGCGGCTCGAAAAGAAACTCGGCCAGCGCGCCTCAGACACGGCGCAGATCATGTTCGACGAGCTGGAGCTGGAGCCGGAGCTGATGCTCGGCCAGGAGGGCGAGGGCTACCGCATCGCGCTTGCCAATCTCGAAGGCGGGCGGATCGGCATCGCCGCGCAGGCGGTCGGCATGGCGCGGGCCGCCTACGAGGCGGCGCTGGCCTATGCGAAAGAGCGCGAATCGTTCGGGCAGAAGCTGATCGCGCATCAGGCGGTCGCCTTCCGCCTCGCCGACATGGCGACGCAATTGGCCGCCGCCCACGGCCTCGTGCTTGAGGCGGCCGAGCGGCGCGACCGCGGCGAGCCGGCGCTCAAGGCGGCTGCGATGGCCAAATTGTTTGCCTCCGAGACGGCGGAGCGGGTCGCCTCGGACGCGATCCAGATCCACGGCGGCTACGGCTATGTCGCCGATTTCCCGGTGGAGCGCATCTACCGCGACGTGCGCGTCTGCCAGATCTACGAGGGCGCCAGCGACATTCAGCGCCTGTTGATCGCCCGCGAAATCGCGCGCGGGTAAGACTTTTACCCGCTCACCCGAGCACCGGGGGCACTTGAAAGCCGCATTCCCGGCGAAAGCCGGGACCCACAGTTCCGCAAAGGGGATGTCTGAAGGGTAGGTCCCGGCTTTCGCCGGGACAGCGTAAATTTATGCTTATGACCCCGGCAC
>DASUKH010000208.1:0-15240 GCA_036278835.1 Allostellaceae bacterium
AGTTCGAGGGCGCGCTTCACGACCTCGCGGGTATAGACCGGCGTGTGATCGACGGTGCCGCGCTGCTGCCGTTCGTGCGCGATCAGCGCGTTCTTGCGGTCGAGGAAGAGGAGGTGGAACTCCTCGACCTCGCCATAGGCGATGTTGGCGTTGCAATAGGCAATGAGCCGGTCCCACGATCCGATCACCGAGCGCTCGCGCAATTCCGCCCGCGCCAGCCGCAATGCCGCCTCGCGCACCGCCTTCAGCACCGCGACCGCCGGCTCGCGCAGCCCGGCCTGGCGCAGCGCGTCGGGCGTCGCGCTCAACACCTCGGGAAACCCGCCGAACCGGTCGATCAGCGCCTTGGCGAGCGGCTTCACGTCGCGCCGCGGGTCGTTGGCGAACAGCAGCACCTCGAGAAGCTCGTAATCGGGCAGGCTCTCCGCGCCGGCATCGATCAGCCGCTCGCGCAAGCGCCCGCGATGGCCGGCATAATGCGGCGGCGCCCCCGCCATCTCGGAAAGACCGGGCAGCCCGCGTTGCGCTTTCGCCGGCATCAGCCGCGCTCCGGCCTGCCCTTGCGGGACCGCGCCCGCATCGCCGCCAGCCGCGCCCCGACCATGCGATGCGGCTCGTCGGTTTCGTAGGCTTCGGCGAAGGCGTCGATGCCGAGTGCCACCGCGGCGCTCGCCGACAAATCCTCCCAGTCGCGGATCAGCGCTTTCTGGATGCGGATCGCCTCTTTACCGCCAGAGAGGATCGCGGCGCCGACTCGCTCCACCGCATCATCGAGGGCTTCGGGCTCCACAACCTCATCGACCAGCCCCCAGGCGAATGCGGTCCCGGCGTCGATCGTCTCGCCGGTCAGCAAGAGGCGGCGGGTGCGGCCGTTGCCGATAAGCAGCGGCAGCAAGGCCGCCTCGACCACCGAGGGGATGCCGACCCTGACCTCCGGCATGCCGAATTGCGCCCGGTCGCTCGCAACACGCAAATCGCAGGCGGCGGCGAGTTCCAGCCCGGCGCCGAGCGCGTAGCCGTCGATGCGGGCGATGACCGGCGCCGCCAGCTGCCGGAACCCGTCGCAGCAGCGATGCACCAGCGTGATGAAATCGCGCGCGCTGTCGCGGTCGAGCGTCGCCAGCTCGCCGAGATCGGCGCCGCCGACAAACGCCCGCTCGCCGGCGCCGCGCAGGATCACGAGGCGCAAATCGTCATCGGCTTCGAGCCGCTCGATCAGCTCGACGATTTCCAGCATCAGCGCGCGGTTGAGCGTATTGAGCTTGGTGCGGTTGTCGATCGTGACCCGCGCCAGGTGCCCGCCTTCCCGCCGCTCCTCGCGTGTGACGTCAATGCCCATCGCGCCCCTCGATCGCCTGGAGGTTTACCCTGCGATTGGGCATAGTAGGCGCAGTCTGCGACAGGAGGCGAGGGTGGACACGATTGAGGACATCGGCACGATCCGCGGTTTGTACGGCGAGCCGTCCGAGCGCGCGGTCAAGAAGCAGCTGCCGCGGCTCGAAAAGCATTCGCGGGCGTTCATCGCGCTATCGCCGTTGCTGGTGATCGCCTCGGCCGACCCGTCGGGCCGGGTCGATGCCTCGCCAAAGGGCGACACGCCGGGCTTTGTCCGGGTGCTCGACGATGAGACCTTGCTGATCCCCGACCGGCTCGGCAACAACCGGGTCGATACAATCGGCAATTTGCTGTCGCGGCCGGGGGTCGGCCTCCTCTTTTTCGTCCCGGGGCTGCGCGAGACCTTGCGGGTCAACGGCACGGCGCAAATCACCACCGACCCGGCCCTCCTCGAGCCGAGCGCGGTCAACGGCAGGCCACCGCGCAGCGGCATCCTGGTCACAGCCGACGAGGTCTATTTCCACTGCGGCAAGGCGATCATCCGCTCCGACCTGTGGAACCCCGACAAGCGGGTGAAGCTCGCCGACTTCCCGCCGCTCGGCCGGATCATCGCCGAGCAGATCGGCGACGGCCGCTCGCTCGACGAAGCCGAGCGCCAGACCGAAGAAGGTTACCGCACCCGGTTGTATTAGCGCGGTATCCGATCAAGTCCGGTCATTGGATGCTCCCCGCCCGCGGACTTGATCCGCGGGTCCACGTCTTCGGCGGCTTGATAAGACGTGGATGGCCGGGTCACCCCCGGAACGGCCCGCGAGGGCCGGCCGTCCGGGGGCGGCCAAGGGGTGATCCTACTTGAACGGACCCGGCTCTCGCCGCCTTTATCAGAACGGCTGCGAGCCGATTACCGTGGTGCGGTGCATCAGGCGGCGTTCCGGCAAAGCGTAATCGCAGATTGCGAGGTGCATCGCGGTGGCGTTGTCCCACATCAGCAGATCGCCGACCCGCCAGCGGTGGCGGTAGCAGAACTCCGGCTTGACGCAATGCGCGTCGAGTTCGGCGATCAGATCGAGCGCCTCGTCTTCCGGCATGCCCTCGATGCCGATGCACTCGCCGGCCGTGACGTAGAGCGCCTTGCGCCCGGTATGGGGGTGGGTGCGCACGATCGGATGCGCGATGTCCGGGGTCTCGGCGAGCTGCGCCGCGGTCAGTTTCGGGCGCGGGCTGTTGTCGATGCGGCGGCGCATCGAATAGCGGTGAACAGCCTTGAGCCCGGCGAGCCGCCGCTTCATCGCCTCCGGCAACGCATCGTAGGCGGCGATCGTGCTGGCGAATACGGTATCGCCGAGCGGCCGGCCGTCGCGGTGCGGCACCTCCTTCGAGTAGAGCAGCGAGCAGCGGCTCGGGTAGCGGCGATAGGAGGTATCGCTATGCCAGGTGAACCCGGCATCGGCGAGGCCGATATGCTCGCCATTGTCATTCATGAGGTTCGAGATCAGCAGGATTTCGGGATAACCGGGCAGCAGGTATTTCTTGACGATGTGGATTTCGAGTTCGCCGAAGCGGCGGCTGAACCCGATCTGCTGCTCGCTCGTCAGATGCTGATCGGGAAAGCAAACGACAATGTTGTCGTGGAAGGCACGCTCGATCGCGGCGAACGTGTCGTCATCGGTCGGTTGCGACAGGTCGAACGCGATTTCGGCGCCGCAGGCGGCGTCGGCTTTGCGGACCGGGATGGCCATCGTTTGCGCCCTTCCGTCGGGAGATCGCCCGACTATCGCGTTCGATGGCGCTGCAAGTCAAACCGCATTGGCGAGCCGGTTTCCGAGCGCGGACGCTGAGACCGCTGCTCAGGCCGTCTCCTCGAAGATTTCGCGGCCGATCAGCATGCGGCGGATTTCCGAGGTGCCGGCGCCGATTTCGTAGAGCTTGGCGTCGCGCAGCAGGCGACCGGTCGGGAATTCGTTGATGTAGCCGTTGCCGCCCAAAATCTGCACCGCGTCGAGCGCGATTCGGGTCGCGCTCTCAGCGGCGTAGAGAATCGCCCCGGCGGCGTCCTTGCGGGTGGTCCGGCCGCGGTCGCAGGCGCGCGCCACCGCATAGACGTAGGCCCGGCAGGCGGAGAGCGCCGCGTACATATCGGCGATCTTGCCCTGGATCAGCTGGAATTCGCCGATCGGCTGCCCGAACTGCTTCCTGTCATGGACATAAGGGATCACGACGTCGAGGCAGGCCTGCATGATGCCGAGCGGACCGGCGGCCAGCACGGCCCGCTCGAAATCGAGTCCGCTCATCAACACGCGCACCCCGTCATCGACGGCGCCGAGCACATTCTCTGCCGGCACCTCGCAATCCTCGAACACCAGTTCCGAGGTCGGCGAGCCGCGCATGCCGAGCTTGTCGAGCTTTTGCGCCGGGCGGAACCCCGTCGTGCCTTTTTCGATCAGAAAGGCGGTGATGCCGCGCGCGCCGGCGTCGGGCCGCGTCTTGGCATAGACCACCAGCGTCTCGGCGACGTGCCCGTTGGTGATCCAGAGCTTGCTGCCGTTGAGGATGTAACGGTCGCCCTGCTTGTCGGCGCGCAGCCGCATCGAGACGACATCGGAGCCGGCCCCTGGCTCGCTCATCGCCAGCGCGCCGACATGGCGGCCGGAAATCAGGTCGGGCAGGTATTTGCGCTTTTGCGCTTCGCTGCCGTTGCGGCGGATCTGGTTGACGCAAAGGTTGGAGTGGGCGCCGTAGCTGAGGCCGACCGAGGCCGAGGCGCGGCTCACTTCCTCCATCGCGACGCAATGCGCGAGATAGCCCATGCCGGCGCCGCCGTATTCCTCCTCGACGGTGATGCCGTGCAATCCGAGCGCACCCATCTCGGGCCACAGCTCGATCGGAAAGCGGTCGCTGCGGTCGATTTCGGCGGCGAGCGGCGCGATCTTCTCCTCGGCGAAGTCGCGCACGCTGCCGCGCAGCATGTCTATCTCGGGGCCGAGATCGTGATCGAGCCCGGTCAGTCTCGTGTTCTGCATCGGCGCTCCATCCCCCCGTCAGCGCGCCGCGCGGCTCAGGATTTGTCGGCCGCTTGCACGGCGTCCGGGTCGATCTGCCCGTCGGGGCTCGCTTGGTCCACAGCCTGCGGCAGGTACTGCTCCAGCATCTTCGATACCCTATCGACCGGGATGCCGAAATGCGCGGCGATCTTCTGGACCTCTTCGTTGCCGAGCGCGGTGCGCAGCTGGTCGGCGCTGATCGGAAGATTGCTGCCGCCGCCGAGCCAGGAATCAACCTCCTTGCCGAACCCGCTTTGGCGCAGCTTGTCGACGACCCCGCTGAGGCCGCCGAGGCCGCCCTTCTGCAGGGCTTCGTCGAGGATGCCGGCCTTGTTGCCGCCTTGGAGTTGTCCGAGGACGCCGCTCAAAGCGCCGCCAATATTGCCGAACAGGCTCATCTTTGTCTCCCGATCCGGGTTGCGAATACCGGGTGGTCAGGCCCGGCCTTCGCCCTCAAACGGCCCGCATCAGGGCCGGTTCCGGATCATCCGGGAGGGAGAATCGTCAGTGCGGTATTGCTGGTGCGGTCGAGAAGACTCGAACTTCCACGGAGTTTCCCCCACAGCGACCTCAACGCTGCGCGTCTACCAATTCCGCCACGACCGCACGCCGGCATACCCTCGGTAACGTACCCTCGGGGAGGGCGCGTGCTTAGCAAAGACGCGATACCATATCAAGCGCCATGGACGATCAGATGGGCATCGACAAGGATGGAATCGAGTGGCGCCGCAGCGCCCGGCCGGTGCCCTATGACGAGGCGGTCGCAGCGATGGAGCGGCGCATCGCGGCGATCCGCGACGGCACGGCCGCCGAGCTCGTCTGGCTCCTCGAACACCCGCCGCTCTACACCGCCGGCACCAGCGCGCGGCCGGCCGACCTGCTCGATCCCGCCCGCCTGCCGGTGCACAAGAGCGGCCGCGGCGGGCAATACACCTATCACGGGCCGGGGCAGCGGGTCGCCTATGTGTTGCTCGATCTCAACCGGCGCGGCCGGGATGTGCGCTGCCATGTCTGGCGGCTGGAGGAATGGATGATCCGCACCCTGGCGCGGTTCGGGGTCACCGGCGAGCGGCGCGACGGGCGGGTCGGCGTGTGGGTGGCGCGGACGGACGGCGGCGAGGACAAGATCGCCGCGATCGGCGTCCGGGTGCGCCGCTGGGTCAGCTATCACGGCGTCGCGCTCAACGTCGCCCCCGACCTCAAGCATTTCCGCGGCATCGTGCCATGCGGCATCGCCGGCGGACGCTACGGCGTCACCTCCCTCGCCCGGCTCGGCATCGCCGCCTCGATAGACGCGGTCGATGCGGAATTGCGTGCGACGTTTGCGGAAGTTTTTGCCGAAGCACCGGCCTGCGCGGCTCCGGCGCCCGTGTCATGAAGCAAACAGCCACCCTTTTTGAGGCGCAGGCGCCGCGGCCGCTGGCCGACCGGTTGCGGCCGCGAACGCTGGACGAGGTGGTCGGGCAGGATCACCTGCTGGGGCCGGACGGGCCGATCGGGCGCATGGTGGCGCGGCGCGCCCTCGCCTCGATGATCCTGTGGGGGCCGCCAGGCTGCGGCAAGACGACGATCGCGCGGCTCTTGGCGGACGGCACCGATCTCGCCTTCGAGCCGCTATCGGCGGTGTTCTCCGGGGTGGCCGATCTGCGCCGGGTGTTCGAGGCGGCGAAAAAACGACGCGAGGCGGGGCGCGGCACTTTGTTGTTCGTGGACGAGATTCACCGCTTCAACCGCGCGCAGCAGGATGCGTTTCTGCCCTATGTCGAGGATGGCACGGTCATCCTCGTCGGCGCCACCACCGAGAACCCATCCTTCGAATTGATCGGCGCGCTCTTATCGCGGGCGCAGGTTTTCGTGTTGCGCCGGCTCGACGACGGCGCGCTCGAAACCCTGCTTACCCGCGCCGAGGCGCAGCTCGGGCACGCCCTGCCGCTGACCGCGGATGGGCGCGCGGCGTTGCGCGCGATGGCCGATGGCGACGGCCGCTTTCTGCTCAACATGGTGGAGGAACTGGAGCGCCTCCCGCCCGAGCCGCGACTGGGGCCGCAAGAGCTTGCCGGCCTCGTCCAGCGCCGCGCGCCGCTCTACGACAAAAGCCAGGAAGGCCATTACAACCTGATCAGCGCGCTGCACAAATCGCTGCGCGGCTCCGACACCGACGCGGCGCTTTATTGGCTGGCGCGCATGCTGGCGGGCGGCGAGGACCCGATTTACATCCTGCGCCGCCTGACCCGCGCTGCGGTCGAGGATATCGGCCTCGCCGATCCGCAGGCCCTGGCGCAGGCGCTCGCCGCGTGGGACGCCTACGACCGGCTCGGCTCGCCCGAGGGCGAACTGGCGCTGGCGCAACTGGTCATCTACCTCTCCACCGCGCCGAAATCGAATGCCGCCTATGTGGGGTTCGGCGAGGCGCAGAAAATGGCGCGCGACACCGGCTCCTTGATGCCGCCGCTGCACATCCTGAACGCGCCGACAAGGCTGATGCGCGACATCGGCTACGGACGCGGCTATGTCTATGATCACGCGACCGAAGAGGGGTTTTCCGGGCAGAACTATTTCCCGGACGGGGTCGAGCGTCGCAATTTCTACCGGCCGGGCGAGCGCGGCTTCGAGCGCGACATCAAAAAGCGGCTCGAGTATTGGGACCGCCTGCGCCGCGCCGCCGCCGCAGAGCGCCGGTGATTTTCGGCGCCGGCCGCGACGATCGCGGCGCTACACCCGCCGGCCGCTGCGCAGGCGCAGCCCCGGCGCCGGCCGTTCGAGCAAGACCTCGCGACGAAAGCGCAGGAGGCGTGCCGGGCGACCGCCGGTGGCGGCGCTGATCGCGCCGGTCTCCTCGACCAGCCCCTGCTGCTCGACGAGCCGGCGAAAATTCTGTTTGTGCAGCCGCACCCCCGCCAATGCCTCGACGGTGCGCTGCAATTGCAGGAAGGTGAAGGACGGCGGCATCAGCTCGAACACCACCGGGCGATACTTGATCTTGCCGCGCAGCCGGCCGATCGCGGTGGCGAGGATGCGGCGATGGTCGAGCGCCATCGCCACCCCGGTTGCGGCGTCGGCGGAAACCGCGGGACGGCCGAGGTCGCGCGCCGACTCGGCGACCAGCCCGGCCTCGTACAACAATTCGTAGCGTTCGAGGACGAGTTCCTCGTTCCACGCCGCGCCGGCATGGCCGAAGGCGAGGCCGACCCGCTCCTCGCGCCGGCGCCGCTCGGCGACGCCGTCGCTCCGTCCCGCCCAAAGCACCAGCGCCTCCTCGATCGCAACGAGCGGCGCGGGCCTGCCCTGGCGCCAGTCCTCCCACGGGAGATAGCGGTACCAGCCGTGCCATTCCGCCTCGGCATCGCCGGACGGCGCCGCCTCCCGCACCAGCGCGAGATAGGCGACGACCAGCGGCGGCAGCCCGAGCCCGCCGCCGCCGGCCGCCCGGTCGCGGTCGCCGAAGGTGTAGAGCTGCTCGACATGGCCGAGGCGCTGGCTGGTCTGCCGCTCGACCCAGGTCCTGAGGCCGATTTCGAGCGTCCGGTGCGCCGCCTCGAGCGGTCCCGAAGGCAGCGCTTCGGCCCCCTCCCCGGCCCCGCCGGCCGTGCGGATCGTCAGCACCCGCGGCTCCTGCGCGCTGGCCGCGACGATAACCGCGCTGAGGCCGATCGGGGCCGCTTCCGGCACCGCACGCCGCGCCGCGGCCGCCGGTGCCGGGACGATGGCGCGCGCGCGGGCCAATCGCTATCCCGCGGTGATGTGGCTGCGGAAGGTCAGCGGTTCGCCGATCATCGGAATCGGCTCGAAGCTGCCGCCGGTACCGCGGACCACGACCGTGCCATAGCCCATGATGCGGCCGAGGATCGACTGGTCGACCCCGACCGTCTCGACCTTCGACCGGTTGATCTCGATCGTGTGGCGCCGCAGGATCCCGGATTTGTAAATCACCCGCCGGTCGGTGATCGCGAGTTCGGTCGAGGTGCGCCGGATCAACGCGCTCGCCCAATGGATCAAGGCGAGCAGCGCCAGCAGCGCCCCCGCCGCGCGCAATGCCAGGATGAGATTAACCCAATCGGCGGGGACGAACACCGACCCGATCAGGCAGCCGGCCGCCAGCACCAGCAGCACGATCGCCCGCGAATAGATCAGCCAGTGCAGGCTGGTGATGTAGATCACACGCTCGCCGGGCTGCAACACCCGTTCGACATACTTCATGTTCGCTCAATCCAGATCGGCCCGCCGGCTCGTCGGATTGAATCTACCACGCCCGCTCACCCGTTGCGGCGCTCGAAATCGATGCGCGGGTCGATCAGCATGTAGGTCAGATCGCTGATCAGCTTCAGCACGAGGCCGATCAGCGTGAAGACGTAGAGCGTCCCGAACATGATCGGGTAATCGCGGTTGAGCGCCGCGTCGAAGCCCAACAGGCCGAGACCGTTGAGCGAAAAGATCACCTCGATCAGCAACGACCCGGTGAACAGGATGCCGATAAACGCCGACGGGAACCCGGCGACAACGAGCAGCATCGCGTTGCGGAACACGTGGCCGTACAGCACCCGCCGCTCGGTCAGCCCCTTGGCGCGGGCGGTCAGCACGTAATGCTTGCCGACTTCGTCGAGGAAGGAGTTTTTGGTCAGCATCGTCAAGGTTGCGAAGCCGCCGATGATCAGCGCCGTAATCGGCAACGCGATGTGCCAGAAGTAATCGAGGATTCGATGCGGCCAGTCGAGCGCCCACCAATTGTCGCTGACGAGGCCGCGCAGCGGGAAGATCGACCAATAGCTGCCGCCCGCGAACAGCACGATCAACAACACCGCGAACAGAAAGCTCGGCACGGCATAGCCGACGATGATGACGGCGCTGGTCCACACGTCGAATTTGCTGCCGTCGCGCACCGCCTTGCGGATGCCGAGCGGGATCGATACGAGATAGGTGATGAGGGTCGTCCACAACCCGATCGAGATCGAAACCGGCAGGCGCGACAGGATCAGGCTGATGACGCTGCGGTCCTGGAAAAAGCTGTTGCCGAGGTTGAACGTCGCATAGTTCTTCATCATCAACAGGAAGCGTTCGACCGGCGGCTTGTCAAACCCGTACTGCTTTTCCAGTTGCTTGATAAAGGCGGGGTCGAGGCCGCGCGCGCCCCGGTAGGCGTTGTTTTCGCCGGTACTCCGGATTTCACCGCCGCCGCCGGTAACCCGCGCGGTCGCCGACACCTCGGTGCCCTTGATCTTGGCGATCATCTGCTCGACCGGGCCGCCGGGGGCCGCCTGCACGATGACGAAATTGACCACCATGATCGCGAACAGGGTCGGGATCATCAGCAGGATGCGGCGCAGCACGTAGGCGATCATCTGCTGCCTCGTGGCAAGGCCCCCACCCTGCCCTCCCTCGCAAGCGGGGGAGGATTAAGGTGGGGGTCAAGGCGCCGTGCACTGGCGGATCCGCGGGTCACTTCTTGTCGGCGTCCTTTTTCGCCGCGATGGTCTGGGCCGCTTTCTGATCGACCCACCACGTATTGAGGCCGATCGCGTATTTCGGCGAGATTTCCGGCCTGCGATATTTGTCCCAATAGGCGATCCAGAACGCCGAATTGTGGTAGTTGGGGACCACGTAATACCCGTACTGCAGGACCCGGTCGAGGGCATGGACATGCGCGATCAGGCTGGCGCGGGTCGGTGCATGCACCAGTTCGGCGATCAGCTTGTCGATGACCGGGCTCTTGATGCCGAGCACGTTCTGGCTGCCCTGCTGGTCGGCCGCCTGCGACCCCCAGAATTCACGCTGCTCGTTGCCCGGAGACAGCGATTGCGGAAACACCACGACCGCCATGTCATAGTCAAACGTATCCATGCGGCGCTGGTATTGCGCGGTATCGACGAGGCGGATGCGTGCGGCGATGCCGATTCGTTTCAGATTGTCGGCGAACGGCAGCACGATGCGCTCGAATTCCGGGTTGTTCAGCAGGAACTCGAAGCTGAACGGCTTGCCGGTCTTGTCGTTGACCAGCTTGCCGTTCTTGAAATTCCAGCCGGCTTCGCGCAACAGCTTGACCGCCTCGCGCAGCCCGTCGCGCAGGGTGAATTTGGCGTCGTAGGTCGGCGGGTTGTATTCCTTGGTGAATACCTCGTCCGGGATTTTGCCGCGGAACGGCTCGAGGATTTTCTGCTCCTCGCCCTTGGGGATGCCGGTCGAGGCCAGCGGGGAATTGTCAAAATAGCTGCGGGTCCGGGTATAGAGACCATAAAACAAATTCTTGTTCGACCATTGAAAATCGAAGGCGTAGGCCAGCGCCTGCCGGACCCGCGGGTCCTGGAACATCGGCCGCCGCAGATTGTAGCCGAACCCCTGCATGCCGCTCGGCAATTCGTTGGGAATCGACACTTTCTTGATCAGCCCCTGGCTCAAGGCCGGGCTGTTATAGCCGGTTGCCCACGCTTTCGACGAGTTCTCAAGACGCACGTCGTATTGCCCGGCCTTGAAGCCTTCGAGCGCGATCGAGCCGTCTCGGTAATAATCGTAGCGGATCGTATCGACGTTGTAGCGGCCCTTGTTGACCGGCAGGTTGGCGCCCCAGTAATCCGCCACCCGCTTGTAGGTGATCGAACGGCCCGGCTGAACCTGCGCGACCTCGTAAGGGCCGCTGCCGAGTGGCGCCTCTAGCGTCGTTTTTGTGAAGTCGTGCGTCTCATAATATTTCTTCGACAAGACCGTCATCTCGCCGATGATGACCGGCAGTTCGCGGTTGTCGGCGGTGCGGAAGGTGAAGCGGACTCCGTGCGCTCCCTCGACCGTTACCTTGGCGACATCGCCGTAATAGGCGCGGTACATCGGCGCCCCCTTGTCGCGCAGCGTGTTGAACGTCCACACGACGTCTTGTGGGGTAATCGGCGAGCCGTCATGGAAGCGCGCCTGCGGCCGCAACGTGTAGAGCACCGACAGATGATCGGGCGCGATCTGGGCGCTCTCCGCTACCAGCCCGTATTCGGTGCCCGGCTCGTCTTCGGCCCGCGCCATCAGCGTGTCGAATGTCTGGCCGATGCCGGATGCCGCCACCCCTTTGATGATGAACGGGTTCAGCGAATCGTAGGTGCCGATCGCCGAAAATCGCATCTCGCCGCCCTTCGGCGCAGCCGGGTTGACGTAATCGAAATGCGTGAAATCGGGCTTGTATTTCAATTCGCCGAACAGCGACAGGCCGTAGGTCCCGCTGGCCGCGATGGCGGCGATCGCGCCGCCGGCAAGGGCGAGCGCGAAAATGACGGTGGCAAATCTGCGCATTCCGGTTTCCTTGGGCGGGTTCACCCCGCCAACAACGCCAGCGCCTCTTGATGCGTTCGCCGGTCGCCGGCGACGACGATACGCCCGTCGGACGCGAGGGTCAGCGGCGCCCCCTGCCAGTCCGTCGCGATCCCGCCGGCGCCCTCGACGATCGGCCGCAACGCGCTGAAATCGTAGGGCTTGAGGCTGGCCTCTATGACCAGATCGACAAAGCCGAGCGCGACGAGGCCGTAGGCATAGCAATCGGCGCCAAAGCGCACCAGCCTTGCCGGCGCGACCGCGCGCGCGAAGGCGGCGGCATCGCCGCCGCGGAACATGTCGGGGCTGGTGGCAAACAGGGTGGCCTCGGCCAGCGCCGCGCATGGTCGAACCCGGATCGGCGCGCCGTTGAACAGGCTGGGCCGGCCGGCGCAGCCGACCCAGCGCTCGCCCGAGACCGGCTGGTCGATCACTCCGAGGATCGGGCTTCCCCGATGCGCCAGCGCAATCAGGGTGCCGAACAACGGCACGCCGCTGATAAAGGATTTGGTGCCGTCGATCGGGTCGAGCACCCAGACAAATTCGGCCTCGTCGCGCTCGCGGCCGAATTCCTCGCCGATAATGCCGTGCTCCGGAAATCGCGACGCGATCAGACGACGCATCGCGAGTTCGGCGGCGCGGTCGGCGGCCGTAACCGGCGACAGATCGGCCTTTTGGTCAACCGTGAGTCGTTGGCGGAAACAGGGCCGGATCGCCGCTCCCGCCGCGTCGGCGAGATCGTTCGCGAGGGTCAAAAAGTCTTCGGTCGCAGCCACTTTCCCTATTTTGCAGCGGCCGGCGCCTTGGCAGGCGTTGACGCAGCACCGCCCGGGGCGGCGGCACCTGGGGCCGCGGGCGCGGCGGCGGGTGCCGGCGCAGCGGCACCAGTCTTCGCCTCGCCAGTCTTCGCTTCGCCGGGCTTCGCTTCGCCGGGCTTGGCTGCGGCTGGCGCGGCGCCTTTGCCGGCAGGCGCCGCCGCGCCCTTCTTCGCTTCGGCCGCGAATTTCTCCACCACTTCCTTCTCGTGCGCGACGCCGCCCGGGGTCAGGGTCAGCAGGTAGGCGATGACATCAGCGCGTTCCTGCGGCTTCTTGATGCCGGGGAAGCTCATCTTGGTGCCCGATGCGAAATCCTGCGGATCAAAGAGCCACTTGTTGAGCAGGGCCGGGTTCCAGGTCTCGCCCTTATGCTTCTCGAGGGCGGCAGAGAAACTGTAGTTCGGCACCGCCGCGATGTGTTCCTCGACGACGCCCCACAGATTGGGGCCGATCTTGTTGGGGGCGCCCTTCTCGAAGGTATGGCAGGTCAGGCACACCTTGGCGTACTGCTCGCCCTTCTGCGGATCGGCCTTGACCAGAAACGACGCGATCGGTTCCGGGCCGGCCGGCTTTTCGGCGGCCGCTTCGGTCGGCGCCGCCGCCGCGCCTTCCGCAGCGCCGGGCGGCATATAGACAGGCTTTACCAGCGGCTCCGGCGCTATGATATGGCTTGACAGGATGCCCGCGACCATCGCGACGATCCCCGCCGCAAGCACCGACGCAATGATCTTGTTCCACTCGAACGACGACATTCGGCGTCCTTCCGGCTTTCCCCTGGAAGCAGCGGCGCGGCAAACGCCCGCAGCGCGCGCGGCAGAAAATCGGATTCCTGCCGCAAACTCAAACGAATTATCGCGCTTCCGGCAGGGCCGCGAACCGGGCATGTTGTCGCTCCCCACAATCCGGAGCAGCCAGCGCCGATGAGCGAGACCGGCCCCCGCAACCCGATCATCGTCATCCCGTCGCGGCTCGCCGCCGCGCGGCTGCCGGAGAAGCCGCTCGCCCCGATCGCCGGGACGCCGATGATCGTGCATGTCTGGCGGCACGCCGTCGCCGCCGAATTGGGTCCGGTGGTCGTCGCCTGCGGCGACCGCGCGATCGCCGAAACCGTCGAGCGTGCCGGCGGGCGCGCGGTGCTGACCGACCCCGACCTGCCGACCGGCTCCGACCGCATTCATGCGGCGATCTGCGCGCTCGACCCCGCGCGCCAGCACGACGCGGTGATCAATGTGCAGGGCGACATGCCGATGCTCGATCCGCGGGCAATCGCGGTGGCGCTCGCCGCGCTCGCCGATCCCGAGACCGACATCGCCACCCTGGCGGCCGAGATCGCCGACCCGGCGGCGCTCGCCGACCCTGCCGTCAACAAGGTCGCGGCCGGCTTCGCCGACAGGACGCGGCCGACGCGCGCCCTCTATTTCTCGAAATTGCCGGTGCCGTGGGGCGATGGGCCGCATTACGAGCATGTCGGGCTTTACGCCTACCGCCGCGCCGTCCTCGACCGCTTCGTCGCGCTGCCGCGCGGCATCCTCGAAGAGCGCGAGCGGCTGGAACAATTGCGCGCGCTCGAAGCCGGCATGCGGATGTCGGTCAGCCTGATCGATTCGGCCTGGCTGGGGGTGCAGGTCGACACCCCGGCCGACCTCGCCCGCGCCCGCAGGCTGATGGAACGCTGATCTTGCTAATGTTTGCCGTCAGTGGGGATACGTAGGAAACGGATGCCGAGCAGAACTGCCTCACCCGCCTCGAACGCGTCAGGCGACCCCGACCGCACAATCGCCTTTCAGGGCGCGCCGGGCGCCTATTCCGACCTCGCCTGCCGCCGCGTCTTTCCGGAGATGACGACGCTGCCGTGCGCCGCTTTCGAGGATGCCTTCGCGGCGGTACGCGAAGGCCAGGCCCGCCTCGCGATGCTCCCGATCGAGAACTCGGTCGCCGGCCGGGTCGCCGATATCCATCACCTGATGCCCCAGTCGGGCCTCTACATCATCGGCGAGCATTTCGAGCGGGTGGAGCACCACCTGCTGGCGGTGCCTGGCGCGACGCTCGAGGGTATTCGCGTCGTGCGCAGCCACGTGCATGCGCTGTCGCAATGCCGCGACTTCATTCGCGCCCGCAAGTTGCGGCCGGTGGTGCGCGCCGACACCGCCGGCAGCGCCGCCGAGATCGCCGAGTTGGGAGACCCGAGCATCGCGGCGATCGCCTCGGAACTGGCCGGCGAAATATACGGCCTCGTGTCGCTGGCGCAGAACATCGAGGATGCCGGGCACAACACGACCCGCTTTCTCGTGATGTCGCGCGAGCCGGTCAGCGCCGCGCCGGGCACCCAAAGCGTTACCACCTTCGTCTTCAGCGTGCGCAACGTGCCGGCAGCGCTCTACAAGGCGCTCGGCGGGTTCGCCACCAACGGCGTCAACATGACCAAGCTCGAAAGCTACATGGTCGGCGGCCGCTTCACCGCGACCCAATTCTATGCCGATGTCGAAGCCCATCCCGACGAGCGCCCGCTGATGCTGGCGCTTGAGGAACTCGCATTCTTCTCGACCGAGGTCAGGGTCCTTGGCGTGTACCCCGCCCATCCCTCGCGCATCGCCGCCCGGCGGGAGGAGAGGGTCAAAGAATGAAAAGTGCCTGCCTTCACCTGAGAAACCCGAGCCTCAAGCGGCATGGTATTTGTCGCCTCTATGGGCGAGTGCACGCCGCTTCTCAAGTGCATTGAGGGCACCCCCGATCGACCGTTCCTCTGGTCCGTTTCCCTTGATCCC
>DASUKH010000209.1:0-13647 GCA_036278835.1 Allostellaceae bacterium
GATGATCCCCTACGGCATTTACGTGCTGACCGCCGATGACGGCAAGGGCAATGTCGCTGCCGCGACCGTCAACTGGGTGACGCAGAGTGCGTTCGCCCCGCCGCTCGTCGTGGTCGGGGTCAAGACCGACAGCGGCGCCTATGGCATCGTCAAGAACACCCGGAACTTCGTCCTCAACATGCTCGGCAAGGAGCACAAGGGGATGGCGTTCACCTTCTTCAAGCCAGCCCAGCTGGCGGACGGCAAAATCTCTGGGCAGGCCTTCCACAAGGCCGGCAACGGCGCGCCGATTCTCGATGCTGCGCTCGCCGCGGTCGAATGCAAGGTGACGAGCATCGTCGAGCAGGGCGACCATCACATCGTTGTCGGCGAGGTCACCGAGGCGCATCTGCCGAAGCCGATCGAGGGCCGCCCCGACAACGCGATCCTTGAGATGAAGGACCTCGGCGACAACGTGTTCTACGGTGGCTGAGCCGCCGGCGGCGGCGCCGGCGGGGACGAGTTGGCCGCCGGATCGTTCATACCGGCGACGCACTCGCAGGGGAACCGACGTGAAGCTTGCTCCACTCGCCGGCGCGCTGCTGCTGGCTGCCGGGTCGGCGCTGCCGCCCGCGCACGCCGCCGACGCGATCAAGCCCGGCAAATGGGAATTTATCGCGCGGTTGCAGAACGCGGTGCCGCCGAAGCTGCCGGAAGGGGTCAAGCTGCCGCCGGGGGTCAAGCTCCCGGACGGCGGCATGGCGGTGACGCATACCCAGTGCATCGACACCGAGAAGGCCGTGCCAAGCGACCCGCGCCGCGCGTGCAAGATCGACAGCATCAAGCGCGACGGCACCGCGATCAGCTGGCGGACCACCTGTCACGGCGCGCAGGGCACGGCCGAATCGGCCGGCAGCGCCCGCTACAGCGGCGATACGATGGTCGCGACAATGAACACGCGCACCCCGAACGGCAGCGGCGGTTACCTCGACACGACGCAGCACATCACCGGCCGTTATCTCGGGGCCTGCGCGAAATAACGACGATGCGGCCGATCACGCCATTCCGGACAGCCGGCGCTCAGTCCTACTCGGCCGGCGCCGCGCCCTTGCCGAAATGCGGGTACCGGGTGTCGTCGGTGAAGGCTTCGTCACCTTCGGTCGGCAGGCCCTCGACGTAATCGAGCGCCGCCTGGATGTCGCCGCCCCACACGTCGCGCGGCAATTCGTATAGCACCTCGACGCCATAGCCGTTGGGGTCGCTGATATAGATGCTGTGGGTCATGCCGTGATTGACCCGACGGTGGAACTTGACTCCGTTCCGATGCAGCCACGCGAGCTGCTTCAGCCACGCCTCGCGGTTCGGCATCGTGATCGCGATGTGGTTGATCGCGACCGGCAGGTCGAACATCTGCCAGTCGGCGGGCGGTTTTGGCAGGTTCGGGTTCTCGACCAGCGCGATGTCGTGGTGGTTCATCCGCCCGTCGTGGTCGCCGCTGTAAAACCGCATGGTGCGGTGGCTCGACCGGCCGACCTCCTTGAAGCCGAGGATCTCGGTCCAGAAGCGGTGCGATTCCTCGATATCGCGCACGTTGATCACGAGATGATTGATACCGCCCGGGGTGACCGCCTCGGCCGGTGCCATCGGCGCAACCGGGGTCGTTCCGTCCGCCATGATCGGTCTCCAAGCCGCGTAAATCGCGCTGCCGCCAATTCTATCGCGGTTGCCACGCGTTGCCAATTCGCGGCCGGTCAGTCGGGCCGTTCGGAGATGAAGCCGGTGTGCGGATCGACGTGGAACTCCATCTTCCGTCCGTTCTTGATCCCCTCGCCCTCCCAATGCCCGTCATCGGCCTGCAATTCCCAGATTTGCGCGTACCCGAACTGCTTCAGCTTTTGGGCGACCTGCTCCAACGGCATCCAGTCAGGGCCGGGCCTGTCCGCCCAGGCGACGGCCGAAGCGCCCGCAAGCGTGAGCACTACAGCAAGTCCTACGATCACCCGCATGGCGTTCCTCCCAGTGCGGCAACGGGTTTAACCGGCGCGGAGCCGGCGAGTTCCGGCCGGGAAAGAGCGCTCTACGCCTTCTTTAGCTCGACATCCTCATATTCGGGGAACGGGTCGAGATAGACATCGCCGATAGTGCTCTTGGCGATGCGCGGGCCGATCCCGTTCAATGCGCGGAAATCGTAAACCGGCGCGAACATCATCCGGTCGATCGTCAGCTGCTGGATTTTGTCGAGGATCGCCTCGCGCTTCTTCGGGTCGCGCTCGCCCGCCTGCGCGAAATAGAGCTTGTCGATATCGGGATAGCCGCCCGAAGAGAAGGCACCTTTCGAATAGATAAAGGCCTCGACCCGGCTGGCGGCATTGCCGGCGCTTCCGGACCCCGTCATGTAGAGGCCGTGGAATTTGTGCGCCTTCCAATCGGCATAGAAGGCGGCCCGCTCCATTGGCGCGAAGCGCACGCGGATGCCGGCCGCATTCAGGTCATTGACCACCGCCTCGGCGGTGGTGGGGAAGCCGGGGATCGCGTGGAACAGCCCGGCGTCGATGCCGTTCGGGTAACCTGCCTCGGCGAGCAGCTGTTTCGCCTTGGCCGGGTCGTAGGGGAACGGCGGGACCTGCAGCGCGAATGGCATCACCCGCGGCACGATGACCCCGGCCGCCGGGCAGAACCCGAGGCAGGCCGCCTTGTTGATCCCCTCGCGGTCGACCGCATAGGCGACCGCGAGCCGCAGCCGCTTGTCATGCCACGGCGATTTCGGATCGTACTGGTCGGGGAACTCGATCCACATGCACGAGGCGTGCTTGCTGGGCACGATCTTGATGCCGGGCGTCTCCATCAGCCCCTGGGCGGCGACCCCCTGCAAGGCGATCGCGATGTCGGCTTCGCCGGTCTTGACCATCAGGGCGCGGGTGTCGCCGTCGGGGACGCTGCGTATCACGATCGTCTTCACGTGCGGCACATGCCGCCAGTATTGGTCGAATGCCTCGAAGACGACCTCGATCCCGGGCTTCGAATTGACGAATTTGTACGGGCCGGCGCCGATCGGATGCGCCGCAAACCCCTTGTCGCCGACCTTCTCGAGATAGTTCTTCGGCACGATCAGCCCGGCGGCGCTGGCGGTGCTGCCGTAGAACGTCATAAAATCGGGCCATACCTCCTTCAGGTGAAAACGCACGACAAGCGGATCGACGATCTCGACCGCCGCCACCTTGTTCTTCAATTCGGTGGCGCCGGCCCCTTTGTAACGGTCGAAGCTGTATTTGACGTCCTCCGTCGTCAGCTTGTCGCCGTTGTGGAACGTCAGCCCCGGCCGCAGCTTGAACGTGTAGGTCAACCCGTCTTCGCTCTCGCTCCACGATTCGGCGAGGGCCGGCCCCATGTTGGTGCCGGGATAGGCGCGCACCAGCGCGTCGTGCAGCGCGTAGAGAATGCCGAAAGGGGTGATCTGCGGCGGCGCCAGCGACGGGTCGTACCAGGCCGGCGAGATCGTCACGTGAAAGGCCATGACCATTTTGCCGGAGGGCGTCGGTCCGGCGGCGAGCGCGGCGGGGCTGCGCAGGATCGCCGGCGCGGCGAGCAGCGAGCCGACAACGGCGCGGCGCGATGGCCGCCCCACGACCATGGACATGCGTTCCCTCCCTTTATTCCTTCAGACGGCGGTTTTCCGCTCGCCGACGCCGGATCGTAGCGCGCGGCTTCGCCCTGCGGCCAGCATCAAATTAGGGTTGGGGTTTGTCTGTTGCCGGCCTCGGCGATACGCTGGGCCAGGCCGATGCGCAATCGATAGCAACAGGCCGTCGGCTGCGGACGCGCGCAAGCGCTGCGAACCGGGAGGAAAACCATGGCGACGATCACCGAAATCGCGAAGCAGTTCTTCGCGGCGTGCGAGAGCGGCAAGGGCTGGGGGGCCTGCCGCGACTACTGCACCGCCGACGCCGGGTTTTCGGCGCAGGCCGAGCCGCTTGCCGAAATCCACACGCTGGAGGCCTATACCGAGTGGATGAAGGGCCTGATGGGCGTCATGCCCGACGGGCGCTATGAAATCCGCTCGTTCGCGACCGATCCGGAGCGCGGCAATGTCTGCGCCTACGGCGTCTTTTCGGGGACCCATACCGGCGCCGGCGGGCCCTGCCCGCCGACCGGCCGCAGTACCAATACCGACTACGTCTATGTTATGGAATTTGCCGGCGACAAAATTCGCAATATGACAAAAATCTGGAACTCCGGCTGGGCAGTGCACCAGCTCGGCTGGGCCTAGCGGCGCCAACCTGCTGCAGCCCCACTCCGCGGCGCGGGAAGCCGTCGTGGATGCCGCTCCCCGGCGAAAATCGCCGGGTTTATGGGTTCCGGGGGCGCGGGCTGCGTCCGCGCCCCGGAAGCGCGACGGTGTTGACTTCCGTCACGTACGATAGAAGGAGCCGTAACCGCGGCCAGGGCCGCATCGCTGCGAAAGCCATCGGTGCTGGCTTTCCCTCCGAACGGGCGATCGTAAGCAATCGCCGCGCCTCGGCCTCCGCAATCCACTCGAGGGGTCGCAATCTCACCATGACCCGCCTCGTTGGCAACGATCGGACAATCGCGTCCGCTTCGCTGTCAGTATAGGTCGCGACGGACGGCGCGAAGGTGATGTCGGTCACACCCGGCGCGGCGATCCGATGCGACCCTCGCTGCGGCCGATGAGGTTGAAATGCTGCCGGCCCGACTCGAAGTGGCCGGCCCTGACGGCTGCCGCCACATCGGGGTACCGCGCCAGATAGGAATCCTCGTCGAAGCCGGCGCCGGGTTTTCCGCCGCGTTTTAATACGACGATGTCCTGCAGCCCGCTGGCGCGCCCCGGCCTGATCGATTCGAGAAGGAGACCGGATTGCCGGCCCCATTCCCGCAATCGCTTCTCATCCAGGAAGGTTGTCCCATATTGCTCGCCTGCTTTGGCTCCTTCGAGGACGTATGTCGGGTAATTCCGAAAGAACAATCCTGATTGCTCAAGGGATTGCTCGACCTCTCGCAATTGCTCTAGCTTCAGATTGAATTGCTCGCACAGCACCGGGTCGGCGGCAAGCAGGCCGATCGCGGCGTACCCGTTGACCGTCAAAATGATGCATCCCGACGGCTTGGTTATGCGGGTCAACTCTGCGAGCCACAGAAAACACAAATCCCCAGGAAGATGCGTAAAAATCGATTTGGAATAGACAAGATCGAAGCTTTCGTCAGCAAAAGGGGCCGGCGGCCTCACATCGTTAATGGCGACATTTACCTCGATAAAATTATCCTGGCACCACTTGACGGAATCCGGGTTAACGTCGCACCCGGCGACGCTGTATCCGGGCAAAGCCTTGGTGTATCGCAATATGCGACCGGCGCCGCAGCCGAAATCGAGGGCCGCAACCGGCCCTGCCGTGGTGTTGCATTCCTCGAAACTTTCGATGATCGCGCTGGCGTCCCGCAAACCTGAGACCAGGAAAAGCTCCTCCCAGGGAGTGCCGGCGATGTGCCGCAAACTGCTCGAAGGCACGGGCGGAGCCAGACCGCGCAGCTCCCGATCCACGGTAATGCCGACCGTGTGGCCCCACTCCAGGTATGTCTCTTCGCCGATCAGCTCAAACAGCGCCTTGATCGCCGGCTGTTCGCTCAACAGCGAATAGAGGCGGTTGCGAAATGCCGTCGAGGTGATCCGTGGTGCAAGGGCCATGCCGCCTCTGGGCGATGGGGTGTCGACCGCGGCATTTTCGCCGCGCCGTTCGTAGCCAAGTATAGAGGAGCCGGCCCGGCCCGGGCGACGCTTGCGCGATGCTGCCGCCGGAGAGACAGACGTTTGGAGGCGGAGCGATGTCGGAGGTCACGATTGCGGCGGGGCCCGCCCAGCCGGAAGTTGCGGACGATCCGGCGGCCCGCCCGGTCGTCACCCTGACTCCAGGCGGCCATCGCCGCGCCGAGGGGGGCCATCCATGGATTTATTCCAACGAGGTGGCGATGGATGCCGCCGCCAAGGCCCTCGCCCCCGGCACGCTGGCGACCTTGCAACGGGCGGACGGGCGGCCGTTCGGGGTGGCGCTGTTCAACCCGCACGCGCTGATCGCGGCGCGGCTGCTCGACCGCGACCCGGCGCGCGCCATCAACCGGCGATTTTTCGCCCGCCGCATTGAGCGCGCGCTGAAACTGCGCGAGCTTCTCTATGACCGCCCCTTCTATCGACTCGCCCATGCCGAGGCGGACGGGCTGCCCGGTCTCGTCATCGACCGGTTCGGCGCAGTGCTGGCGGTGCAGGCCAACAGCGCCGGCATGGACCGGCTGCTGCCGACCATCATCGAGGCCCTGCAAGGCGTTCTGTCGCCCGAGAGCATCGTCTTGCGCAACGACAGCCCGGCACGCGCCCTCGAAGGGCTGCCGTCGGAAACCTGGGTGACGCTTGGCACGCTCGACGGACCGGTAAAGTTGGAGGAGGGCGGCGCCCAATTCCTCGCCGATGCGCTCGGCGGGCAGAAAACCGGCTGGTTTTACGACCAGCGCGATTCCCGTGCCTTCGTCGCCGGGCTGGCGGCGCGGGCGCGGTTGCTCGACCTCTATTGCTACAGCGGTGGATTCGCTGTGATGGCGGCGCACCGGGGGGCGGTACAGGCGCTCGGCATCGACCGCTCGGAGGCGGCACTGGCGCTCGCCGCGGCGGCGGCGGCGCGCAACGGCGTGGCCGACCGGTGCGAGTTTCGCCGCGCCGAGGTATTCGCCGAGGCCGCCGCGCTCGCCGAACAGGGCGAGCGGTTCGATGTCGTCGTCGCCGATCCGCCGCCCTTCGCCCGCTCCAAGCGCGACGCGCCGGCGGCATTGCGCGGCTACCGCAAGCTGGCGCGCCTCGCGGCGCAGCTGACCGCCCCCGGCGGCATCCTGTTTCTCGCCTCGTGCTCGCATAATGTCGGCGCGCCCGAGTTTGCCGAGGCAGTGCGGCGCGGCCTCGCCGACGCCGGGCGCGGCGCCCGCATCCTGAAATATGCCGGCGCCAGCCCCGACCATCCGGTCCACCCGGCGCTGCCCGAGACCGCCTACCTCAAGGCGATGACCCTGGCCCTCGATTAGAGGCCGGCCCTCGATTGACGGCGGCGGCCCGCCGGCGCCGATAGATTACGGAGGCGAGCACCAGCAGGGCGAGGCCGAGGATCGGCAACGCCACGCCCGGCCGCAGCATCATGCCGTGATGGGGTATCCGGCCTTTCTCGAGCAAGCCGCCGAGACCGCTGCCGATGCCGGCATAGACCAGCGCCAGCGGCATGATGCCGAAAAACGTGCCGGCGACGAAGACTCGCAGCCGCAACCCCATCGTCCCCGCCATCAGGTTGACCGCCCAGAACGGGATCAGCGGCACCAGGTGCAGCAGCAGTAGATAGCTCAGCCCATCGGCGCGGAACCCGGCCTCGAACCGCTCCGCCCATCGCCCGACGCGCCCGGCGATGCCCGCCAGCCCGGTGCGGGCGGCGAGAAACACGATGATCGCGCCGCTGGTCGCGCCAACTACCGCGCAGGCCGCGCCGGCCCACACGCCGAACAGAAACCCGCCGGTCATCGTCATCAGCGAGGCGCCGGGCACGGACAGTGCAACCAGCCCGGCATAGGCGAGAATGTAGGCGAACGGCGCCCACAACCCCGCCCGCTCGACGAATGCCAGCAGGCGCGCGCGATTGTCGGCAAGCGCCGCAAAGCTCAAATAGCGTTCGCCGCCGAGCGCAAGAAACAGCGCCCCGACAGCCACCAGCAACAGCAGCGGGATCAGGCGGCGCAGCGAGATGAAGCCCGTCGGCGCGGTCCCGCCGCTATTCGTCCTCATGGCGGAACGGCGAGAATTCGGCGAGTTGTTCGATCTTGTCCTCGACCATCTCGCGCTCGCGGGAGAGAAACGCGGCAACGGCGCGGCGGAACCCGGGGTCGGGGATCCAGTGCGCGCTGTAGGTCGGCACCGGCAGATAGCCGCGCTGCAGTTTGTGCGGCCCCTGCGCGCCGGCCTCGACCCGCTGGAGGCCGCGCTCGATGGCAAATTCGATTGCCCGGTAATAGCAGCATTCAAAATGCAGAAAGCGGTATTCGCGGTGCGCTCCCCAGTTGCGGCCATAGATCGTGTCGCGGCCGAGCAGGTTGAAGGCGCCGGCGATGTAGTCGCGCCCGCGCCGCGCCATGAACAGCACGACCCGCTCGGGCATCCGTTCGCCGAGCATCGAAAAGAACCGGCGGGTCAGGTAGGCCGACCCCCATTTGCGGCCGGAGGTGCCGAGATAGAGCTGGTAAAACGCGTCCCAGGTCCGCTCGGTCAGATCGCCGCCGGTCAGCATCTCGATCTCGATGCCGCCGGCGAGCGCTTCGCGCCGCTCCTTCTTGACGGCCTTGCGCTTGCGCGAGTTGAGCGCTGCCAGATAATCGTCGAAATCGCGGTAGCCGGCATTGTTCCAATGAAACTGCTGGCCCACTCGTTGCAAAAAGCCGGTCTCGCCGAATGCCGCAAATTCCCGCTCCTCCGGAAAATTGACATGCAACGACGACAGCTTGCGGCGCCGCACCAGCTCGACCATGCCGGCGATCAGGTGCTCCCGGGTCGCCGGCGGCGCATCCGGGGCAAGCAGCAGCCGCGGCCCCGGCACCGGGGTGAACGGCACCCCGCATAAGAGCTTCGGATAGTAGCGGCCGCCGGCCCGCTCATAAGCGTCGGCCCAACCCCAATCGAACACGTATTCGCCGTAGGAATGGCCCTTCAGGTACAGCGGCGCCACCCCGAGCACCCGCCCGTCCGCCGCTGCGAGGCTCAGATGCTGCGGCGCCCAGCCCTCGCGCGCCACCGCTGAGCCGCTGTCCTCGAGCGCCTTCAGGAAGACATGCGATACGGTCGGATTGACGTCGCCGGCGCAACGGTCCCAGTCCGCGGCGGCGATCTCGCCGATCGCGTCGTGGACGCGCAGGGTCAGCGCGGGCGAAGCATCATTCATGGCCGGGCGCTCAGTCGATTTCGAAATTCGCCGGCAATGACGCCACCCCGATGGTGGCGCGGGCGCGGCGATCGGCATCGCCGTGATTGGCGACCGGCGCGCTCGCCGGCGGCAGCTCGATGCCGAGTTCGCACAACCGCGCCTCGATCCGTCCGGTCATCCCGTTCTCCCGATCCGCTGCATCGACGAGATTGCGTCGGCGCCGCTCCCGCCGCAATGCGAAATCGCCCGGTTCAGGCCAGTTCCAAAGTCAGCAGCCCTTGGGCCGCGGCGCCCTGCAAGATCGACACGATTCCGGCGAAATGCGGCCCCAAAAGGTGCGAGGATCGGGCCGCCTGACGCCAGACGATCTCGACCGGTTCGCCTTCGTAGGCCGCGAGTGCGTCGCGCAGCGCCTTCGGGTCGCCCGCCACACCGTCCGGCAGCCGAAACGCCTCCTCCAGGGACCGATAGACCGCCGCCGCGTCGCCGAGCCGGGCGCCGTCGAGGACGCATTTTCTCATCGCCGTCAAGTGGTCCCGCCGGCAGCGCCGCTCAAGACACATGCCGGCTTGCCGCCGTGCCGATCGGGCCGCATGCTGCGGATTCCAAGATCGATGGAGGGAACAAGATGATTTACGAATTGCGGGTCTATCATTGCGTGCCAGGCCGCCTGCCCGATCTCTTGAAGCGGTTTGACACGATTACCCTCAACATCTGGCAGCGCCACGGCATCGAGCAGGCCGGGTTCTGGACGGTGCTGGTCGGCGAGTCGAACCAAATACTTTACTACATGCTGAAATTCGATTCGCTCGCCGACCGCGAGAAGAAGTGGAACGCGTTCCAGGCCGACCCTGAATGGCACGCGGCACGCGCCGAGACCGAGCGCAACGGTCCGATCGTTGCCAAAGTCGTCAACTCGTTTCTCCAGCCGACCGGCTTCTCGTCGGTGAAATAGCCCGAAGCGGCGCCCGCCCTGAGTCCGGCCGCCGTCGCCCGGCGCGCCGGCCGGAACGGGGAGGTTTTCATCGTCTAACCGTTTAAGTACCTGAAACCGGCGGCAGCATCGAATGCCGCGCGGAGCGGTGCCGCCGCGCGACGAAAGCGGCGCCGAATGGCGGCGATCCACCGGGGCGTCATGGGCGAACTCAACAAGCTGCGGATCATGCCGCGGCATCTGACCGTCTATCACGGCTCCGCGTTTCTGATTACCGGGCTCGCCGGCTTCGTCGAGGGCGGCACCGAGGGGTTCTATTACCGGCAGACGCGGTTTCTGTCGAAGTTTCATGTGAGGATTGGTGACGGCGAGCCGCGCATGGTGTCGGCCAACGCGGTGGCAAGCTATGCCCTCATCTCGTATCACCTCGCGCCGTCGCCGGCCGGTGCAAAGGCCGGGCCGGACGCCGAGCGCAACAAGAATGGCGGCGAAATCGTCAAGCAGGGTCTTGAGTTGCAGATCAATCGTGTCGTTGGCGACGGCGTGCGCCACGAGGTCATCCTGACAAACCGGGCCTTCGCGCCAACCGAGGCGGCACTGCATTGGCAGCTCGACGCCGATTTCGCCGATTATTCGGAGGCGGCGGCCGGCCGCCGGGAGCAGGAGGCGCCGATCGAGCGCACCTGGCGCCCCCGCTCCGGCGGCGGCGATCTCGCCTTGCGCTATACCCATCCGCAGCTCGACCACGGCTGCGAAATCCGCCTATCCGGCGATGGTGCGTTTGCCGACCGCGGCGGCGCGATCGTGTGGACCGTCGAGCTGACCCCGCAGCAACCGTCGCGCCTCGAAATCGAGGTATTGCCGGTGTTCTGCGGGACCCCGGTTGCGCCATCCTGCGTTCCCGGCAAGGACCACCCGCCGATCGTCGCAACCCGTGTGCCGGCGCTCACGCTGACGGCGGATTGCAATGAATACGTGCGCGACGCCTGGAACCGCGCCGTCGCCGATCTCGCCTCGCTCGCGCTGCTCGATGGCGAGGGCCTCGAGAAGCTGACCCCGGCGGCGGGCATCCCGAAATTTGCGGCGCTGTTCGGGCGCGACGCGCTGGTCGTCGGCTTCCAGGCCGGCCTTCTCGACCCGGACGCGCTGCGCGGCACGCTGCGCCGGGTCGCCGAATGGAACGCGACGGAGTACGACGACCCGTACGACGCCGAGCCGGGCCGGGTCATCCATCAGCGCCAACTGAGCCCGCTGGCGCTGCTGCGCAAGAACCCGTTCCTGCACTATTACGGCGACTATTCCGCGCCCGCCTGGTTCTTGATCGACAGCGCGCTCGACCTGGCGATCACCGGCGATGCCGATTTCTACCGTTCGCTGCAAGACAAGATCCGCGGCACGCTCGACTGGATGGACCGCGACGGCGACCGCGACCACGACGGGTTTTACGAATACGCGACAAGAGCCGGCGCCTGGGGCGAGAAGAACCAGGGTTGGAAGGATTCCGAGGAGGCGATCCTCTATCCCGATGGGCAGATGGTCGAAGACCCGATCGCCCTCGTCGAGGTTCAAGCCGCCTATTTCGCCGCAAAGCAGGCGACCGCGCTGGCTTTCGCGACGATCGGGGAGGAGCGGCGTGCGGTCGACCTTCTCGACGAGGCGGAGGTGCTGAAGCGGCGCTTCAACGAAGTGTTCTGGCTGCCGGAAGAGAACTATTTTGCGCTGGCGCTCGACCCGGCGAAAAAGCCGGTCGCCACGATCGGCGCCGATCCCGGCCAATGCCTGACCTGGGGCATCGTCGATGCCGACAGGGCACGCGCGATCGCCGACCGGCTGATGTCACCCGAACTGTTCGGCGGCTGGGGCATCCGCACGCTGTCGAAGCGGCACCCGGCCTATAATCCCTTCGCCTATCACCTGGGCTCGGTGTGGCCGGTGGCGAACGCGCTGGTCGGCTTCGGCTTCAAGCGCTACGGGTTCACCGCGCACCTGCACCGGCTGGCGAAGGCGCAGATCGACGCCACCCGGCTGTTCGAGCTGGAACGCCTGCCCGAAGTATTCGGCGGACACGCGCGCGACTGCGAGCACCCGCATCCCGGCATCTACCCCGGAACCAACGCGCCGCAGGCATGGTCGGCGAGCGCGGTCGTGGCGCTGGTGCTGGCGATGGTCGGCCTCGTGCCGATGGCCCCGCTCGGCACCCTGATCGTCGATCCCGATCTGCCGGAATGGCTCCCGGAACTGACCCTCGCCGGCATCCAGGTCGGCGCCGCGCGGGCGACGTTGCGCTTCCGGCGGGAGGCGGGGGGCGACACGGCCTGCGACATCCTCGCGCTGGAGGGAGAACTGCGCATTCACCGCGCGGCAGCAACCGAGCCGGGGGTGGACCGGATTACAGGCACGGTGCGGGACTTGCTGGGCCGGCGTTAACGGTAAATGACGCAGGGTTTGATGCCGGCGCGCGGCGAGGCAGACAGCGACAGCGATCGGGGTGCGGCGCCGGCCCCCCCGGCCTCGGATTTTGAGGCGACGCCGGCGCATTCCGGGCCGGAATTCCCGGCCGAGGGAGCCGACCGCCCGGAGGCGGTTCACCCCGAAAAGGAGAAGCGCTCGCGGGTCGGCGGCTGGCCGCTGGCGGCCGTGCTCGCGGTGGTCGCGGTGGTCGCGTACATCGTTCGCTACGCGCTGCTGCCGTTCTGCTTTGCGATCGCGATCGCCTTTATCGCCGAGCCGGTCGTCCAGTGGCTGGCGCGGCGCACCGGCTGGCGGCGCTGGATCGCGGCGGCGGTGCTGTCGCTCCTGATCGTCCTGGTGATCGCCGGCACGGTTTATTGGCTGGGCACGATGGCGGTCGCCGACATCTCCGAGTTCGCCAAGACCGCGCCGCAGACGGCGACCAAATTCGTCGCGGCAATCGTCGGCCCCCGGGTCGACCTGTTCGGGCAGACCTATACGCCAGCCCAGCTGGTGCAGAAGCTCGGCGGCATTATCGCCGCCTTTCTCGGCACCAGCACCGCCATGAAGGCGCTCGAGATGGGGATGGGCACGGTGTTCGGCGGGTTTCTGACGCTGGTGCTGATCCCCTACTTCATGGTCTCGGCGCCGCGCCTGTCGCAGGGCGCGGTGTGGCTGATCCCGCCGGAGCGGCGGCACTCGGTCTTGAACCTGCTGCCGAAGATCATCCCGGCCTTGCGGCGCTATCTCGCCGGGGTGCTGGCGATCGTCATCTACACCACGGTCGTTGCCTATATCGGGTTCGGGCTTGTCTTCCACGTGCCGCACGCGGTCGTGCTGTCGGTGGCGGTCGGCATCCTGGAGATGATCCCGGCCGCCGGCCCGTTCCTCTCCGGGGTCTTGGTCGCGATCACCGCGTTCCAGGAAAAGGGGCTGACGACGATCATCTTCCTCGGCGTCTTCGCGATCGCGCTGCGCCTGTCGATCGACAACGTGGTCGCGCCGATCCTGCTGGGGAAGGCCGGACGCATCCACCCGGCGATCGTCATCTTCTCGTTCGTGATCGGCGCGATGCTGTTCGGCATCCTGGGCCTCATCCTGGCGGTGCCGGTCGCAGTGTGCCTGCGCATCGCCCTGCAGCACTATTACAACGAACCGATCGCCAATGGAGACGAGGTCGACCGGCGGGACAACGGCGCCACCTGACCACCGGCCTGTTGACCTGTTTTTACAGGGGATTTACAGGAAACCGCTCTCCGATCGTGCTCGGCCTTCTTACCACGCGATTGCGGCAATTTTGCCGACGTTCCGCGGCCGGCCGGTTCAGCCGGG
>DASUKH010000210.1:0-5496 GCA_036278835.1 Allostellaceae bacterium
CCGAAATCGAGACGCGGCGAAAGCCCGGCAGCTTCGACGCGATCGTGAAACTGGCCGCCGCACTGGAGGCGCCGCTCGACGTCATCGCGGCGTGGCTCAAACCCGCGAATTGAAGTCTAAGTAAGCCGCTATCCCCGCAGCCACGGGCGCAGGCGCCAGGTCAGCGGCAGGGTCGCGAGGACCACCGTTGCGATCACCGCCATCATCACCGGCACGTCGATCAGGTCGCTGACGAGGCCGTAGAGCACCGGCGACAGGGCGCCGGCGCCGATGCCGCCGGTATAGAAGATGCTGAACGCGCGCTGCCGGCGCTCCGGCGCGACCAGCTCCGGCACGGTGCCGTACAGCACCGACGAGGTGCCGTTGAGCGCCACCCCGATCAGCGGCAGGACCGCCAGCCCGGCGAACAGCGGCAACGGCACCAGCGCGAGGATGCCGGCCGCCGTCATGCCCTCGGTCAGGAAGACCGCCGTGACCACGCCGAGCCGCGCGCCGAGCCAGCCGCAGACCAGCTTGCCGACGGCGCCGCCGCTGAAAATCAGGGTCAGCGCGATGCCGATCGTCGGCAGGTCGGCCCCCTTCAGCTTCAGCAGAAACGGCAGGAAGGTCAGAAACCCCATCCGGGTCGCGCTGTCGATCATCGCGATCGAGAGCAGCAGCGGGAAGCCGCGCCGCGGCGCCGCCGGTTCCACGTCCGTCGCGGCGGTCTCCGCGATTTTCGGTTCCGCAGCGGCGCCTCCGACCGGCAGGCCGCGCACCGCCAGGATCGCCGCGGCGGCGGCGAGCGCGCCGCAGCCGAGCAGGGTCGTCGCGCCGCGCCACGGCATCAACGCGACCAGCCACGCGGTCAAGGCCGGCACCGCCGTCTTGCCGAGATCGCCCGAGAAATTGTAGGTGCCGAGCGCGGTGCGCGAGCGCACGCCAGGATAGGCCTGCGCCACCAGATTGGCGGCGATCGGGTGCTGCACGCTGGCGCCGATGCCGGCCAGCACCAGCGCGCCGATCAGCATCGCAAAGCCGACGCTGGCGCCGACCGCGAGGTATCCGATGCCGAGCAGCGCGGTGCCGAGGCCGAGCAACAGCGGTCCGCCGATCCGCTCGGCAAGCGCCCCGGCCGGCACCTGGAACCCGGCCATCGAGCCGGCGAACAAGGCCCGCAGCAGCCCCACTTCGGCATAGCCGAGGCCGAATTCGGCCTGCCACAGCGGCAACAGCACGTAGAGCAGGTCGGTGAACCCGTCATGCAGCATATGCGCGCCGCAGGCGACCGCCATCGTGCGCCGGGCCGGCGCGACGATCCTCCCCAGGCGGGCCGCGATCAGCGACATCGACCTCCCCGCGCGCCGGTTACACTGTTGCACCCACTATAACGAGGGTGCGGCCAACCGGCTACTTACACGACCGGGGAGCCGCCCCGCGCGGCGGCGAAGGCGAGTTCGGGCTGGGTGCGGCCGAGAGGCTTGGCGGCATTGGACAGCGCGCACGGCAGGAAATTGCCGCTGCCGCGCTCGACCTGCAACTTGCCGCCATCGACGACGACCCGGCCGCGCGACAGCACGGTGACCGGCCAGCCGGTGATTTGCTTTCCCTCGTAGGGGGTATAGCCGACATTGTCGTGGATGTCGGCGGCGCGCACGGTCACCCGGCGCTCGGGATCCCAGATCGCGATATCGGCGTCGCTGCCGACCGCGATGGTGCCCTTCTTCGGGTAAAGCCCGTACAGCTTCGCGTGGTTGGTCGCGGTCAGCGCGACAAAGCGGTTGAGGTCGATCCGCCCCTTCCCGACCCCCTCGGAAAACAACAGCGGCACGCGCAATTCGATGCCGGGGACGCCATTGGCGGTGTCCTTGAAGGTCGTCTTGTCGCCCTTCGGCAATTTGCCGGTCTCGTCATAGCGGTAGGGCGCGTGGTCGGAAGAGAATACCTGGAACGTGCCGTTCTGCAGGCCGCGCCACACCGCCTCCTGCGCCGCGTGGTCGCGCGGCGGTGGGCTGCAGCAGAATTTCGTGCCCTCCAATTCCATGCCGATGTCGTCAGCGGTCAGAAACAGGTATTGCGGGCAGGTCTCGCCGTAAATCTTGAGGCCCTTGGTCTGCGCGCCGCGGATCACATTAATCGCCTCGGCCGCCGAGACGTGCACGATCAGCAGCGGCACATCGAGCAGCTCGGAAAGCGCCACCGCCCGGTTGGTCGCCTCGCCCTCGGCGATCCGCGCGTGCGACACTGCGTGATAGCGCGGCCCCGACAGGCCTTTTTGCAACAGCCGGTCGGCCAGCCACTGGATCATGTCGTGGTTTTCGGCGTGCACCATCATGAACGCGCCCTCGCGCCGCGCCAGCGCCATGATGTCGAGCATCTGGCGATCGTTGAGGCGCAACAAATCGTAGGTCATGTAGACCTTGAACGAGGTGTAGCCGTCCTGGATCAGCGCCGGCAGTTCCTGGCCCAGCACCTGCTCCGACGGATCCGAGATGATCAGGTGAAAGGCGTAGTCGATAACCGCCTTGGGCCGCGCCGCCTCGTGATACTCGGCGACGACCTGGCGCAACGACTGGCCGCGGTGCTGCGCCGCGAACGGTATGATCGTCGTGGTGCCGCCGAATGCCGCCGACACGGTGCCGCTGTAGAAATCGTCGGCGCACATGACCCCGGCCGACGAGCGTTGCTCGATATGGCAATGGCTGTCGATCGCGCCGGGCAGGACGAGCTTGCCGGCCGCATCGATCTCGCGCGCCCCCGGCGGCAGACCGCGGCCGAGGGTGGCGACAACGCCGTCCTTGATACCGACGTCGCATGGCATCGTGTCGGACGCGGTCGCCACCGTGCCGTTGCGGATCACGAGATCGTATTCGGCCATCGCTGCATCCTCCGCTGATCCCCCAAGCGCCGGCCGATGATAGCGGGCGGGTTGCGCCGCCCCAACTGTGCTCTTCGTGGGCACAGTTACCCGCCGTCGCGGCGCGTGTTGAGCGCGTCGGCTAGCCGTGCTGTGGCGCTGCCGGGGCGCAAGGGCTGCGGCTGACTCGGATGCGGCGCCCAACCGCACAGGAACAGAATCTCGAACGACGCCGGGATGCGCCCCTCGGCATCGCCGAACCGTTCGGCATAAAGCCGCGCGGCCGCCGCCAGCGTCGCGCGCCGAAGAAAGCCGCGGCGCGCCGCCAGCGCGTTGGTCTCGCCCATGCCGCGCAGATCGGCGATGAGCGCGAAGAGGCTCGAATAGGTGACCGTAATCGTCTCGCTGTCGGCGACCGGCAGGGCGAAACCGGCGCGCTGCAACAGCGCGGCGGCGTCGGCCAGCGCAATCGACGGCGATACCCGCGGGCTGAC
Organism: Allostellaceae bacterium; assembly: GCA_036278835.1. Classification (GTDB taxonomy): domain Bacteria; phylum Pseudomonadota; class Alphaproteobacteria; order ATCC43930; family CGMCC-115725; genus DATARH01. Next base: position 3,331 of record DASUKH010000210.1, read on the forward strand.
CCCGCCCTCTTCCGCCAGCTCGGCCTCGAACAGCACGGTGCGCAATTCGACCAGCGTGTCGCCTCCGAGCATCGCCGCGAGAAACAGCCCGTCCGGGCGCAAGGTATGGCGGATTTGGCTCAACGCGCCGGGCAGATCGGAAACCCAGTGCAGCGCGAGATTGCTGACGACGAGATCGAAGCTCGCCGCGGCGAACGGCAGCAGTTCCGGGTCGGCGGCGACAAGCGGCGCGGGCAGGCGGGCGAGAAACCCCTCTGCGGGCTCGGCGGTGATCACCCACTCGGTGCCCGGCCGTGCCGACAGCGCGCGGGTCAGCGCCCCGCCGCGGGCGCCCAGGTCGAGCGCCTTCGCGAAACGCCGGTTGACGAGGTCGAGCCGCTCCGTCAGCCGCTCCGCCACCTCGGCATGCAGAAAATCGATGTCGCCCGCCCTTGCCGCGCGCTCACGGTGACGGCGCCACGCGCGGCGGTCGAACAGGGCATGGCCCGTCTCATACATTTGCGACAACCGCCTCTTGACCGCGGCCCGGACAAACCGATGATGGGGAGCGATGCACCTTGCGGCAACCCTGCCGGCCCTGATGCGCCATGCCGGGCGCGCGCTCGTCGATGGCGTGCTGCCGCCGCGTTGCCTCGCCTGCGGGATCACGGTCGGCGAGCCGGACGCGCTGTGCGGCGCCTGCTGGACGGCGATGAACTTTTTCGCGCCGCCGTGGTGCGCCGGCTGCGGGTTGCCGTTCCCGCATCCGATGGGCGAGGGCGCGGTATGCGGCGACTGCGCCCGCGGCGGCCGCAGCTGGGGGCGGGCGCGCTCGGTCCTGCGCTACGACAAATACAGCCGTCCGCTGGTGCTCGGATTGAAGCACGGCGACCGCACCCATCTGGCGCGCGCGTTCGGGCGTTGGATGCGGCGGGCCGGCGAGGAGGTGCTGGCGGGGGCCGATCTCCTGGTGCCGGTGCCGCTGCATTGGACCCGCCTCTTCGCCCGCCGCTACAACCAGGCGGCGTTGCTGGCGCACGCGATCCATGCCGCCGGCGGCCCGCCGGTTGCGCCGGACTGCCTGGTGCGCCGCCGCCGCACCCCCTCGCAGGGAAGGCTCGGGGCGCTGGCGCGGGAACGCAACGTGCGCGGCGCCTTTGCGCTGCCGCGGCGGCGCGAGTTGGCCGGCAAGCGACTCGTGCTGATCGATGACGTGCTGACGACCGGCGCCACGGTCGAGGAATGCGCCCGCGTGCTGCGCCGCGCCGGCGCCGCCCATATCGGGGTGCTGACCCTGGCGCGCGCCACCCGCGCCGGAATTTGAGCCAAGGTTGCGGCCGACGCTTTGCCGGAGCGCCGCCATGCGCCATATCTGAACGGTGCCCACTCGGAGCCGGAAAGCATGGCCCAGGTTGAGATGTACGCGACGATGTTCTGCCCCTATTGCGCTCGCGCCCGCGCGCTGTTCGAGCGCAAGCACGTGGCATTCACCGAAATCGACCTCTATGAAGAACCCGGACGGCGCGACGAGATGATCCGGCGCGCCGGCGGCCGCACCACCGTGCCGCAGATATTCATCGATGGCGAGCATATCGGCGGCTGCGACGAGTTGGTGGCTCTCGACCGCAAGGGCGGCCTCGACCCAAAACTGGGGATCGGCAAATGACGACGGCAGCCTCCGCACCGTTCACCGCCGCCTGTCTGCAATACACCGCCGGCCCCGACCCCGAGCCGAACCTGCTGCTGGTGACCGATTTGGCGCGCCGCGCACGGGATTCCGGCGCCGATCTGATCATGACTCCGGAAGTCAGCAACTTCATCGAGAGCGGCCGGCGCCGCCGCGACAAGGCGCGGCCGGAGAGCGGCGACCCGTTCCTCGCCGGCATGCGCGAATTGGCGCGGGAACTGGGCGCGTGGCTGCTGCTCGGGTCGTTGGTCATCGACCCGGCCGGCGAGGCGGGGACAGCGGCCGGCGAGAGCCGCCTCGCCAACCGCTCGTTCCTGATCGACGCCGGCGGCGCGATCGTCGCCCGCTACGACAAAATCCACATGTTCGACATCGATCTGGCCGGCGGCGAGAGCTACCGCGAGAGCAGCGCCTATCGCCCCGGCGGCAGCACCGCGGTAGCCGAGACGCCATGGGGCCGGCTCGGAATGAGCGTCTGCTACGATGTGCGCTTCCCCCAC
>DASUKH010000211.1:0-12529 GCA_036278835.1 Allostellaceae bacterium
GCGCCGCGTTCCGGCTCGCCCGCGCGGCGCTGCGCGGCATGGTGCGGCGGCGCCACGGGCGGATCATCTGCATCACTTCGGTGGTCGGGGTTACCGGCAATGCCGGGCAGGCGAACTACGCCGCGGCCAAGGCCGGGCTGATCGGCATGGCGAAATCGTTGGCCGCCGAGACCGCCGGCCGCGGCATCACGGTCAATTGCATCGCCCCCGGCATGATCGCGACGGCGATGACCGACAAGCTGACCCCGGAGCAGCGCGAGCGCATCGCCGCCGCGATCCCGATGGGCCGGTTTGGCGCGCCATGTGACATTGGCGGCGCCGCCGTCTATCTCGCCAGTGCCGAATCAGGCTATATGACCGGCCAGACGCTTCATATAAACGGCGGAATGGCGATGATATGAGGGGGCTTGCCCGGCAACCGCCGGGAGCGCCGCCGGAACTTTTACGGCGGGCGGAATCGTGTTATGTCAGCCGCCCTCAACCGGTCCGTCGGCATGAACGCCACGTGCGGTGGCCGCCCGGAGCCAGGGCGCCCGACCGAACAGAGCCGATCAGCAGCACGAAATCGAGGAATTGAGCGAATGAGCGATGTCGCCGAGCGGGTCAAGAAGATCGTTGTCGAGCATCTCGGCGTCGACGAGGCCAAGGTGACCGAGAACGCCAGCTTCATCGACGATCTGGGGGCCGACAGCCTCGATACCGTCGAGCTGGTGATGGCGTTTGAGGAGGAATTCGGCTGCGAAATTCCGGACGATGCGGCCGAGAAGATCGTGACCGTCAAGGATGCTGTGAGCTTTATCGAGGCGCACAGCTGAACGTGGCACATCGCACGGCATCGCCGCCGCGGCGCCGGCATCTCTTAGGCGCGGGAGCGCCGTTCCCATGAGACGAGTCGTCGTCACCGGCATCGGGCTCGTGACGCCGCTCGGCATCGGCGCCGAGCGTGTGTGGCAGCGCCTGCTTTCCGGCGAATCGGGGATCCGTGCGATCCAGTCGTTCGATGTGTCCGACCTGCCGGCGCGGGTCGCTGCCCAGGTGCCGCGCGGCGAGCGCGCCGCCGGACTGTTCAACGCCGACGACTGGGTGCCGCCCAAGGACCAGCGGCGCATGGACGAGTTCATCGTCTATGCAATGGCGGCGGCGGCGCAGGCGGTCGAAGATTCCGGCTGGGAACCCGATGAGGAAGAGGAGCGCGAGCGCACCGGCGTGATGATCGGCTCCGGCATCGGCGGGCTGCCGGGCATCACCGAGGGTGCGGTCACTCTCGAGCAGCGCGGGCCGCGCCGCATCTCGCCGTTTTTCATCCCGGCCAACCTGATCAACCTCGCCTCCGGCAATGTCTCGATCCGCTACGGCTACAAGGGACCCAACCATGCGGTGGTGACCGCCTGCTCGACCGGCGCGCACGCGATCGGCGATGCGGCCCGCCTCGTCATGCTCGACGACGCCGATGTCATGGTCTGCGGCGGCACCGAGGCGGCGATCTGCCGGATGGGCCTCGCCGGGTTCGCCGCGGCGCGGGCCTTGTCGACCGGGTTCAACGACGACCCGCCGCGCGCCTCGCGGCCGTGGGACCGCGACCGCGACGGGTTCGTCATGGGCGAAGGCGCCGGTATCCTGGTGCTCGAGGAATACGAGCACGCCCGCCGACGCGGCGCAAAAATTTATGCCGAAATCCTGGGCTACGGCATGTCGGGCGATGCCTTCCACCTGACGGCGCCGTCGGAGGACGGCAGCGGCGCCCTGCGCTCGATGCGCAACGCGCTCAAGAGCGCGCACCTGCCGGCTGACAGCATTGATTACATCAACGCGCACGGCACCTCGACCCCCCTCGGCGACGAGATCGAGCTGGGCGCCGTCAAGCGGCTGTTCGGCGATCACGCCTACCAGCTGTCGATGTCCTCGACCAAATCGGCGATCGGCCATCTACTCGGTGCTGCCGGTAGCGTCGAGGCGATCTTCTCGATCCTCGCGCTGCGCGACGGGGTGGTGCCGCCCACCCTCAACCTCGATAACCCGTCGCCGTCCTGCGACATCGACCTGGTACCGAAGGAGGCGCGCCGGCGCCCGGTGCGCTATGTGCTGTCGAACTCGTTCGGGTTCGGCGGCACCAACGCCTCGCTGATCTTCGGCGCTGCGGGTTCGGGGCGATGACCGCGCCGGTTCCTTCCTTGCCGCCGCGACAGCGGGGGCACAAGCGCGTGCCGCGAGCCTCCCTTATAGCTCCTCCCCTGCGCAGCGGGGGAGGTGGCGAGCGAAGCGAGCCGGAGGGGGTGCGGCGGGTGCCCCCTCCACCATGTTGTCGCATGGTCCCCCGCTTGACGGGGGAGGAGCCCGGCGCGACGCGACCGGCCGCATAACTTGCCAACAGTTTGATGCGGGCGGTTCTGCGGTTTTTCGCATGGGGTTTTGCCGCTGCGGCGCTGGTCGTGGCGGTGCTCGGGATCGGCGGCTATTGGCTGCTCCACGAGGCACGGCGGCCGGGGCCGCTCACCGCTTCGCGCACCATCGTGATCCCGGCCGGCACCGGGGTTTCCGGAATCGCCGGCCTCCTCGCCAAACAGGGCGTGATCCGCGATCCGGTCAGCTTCACCCTGCTGGCCCGGCTGTCCGGGCATGGCAGGGCATTGAAGGCCGGCGAGTACGAGTTTCCGGCGGCGGTCAGCGAGGTCGGCGCCTTCGCGATCATCGCCGAGGGCCGCACCGTGCGGCATCGCCTGACCATCCCCGAAGGCCTGACCAGCCCGGAAATCGTCGCGCTGGTGCGCAATGCGCCGGCGCTCAAGGGCGATCCCGGGCCGGTACCGCCGGAAGGATCGCTGCTGCCGGAGACTTACATTTACGCCTATGGCGAGACAAGGCGCGAGATGATCGCGCGGATGGAGCGCGGCATGACCCGGCTGGTCGCGCAGCTCTGGCGCGAGCGGCGCAAGGACCTGCCGCTCGCCACGCCGGAACAGGCGGTGATCCTCGCCTCGATCGTCGAAAAGGAGACGGCATTGCCGCAGGAGCGGCCGCTGATCGCCGGCGTCTATGTGAACAGGCTGCGCCGCGGCATGAAATTGCAGGCCGACCCGACGGTCGCGTTCGCATTGGAGCACGACCGCTCCGGGGGGTTCGGGCGACCGCTGACGCATGCCGACCTGTCCGTCGTGTCGCCATACAACACGTATATCGTAAAGGGATTGCCGCCGGGTCCGATCGCCAATCCCGGCCGCGCCTCGCTCGTGGCAGCGATGCAGCCGCAGCCGACCGAGGATCTTTATTTCGTCGCCGACGGCAGCGGCGGACACCGCTTCTCCCGCACCCTGGCGGAGCAGCAGCGCAATATCGCGCGGGAGCGCCGGGACACAGCGAAAACCGACCCCGATCCGGCGCCGCCGAAGCCGGCGGAGCACAAGTCCGCGGATGACGCGAAGCCGGCCGGCGAGCATGCGAGGATCGCCGTCGCGCACGGCTCGCATGGCGGCGAGCCGGCGCACGAACGCGGCTGCCGACCGACAGCCGGGCATCGCTGCCCGCGCTGACCGGCACCCGGCATTGTTGGTCCGCCTCGCCGCCGCTATAACCCGAAGCAACGGCAACCGACAGGAGGGGCGGTGGGGCTCTCCAGCATGACCGGGTTCGCCCGCACCGAGGGCGAGGCCGACGGAATCTCGTGGGTGTGGGAGCTGAAGAGCGTCAACAGCCGCGGCTTCGATCTGCGGCTCCGGCTGCCGCCGGGGTTCGACGCGATCGAGGCGCCGCTGCGCACCGGATTGACACGGCTGCTGCGGCGCGGCAACGTTTCGGCCACCCTCTCGGTCAACCGGCTGACGCCGCCGGCGATTCGGGTGAACCGCGAGATGCTGGCGCAAATCGTGGCGCTGTTGCGCGACCTCGGCGGCGAGTTGTCCGGCGGAATCGGGGTGGCGCCGCCGCGCCTCGACGGGCTGATCGGTCTGCGCGGCATTGTCGAGACGGTCGATGACGAGCCGGAGAGCGTCGTTGCGGCGCGACGCGATGCGGTACTGGACGGCTGGTCAGCGGCCCTCGACAAGCTCGTCGTGGCGCGCGGCGAGGAAGGGGGGCGGCTCCTTGCCGTTTTATCGGAACAGCGCCGTGAGCTGGCGGCGCTCGTCGAGGCTGCCGCCGGCAGCGCCGCCGCCCAGCCCGAGGCGATCCGCACCCGGCTCGACGCGCTGCTCGGCGAGCTGGCCGGGCTTGCGCCAACCGTGCCGCAGGAACGGGTCGCCCAGGAGCTGGCGCTGCTGGTCGCGCGCGCCGACGTGCGCGAGGAACTGGACCGGCTGCGCGCCCATATCGCGCAAGCCGGCGAACTGCTTGAGCGCAGCGAGGCGGTCGGACGCCAGCTCGATTTCCTCTGCCAGGAGCTGAACCGCGAAGCCAATACGCTATGCTCGAAATCGGCCGACATCGAGCTGACCCGCATCGGCCTCGCCTTGAAGGGCGCGATCGAGCAGTTTCGCGAGCAGGTGCAGAACCTGGAATGAGCGCGCCGGCCGCCCCGGACCTTCCGCCCGCGATTCGCCGCCGCGGTTTTCTGCTGGTCCTGTCCTCGCCTTCGGGCGCCGGCAAGACGACGATCCGGCGGCGCCTGGTCGAGCGCGACACGACTTTGTCGCTGTCGATCTCGGTTACGACTCGCCCGCCGCGGCCCGGCGAGATCGATGGCCACCATTACCATTTCATCGATCGCGCCACCTATGAGGCAATGGCCGCCGGGGGCGACCTGCTGGAACATGCCGTCGTGTTCGGCCACGGCTACGGCACGCCGCGCGCGCCGGTCGAGGCCGCAATCGCCGCCGGCCGCGACATCGTCACCGACATCGATTGGCAGGGCACGCAGCAGGTCAGCGAAAATCTGCGCGGCGATGTCGTTACGGTGTTCGTGCTGCCGCCAAGCATGACCGACCTCGAATCGCGGCTCCGGACGCGCGCCCAGGACACGGCCGAGGTGGTCGCCGAGCGCATGGCGAAGTCATCCGAGGAAATGAGCCACTGGTCGGAATACGATTATGTCATCGTCAACCGCGATATCGCGGCGAGCGTCGCCGAGGTGCGGGCCATCGTGACCAGCGAGCGGCTGCGCCGCTCCCGCCAGATCGGCCTCGCCGATTTCGTCAACCGTCTCCGCGCCGGGTGACTTTCCGTCACACCGCTGTCGTGTTGCCTGCTGTGCGATTGGCGAGAGCAACCGTTCGACCACATCTTTGGTTTGCGGCGGGAACGGGCGGGTGGGTTTGTGGACGATAGGGTGGCGGCGGCAGAGCCGCCCGGCCTGATGAAGAAACCCGAAAACGGCGGTCGCACGAGGCTCCCGCCGGCGCATACGATCTACGCTCCGGCGACGGCCGCCGGGCGGGCCGCGATCGCCATCGTCCGCCTGTCCGGTTCTGAGGCCGGGCCGGCATTGGCGGCATTGGCCGGCAGGCTGCCGCCGGCGCGGGCCGCGCGCCGCGCGCAGCTGCGCGATCCCGAAACGGGCGAGGCGATCGACGAGGCGCTGGTGCTGTGGTTCCCGGCACCGCGGAGCGCCACCGGCGAGGACATGGCCGAACTGCACGTGCACGGCAGCCGCGCCGTCCTCACCGCGGCGATGCGCGCCCTCACCGCGCAAGGATTGCGGCTCGCCGAGCCGGGCGAATTCACGCGCCGCGCCTTTCTTAATGGCAAGCTCGACCTGACCCAGGCGGAGGCGGTCGCCGACCTCGCGGCCGCCGACACCGAGGCACAGCGGCGCCAGGCGTTGCGCCAGCTCGACGGCGCGCTCGGCCGGCTGTACCGCGGCTGGAGCGGCCGCCTGCTGCGGCTCCTGGCACATCTCGAAGCCGCAATCGACTTCCCCGACGAGGACCTGCCGCCCGAGATCGCGGCGCGGGTCGCCGGCGACAGCGCCGCACTCGCCGACGAGATCGCCCGCCATCTCGCGGACGGGCGCCGCGGCGAGCGGCTGCGCGACGGCATCGCGGTCGCGATCCTCGGGCCGCCCAACGCCGGGAAATCGAGCCTGCTCAACCAGCTGGCGCGGCGCGAGGCGGCGATCACCTCGCCGATCGCCGGCACCACCCGCGACGTGATCGAGGTCGCGGTCGATCTCGCCGGCTATCCGGTCGTGCTGGCCGATACCGCCGGGTTGCGCGACAGCGCCGACCTGATCGAGCAGGAGGGGGTGCGGCGGGCTTTGGCGCGCGCCGAGGCGGCCGAATTGCGCCTCTTCCTGTTCGATGCGGCGCGGCCGCAGGACGCGACGAAAGCGGCGCGCTGGCCCGGTCCCGAGACGCTGCTGGTCGCCAACAAGATAGATCTCGCCGCCGATCGCGCCGCCCTGCCCGAGGGTGCGTTCGCGATCTCGGCGTTGACCGGGGAAGGCATTGCCGAACTGACGGCGGCGATTGCGGCGCGCGTCGCCGGGAATTACGACGGCGCTGCGCCGTTATTGACCCGCGCGCGTCACCGCGCCGCTCTGGAGAGCGCGGCAGCGGCGTTGCGGCGTTCTCTTTGCGCCGAACTGCCGGAATTGCGCGCCGAGGATTTGCGGCTTGCCTGGCGCAGTCTCGGACAGATCACCGGACGGGCCGATGTCGAAGACCTGCTCGACGTGGTCTTCGCCGATTTCTGCCTCGGCAAATGAGGTGCGACGTTGCTGGGATCGCGAGCGTTTTGACAATTGCGGCCGGTTGCGCTAACAGGCGCCGGCCGGGAGGACATGTGGGCATGGCTCGCAGGCTGTTTTTTACGATCATCGCCGTCGTTCTGGCCGGGTCGGCGTTCTACGGGGCCGATCCCTGGCCCGACGTCAACCTGTTCGGCGTCGTGTTCCTGTGCTTTGCCTATCTCGTCTGGTTCTTCTGGAGCGATATCGAGGCCGGGTATTCGTATCTCGACGATGCCGGCGTGCCGCGTTACGAGACCTCGAACCTGCTGTTCATCCGCTTCGCGCCGATGCATTTGCGCGAGTTGGCCGACCGGCAGCGCCGCGGCGGCTGACCGGCGCCGCCACCGGCGCGATTGCGCGCAGGCCCGGCACACCCTATATCTATCGCCGTCGGGCAACCGACTATGGCGATAAATGGCTTGCGGAATAAGCGTTGCGGACCCGGGGGCGGTACCCGGCGCCTCCACCAATCCCGGCCGGTCCCGGCGACCGGCCTCTCTGGGGGCGAACCAGGCTCGACGCGCGTGGTAAAGGCAAAACTTTCGCTCGGCATGATACCGCCGTTATCGGGTCAAAACTTAGCTGCGAACGATAACTTCGCAACAGAGGCTCTTGCTGCCTAACCCTTCGCGGGGTGAAGCTAGCAGGTAACTCGCGGTTCGAGGGGCACCGGGCAACAGAAGCCCCTCACTCGATTTCCCCCGCCCTGCCCCGGCCGCGAGCGGCGGCCGATGCGGCGGCGGACTCGCGAGGGGCAATGGCGCAGGATCTGTTCCATTACGAAAAGATGGTCGAGGACGCGCTGCGCGGGGTGGTACGCGACGCGTTGCGCCGGGCGGCGCAGGAGGGGCTGCACAGCGCTCATCACTTCTATATCGGGTTTGCCGTCAACCTGCCGGGGGTCGAGATCCCCGACCATCTGCGACAGAAGTTTCCGGACGAGATGACGATCGTGCTGCAGCATCAGTTCTGGGATCTGGACGTGGACGAGGCCGGGTTTGCGGTGACCCTGAGCTTTCAGAAGCAGCTCGAACGCCTGACCGTCCCGTTTGCCGCGATCCGCAGCTTCGCCGACCCGTCGGTCAACTTTGCACTCGAATTCGCCGCGCCGGCAGTCGAGCCGGGAGAGGCCGCCGGCGTGCCGGCGGCGATCGCCGCCGCACCGAAACCGGCCGAGACGGACAAAACGACGGCCGAGGTCGTCACCCTCGACAGCTTCCGCAAGCGCTGACATTCGGAATTGGCAATTGCCAGGGCCGGCGACGCTGCGCAATGTGCCGGCGACGCGCGCGCGGCGTTTGATGGTGAAGGCATGCGGCATGGAATTGTGGAACCACTGCGAAAACCCCTACCCGTTCGTCCCGGCTGAGGTGCTGGACGAGGCCGAGTCGGTGCGCGCCAGCCTGCCCAACAGGTATTGCGACCCGAAGATCGCCGCCCGCCTCTATGACGAGATTTTCGACGAATATCGCCTCTGCGACGATCTCGGTATCAATATCGTCACCAACGAGCATCATTCCGGGATCAACAATCTGTGGGCGGCAAGCCCGGTCATTACCGGGGTCGTCGCGCGGCTGACCCGCAAGGTGCGCATCCTGTCGCTCGGCACGCTGGTCACGGTGCGCCCCGACCCGGTGCGGGTCGCCGAGGAGTACGCGACGATCGACGTCTTGTCGAAAGGCCGGCTCGAGATCGGCTTTGTCAAATCCGGCGCCACCGAGATGGTGTCGGGCGACGCCAACCCGATGCGCATCCGGGAGCGCGAGTGGGAGGCGATCGATCTCATAGAGAAATCGCTGACGACGCAGGATGGACCGTTCAGCTGGGAGGGCAAATTCTTCACTCACCCGCACGTCAATATCTGGCCGCGCCCCTACCAGGAGCCGCGTCCGGAATTCTGGGCGGCGACCTCCGACCTGCCAACCTGCGCCGAACTGGGCCGGCGCAACATCGTCAATACGCTCTTGTTCGGCGGCTACGACCGCACCCGCCAGGCTTTCGGTTCCTATAAAGAGGCGCGGGCCGCGGCGGGGATGCCGGCGCCCGGCGAGGACCGGTTTTCCTATATGGCCTTTGCCTATGTCGGCGATACCGACGAGGAAGGGCTGCGGATCGGCCAAAAGATCGCCTGGTTTCTGACAGTAAGCATCAAGAGCGCGCCGCAATTCGCCAAATTTCAGCCGGGCAACGTCGTCCCCGAGATGGCGCCGCAGGCGTGGCGCGCCGGGGTCTCGCGGCGGCCGCGCCCGACCAACCTCGACGCCGAAGTGCTGATCGGCCAGGGCCAGATGTTCGCCGGCAACCCGGATACGGTGGTGAGGCAATTGAAGGAGTTCCGCCGCCGGGTCGGCGGCATCAAGCACATCATCATGATGACCCGGCAGGGCCTCGTGACGCATGCCGAGGCCGAGGCGAGCTTTACCCGCACCGCCCGGGACGTGTTGCCGCAACTGCAAGGCCTGCCGCCGATCGATGACGACGAAGCGGCCTGGGAAGCACGCCGCGCCGCGGCCGCGAAATGAGCGGGCGGTTGCAGGTGGGGCCGCTCGAACTGGAGGCCCTGCGGCGCGGCAGCGGGCGGCCGATCCTGCTGATCCACGGCGTCGACCCGGTCAACCCAAAGGCACCGTTCCTCGAGGCCCTGGCCCGGCACGGCGAAATCGTCGCGCCGTCGCATCCGGGGTTCGGCGCGTCGCCGCGGCCCGACGATTTCGACACGATGTACGATCTCGTTCGCCTCTATCTCGATGTGCTCGATGCGTTGCCGGGCAAGGCGGCGGTTGTCGGGTTCTCGTTTGGCGGCTGGATCGCGGCCGAACTCGCGGTCGCCGGTCACCCGAAGCTCGACCGCCTCGTCCTCGTCGATCCGGTCGGCATCAAGCTCGGCGGCCGCGACGAGCGCGACATCGCGCATTTTTTCAACACCTCGCCGGCCGAACTCGAACGCCGCGCCTGGCACGACCCGGCGGCGCGGCCGGAAGGCGTGTACGGGCTCGGCTGGCAGAACGCGATCGACGAGCGGATGAGCGACGCAGACATGGTGCGGCTCGCGCGCAACTGGGACGCGCTGTGCCTCTATGCCTGGCGGCCGCATATGTTCAACCCGCAGCTGAAGCACTGGCTGCGCCGCATCGCGGTGCCGACCCTGCTGCTGTGGGGCGGCAGCGACGGCATCGTCACCCCGGCCTATGGAGAACGCTACAGCGCGCTGATCCCCGGCGCGCGCTTCGCGACGATCGATCGGGCCGGGCACCATCCGGAACTCGAACAGCCGGACGTTTTCGTGGAGCACGTCGCCCGGTTTCTGGGATCAGGAGCATGATGTTCATCGTCCGCAGCGGCCACGGCGAGCCGCCCGCCTCCCCGGGCATCCAAATCAAGCTGCGGCGCAAGACGCCGGCGCGGCTGAAGGATAGCGCCGGCAACAGCGATTTCTTCTGCACTGGCGATGCCGCTGCGGTCATCGCCTTGCGCGAAGGGGGTTGGACCGTCGTCGAGTTGCGCGACGGCTATTACGCGGACGATACGGGCGGCGGCGTCGCGATTTGGGGCCAGGGCCGCTATTGGGAGATCCGCGACACCCCGTTCACCATCCGGGAGGCTGTCGGCGCAACCGCCCCGACGGGCGATGCCGCCGCCGGCGAGCACGTCAACGTCCGCGGCGCCATTTTCGGCGCCTAGAGCAACCCCGGACCGCCCGGACTGTACGGTTAGAGCGGTATCCGATCGAGCCCGATCATTGGAATGCTCCGCGCCCGCGGACTTGATCCGCGGGCCCACGTCTTCGGCGGCCTGAAAAGACGTGGATGGCCGGGTCACCCCCGGCCAAGGGGGCCGGTGATTCCATTTGAATGGACCCTGCTCTAGCCGCGCCGGACGGCGTGGTTAATGATCTCCTTCTGCCGCGGGCTCAGGGTCTGATAGAGCTGCTGCAATGCCGGGCGGGCGTGCTGCAGGGTCTGCAACTGAGCCTCCAGCACCTGCTCGCGCAGATTGAACACGTCGAGGATGTTTTCCGGAGCATTTTGCGCCCCCGGCTCCAGCACGTTGCACAGCTGCTGCTGGCGGTGCACCCCCTGCTCGAGGACGTTCCGCACCTGGTTCCAGATCTGCTGCTGCTGAGGGTTGAGATCGAGCTCGGTCACAACATAGGCGACCGCGGCGGTCCGCCGGGCAAGGCGGTCGCGGCAGCGCTGGGCCGACGGACGTTGCATCCAGCCCCGCCCCCAATGATGGCCCGTCATCTCCGGGCCGTGCTCCATCATGCCCATCATGCCGCCCATCCGGTGGCCCATCATGCCGGCCATGCCTTGGCCCATCATCGGCTGATGGCCTTGCATGCCGCCCATCGTGGCGCCGCCGGGCTGGGCCGGCGCTTGCGGATGCGCCTGCTGTTGCGGCGCCTGTTGCGGCGCGGCCGGCGGCGGGTTGGGGGTCGGCTGCGGCTGGTTCTGGCTGTAGGCGGATAAGGGCGCGGCGAAGGCGAGAGCGGCGGCAAACGCGACGGCGGTCATGATCGACCTGTTCATAGAGCCTCTCCTTTCCGGTTCCGGCATAACAACGGGTCTCTTCATTGCCCGTTCCTACCTTACAATAGGCGCCGGGCGGCGGCGCGCTCCCCGAGGCGGGGCCGCCGAGGTCAGTCAGGTTCGACGACAGGCGCAAGGGGGTATGCCGATGCCGAAAGCCGACGGAGCACGGGTCATCGCCGATCTGCGCCGGCTCGCCGAATTCGGCCGCTACAAGACGGGGGTGCACCGGCCGACCTATTCGCCCGAGGACACCGCGTCGCGGCAATGGCTTGCCGGGAAATTCGCCGAGGCCGGTCTCGACCCGGTGATCGACGGGGTCGGCAACGTGTTCGGCCGCAAGCGGCATGCCAAGCGCCGGCTGCTGGTCGGCTCGCACAGCGAGACGCAGCCGCATGGCGGCTGGCTCGACGGCGCGCTCGGCGTCATCTATGCCCTCGAAGCGGCGCGCGTGCTGGCGGACAACCCGGAGATCGGGGTCGAAGCGGTCGCCTGGGCCGACGAAGAAGGCCATTTCGCCAACATGGTCGGCAGCCGCTCATTCGTCGGACTGCTCGACGAGGCGGAGATCGACGCGGCGAAAAGCCGCGACGGCCGGACGCTGCGCGACGCGCTCGCCGAGGCCGGCTATGCCGGCCGCCCGCGCGAGCAGCTCGATCCCGACCGCTATGTCGGCTTTTTCGAGGCGCATATCGAGCAAGGCGCCACCCTCGACTCGAGCGGGCTGCGGCTCGGCATCGTCGAGGGGATCATCGGCAATTGGAATTATTGGCTGACCTTCATCGGCGAGCAGAACCACGCCGGCACCACCGAGATGGCGCGGCGCAAGGACGCCGCAATCGCGATGATGCGGCTGGCGGCCCGGATCGACGACCGGTTTGCCCAAATTTCCGGGCCACGCACCGTGTGGACGATGGGGCGTCTGCTGATCGACCCGAACGCGCCGAGCATCGTTCCCGGCCGCGCCGAATTGCAGGTGCAGTTCCGCGATACCGACACGGCGATCCTGGGGCGGTTCGAGGAGGCGCTGGACGCGCTCGTCGCCGAAGCCGACCGGGCGGGGCCGTGCCGGGTAGCAATCGCACCGATCTCGAAAAGCGAGCCGGCGTTAATGGACCCGCAATTTCAGGAACTGATCGACGCGGCGGCCGAGCGCCACGCGCCGGGAAGCCACCGCCGCATGCCGAGCGGCGCCGGCCATGATGCGCAAATCCTGGCCCGGCGGATGCGCTCGGCGATGCTGTTCATCCCGAGCATCAACGGCATCAGCCACCACTGGTCGGAGGACACCAAAGAAGAGGACATCGCGCTCGGCGCCACGGTGTTCGTCGACGCCGCCGCC
>DASUKH010000212.1:0-6753 GCA_036278835.1 Allostellaceae bacterium
GCGCTGTTCTCGGTCGGCGACGGGCATGGCGTGCAGGGCGACGGCGAAGTCTGCGTGACGGCGCTCGAAACGGCGTTGAGCGGCACGTTCCGCCTGACCCTGCGCAAGGATTTGCATTTCAAACTGCCGCGCGCCGAGACCCCATCGCACCACATCGCGATGGCCTTCAACGAGGACCTCGACGATGCTGCCAAGGACGCGCTCCGGGCGATGATCGACCTGATCGGCGAGCGCATGGGCCTCGCGCGCGATGACGCGTACATGCTCGCCAGCCTCGCGGTCGATATGCGGGTGACCCAGCTGGTCGATGGCAACAAGGGCATCCACGCGATGCTGCCGAAGCGTTACGCCGGCGCCTGAGCGGGGATAGCATGAGCACGCGCACCATCGGCGTCGTCATCGACGGGGCGACCGGGCGGCTCGGGACGACGCAGCATCTGCGCTCGTTGCTGGCGATCCGCCAGGAAGGCGGGCTGCCGCTCGCCAATGGCGACCGGCTGATGCCGGAGCCGGTGCTGCTCGGCCGCGATGCCGGGAAGCTGGCGGCGCTCGCGGCGCGCAGCGGCGGCGTCAAATGGAGCACCGACCGCGATTCCTGCCTCGCCGACCCGGCTATCGCCCTCTATTTCGATGCCGGGCTGACCGGCGGCCGGCCGGAGCGCGCCCGCGCCGCCTTCGCCGCCGGCAAGCACGTCTATCTCGAAAAACCGATCGCTCCGAGCCTCGACGAGGCGCTGTCGCTGGTCCGCGCCGGCGACAAGGCCGGCGGGAAGGGCGGCGTCGTGCAGGACAAGCTGTCCCTGCCTGGCCTCAAGAAACTGCGCCGGCTCTATGATTCCGGGTTTTTCGGCCGGGTGCTGTCGGTGCGGCTCGATTTCGGCTGGTGGGTGTTCGACGGCGAACTGGTGCCGGCGCAGCGCCCCAGCTGGAACTACCGGAAGGCGGGTGGTGGCGGGCTGATCCTCGATATGTTCGCGCATTGGCGCTACATCTTCGACCGGCTGCTGGGGCCGATCGCCGCCGTCTCGTGCCGCCACCTGACGGCGCTGCCGACCCGCCGCGACGAGCGCGGCGAGCGCTACGAGGTCGATGTCGAGGATCATGCCTTCGCGATTTTCGAGCTCGAAGGCGGCGCCTTGGCGCAGATCGCCTCGTCCTGGGCCAACCGGGTCAAGCGCGACGACCTGCTGCAAATCCAGGTGGACGGCACGTCGGGATCGGCGGTGGCGGGGCTGCACCGCTGCTTCATCCAGCCGGCCGCGGCCACCCCAAAACCGTTCTTCAGCCCCGACCTGCCGCAGGCAATAGTATTCGACGAGCAATGGCAGGAGATGCCGGATTTGGAGCCGCCGGAAAACGGCTACCGCGCCGGGTGGGACTCGTTCCTGCGCCACCTTGCCGAGGATTCGCCGTTCCCGGCGCCCCTCATTGAGGGCGCGAAAAGCGTACAGCTCGCTGAAGCCTGCTATCAAAGCCATCGCGAACGCCGCTGGGTCGAGTTGCCCAGGCTGACAGCAGGCGGCACGTCTTAGCGCCGGCGGCGGACGATTGAGCCGCCATCCCCGTCATCCCGGCCAAGGCCGGGACCCACTCGTCAACCGCACGGGCGCCGGAACCGTGGATACCGGCCTCCGCCGGCATGACGGCATCCATCTGATTGCCCTAAATCGCCCCCTCGTCCTTCAATGCCGCAATCTCGGTCCCCGACAGGCCGAGCCAGCCGCCATAGATCTCGTCGTTGTGCTGGCCGATCGTCGGGCTGGCGGCGGCCGGCGCCTTGCCGAGGCCGTGCAGGCGCAAGGGGGACGATGGCAGGGTGATCAGCCCGAGTTCCGGGTGATCGATCTCGGCCAGCATGCCGCGCTCGTGCATATGCGGGTCGTGCATGACCTCGGGCGCGGTGCGCACCGGCGCGCTCGGCACCCGGCCCGCCTTGAGGCGGGCGGCGATCTCCATCTTCGGCAGGGTGTGCGTCCAATCGGCCACCAGCGCGTCGGTTTCGTCCATGTGGGCGATGCGGTCGGCGTTGGTCGCAAATCGGGAATCCGCCCCCAACTCCTCCCGCCCCATCGCCTTCAACAGGTTTTTCCAGTGCGTCTCGGTCACGATATGGATCGCGACATGTCCGTCGGCCGCCGGATAGACGTTGTAGGGCGCGGTCGATAGCGCGGCCTGGCGGTTGCCGGTGCGCGGCGGCGGCTGGCCGGTGCGCTGGTAGTAATCGAAGCTGGCGGCGAGGCTCGAATAGACCGTCTCCTGCATCGCCACCTCGACGAGCCGCCCCTCGCCACTGCGGTCGCGGTCGTAGAGCGCCGTCAGCACCGCCGCGTAGAGATGAATGCCGCCCATGTAATCGACCAGGGTCGGCCCTGCCTTCATCGGCGGCCCGTCCGGCATGCCGGTCACGCTCATGATGCCGGAGGCGGCCTGGATCGTCAGGTCCATCGCCAGATTGTCGCGATCGGGGCCGCTGATGCCGAACCCGGTGCCGGTGGCGTAAACGAGGCGCGGGTTGATCTCATGCAATACCGACCAGCCGACCCCAAGCTCATCCATCGTGCCGGGCGAGAAATTTTCGAGCAGCACGTCGGCCCGCCGCACCATTGCGAACAGCAGCTCGCGGCCACGCGGGTGCTTCAGGTTCAATGTCACCGCCCGCTTGTTCTGGTTCAGCATGGCAAAAGGCAGGCTGGCGCTGATGCCCGGCCGGGCCCGCCGGCGCAGCGGCTCACCGTGCGGCGGCTCGATCTTGATCACGTCGGCGCCGCCCTTGGCCAGCAGCAGGGTCGCATAGGGTCCCTGAAAAATCTGGCCGAAATCGATGACCACGAGCCCCGCCAGCGGCAATCGCCCCGATCCCTCCGATGCCGTCATGATCCCCTCCCGCGCGCTCTCCGCGATTGTGCCCGGCCCGGCGAGGCCGGCGCAAGCGGGCGAGCCGACCCGCATGTTGAAGCCGCTCTGGCCGCTCCCCATAACAGCAGAGGCGTGTAGAAAATGGCGACGGGCGCAACAGGAGACGCGGGATCGATGGAAGGTGATGACGCGGTCTCCCGCTGGCTCGGCCATCGGATCGATCGCGCCTGCCTCGCGCTGACGCTGCTGATCGGGGTCGGCACGGCGGCCCCGGCGATGGCGCGGGTCCCGGAGATTCTGGCGTTCGGCGACAGCCTGACCGCCGGCTATGGCCTGCCCCAATCGCAATCCTTCCCGGCGCAATTGCAGGCGGCGCTCGCCAAAGAAGGGATCGAGGCGCGCGTCGTCGATGCCGGGGTGTCGGGCGACACCACCGGCGACGGGCTGGCGCGGCTCGATTGGGCGCTGGCGCAGAAACCCGACCTCGTGATCCTCGAACTCGGCGCCAACGACATGCTGCGCGGCATCGACCCAAAGATCGTGCGCACCAACCTCGAGGCGATGCTAAAAAAGATCAAGGCGAGCGGCGCCAAGGTGTTGCTTGCCGGCATGCTCTCGGTGCCCAACTGGGGGCCGGGATACCGGCAGGAATTCGACCGCCTCTACCCCGAGCTGGCGAAGGAATACGGGGTGATGCTCTACCCGTTTTTTTTGAAAGGGGTCGCGATGGACCCGGCGCTCAATCAGCTTGACGGCAAGCATCCCAACGCGCGCGGCGTTGCCGCCATCGTTGATGGCATTGTGCCCGATGTCGCGCGCCTGATCGGCGGAGAAAAATCATGAACGCGGTGTTTGCCGCCGCCTATGCCCAAGGCGAGCCGGCCGATTTGGCATCGCGGCTGGCGGCGCAATTGCCGCAGGACAGTCCGGCCACTCTCGGCATCCTCTACGTCAGCGAGCCGGCCGCCGCGGTCTTTCCGCAGATCGCGCGAGAGCTGGCAGGGTCTCTCGGCATCGCTTCCTGGATCGGCGGAGTCGGGCTCGGCGTGTGCGCCGCCGGGCACGAGGCCTACGAGATGCCGGCCGCCGCCGCAATGATCGCGGCATTGCCGCCGAACGGGTTTCGCCTGTTCGGCGCGACCGCCGATCCCGGTGCCGACCTTCCGCAGCGCCACGCAGACTGGCTCTCCGCCGCCGCGCCGACCCTCGCCCTCGTCCACGGCGACCCGCGCTGCCCCGACCTGATGCGCGCGATGGTCGACGCCGGCGCGGCGAGCGGCGCCTTTCTGGCCGGCGGCCTCGTCTCGCATCGCTGCCCGGAGCCGCTGCTGGCGGGCGATCCTGCCTCGCCCGAGGCGTTTGGCGCGGCCGGCCTCTCCGGGGCGCTGCTGGCGCCGGAGATTGCCGTCGCCACCGGTCTGAGCCAAGGCTGCATGCCGATCGGTCCGGTGCGCCGGATCGACGAGTCGCGCGACAATATCGTCATGGCGATTGACGGGCGGCCGGCCTTATCGGTGTTCTACGATGATATCGGGCCGGAATTGGCCGAGGACCCGCGCCGGCTCGGCGGCGTGATCTTTGCCGGCCTGCCGGTCGCCGGCTCCGATACCGGCGACTATCTCGTCCGCAACCTGATGGCGATCGACCCCCGGCATGGCTGGGTCGTGCTCGGCGCCGAGGTCGCGCCGGGCGACCCGATACTGTTCTGCCGCCGCGACCCGGACAGCGCCCGTGCCGACCTCGCGCGCATGCTGCGCCAGCTGAAGCCCCGCCTGCCGGGGCCGCCGAAGGGGGCGGTTTATGTCAGCTGCATCGCCCGCGGCGCCAATCTGTTCGACGAGCCTTGTGTCGAGACCGGCCTCATTCGCGCCGAGCTCGGCGATTTTCCGCTGATCGGGTTTTTCGCCAACGGCGAAATCTCGCGCGACCGGCTTTACGGCCATACCGGCGTCCTGGTCGTGTTTACCTGATCTTGTTCGACCGAGCGTGACGTGCTGCGCCTGTTTGTCGGCATCGAGTTTCCGCCGGAATTGAAATTGCGCCTGTCGCTGCTTTGCGCCGGCGTGCCGGGCGCCCGCTGGGTCGATCCCGGCAACTTCCACCTGACGTTGCGGTTTATCGGCGAGGTCGGCGAAGACGTCGCGACCGACATCGATGAGGCATTGCTGCGGGTCAAGGCGCGTCCGTTCCCGCTCGTGCTCGCCGGCGTCGGGGTGTTCGGCGGCAACCGCCCGCATGCGCTGTGGGTCGGCATCGAACGCCACCCCGACCTCGTCAAATTGCGCGACAAGGTGGAGCATGCGCTGATCCGCGCCGGCCTGCCGCCCGAGCCGCGCAAATTCGCGCCGCATGTGACCCTGGCGCGGTTGCGCGATCCGGAGCCGGAGCCGCTCGGCCGTTTCCTAGCGGCGCACGCGCAATTCCGCGCCGAGCCGCTGCCGGTCGGGCATTTCAGCCTGATCGCCAGCTTTCCGACAAAGGCCGGCTCGGTCTATCAGGATCAGGCCGATTATCCGTTATCCGGCTGACCTGCGTGACGCGGAGGGGGGAATGGCCTACTGGCTGCTGAAATCCGAGCCGACCAAATATTCGTGGGAGCAGATGGTCAAGGACGGCCGCACCCACTGGGACGGTGTCCGCAATGCCCAGGCGACCAACAATCTGCGGGCGATGAAGGAGGGCGACCAAGCCTTCTTCTACCACTCCAACGAGGGAAAGGAGATTGTCGGAGTGGTCGAGATCGTCCGCACGTTTTACCCGGACCCGCACGATCCGGGTGGGCGATTCGGCATGGTCGATGTGAAGGCGGTGCGGCCGGTCGGGAGACCCGTCAGCCTCGCCGAGATGAAGCGGATGCCCGAACTCGCCGGCATGGCGTTGCTGCGCCAATCACGCCTTTCGGTTTGCCCGGTTACCCCCGAAGAGTGGGTTATCCTCTCCAGAATCGTAGAGATTTCCGCGTAATCCGAACAAATCCGACCATCGCACACGTTATATGGATGTTTTGCAACTAACAATTGTTTATCCAGGCGATTAAAACTGGCTTCGTTTCAATCGGATACTGACCAGTATCGTTGAGTTTCAAAAAGATGGATGATGACCTAGATCACGGTACCTTGTGTGCCCTGTTACAATACTAGGCTTGTGCTTGCCGCGGTTTCGCTATTCTGTATTTTCTGGAATTAGGCAAGCGAAAGGTGTCGTTGTGGGGGGCGGGCGCAGCGACCGCTATACGCAGGACGTATTTCGGTCACTGGGGGAGCGCGAAGCCGCGCTGATCAAGGCAATGACCATGCGCTCGGCCATCCTGGCGCCGAACCGCGAGCTGGTCAGCGCCGGCGAGGTCGGGGTTGGGATTTTTCAGGTGGCGCGCGGCTGGGCATACCGCTTCCGCCGCGCCGGAAGCGGCGGCCGCCAGATCCTGGACTTCCTGATGCCCGGGGAAATCGTCGGGTTGCAGGCCGCCCTGCTCGGGGTGATCGACCATTCGGTGTGCAGCCTGACCCCGCTCTGCGCCCGCGTGCTGGATGGGCGAATTCTTTCCGAGGCATTTCGCAACGAACCCGAGCTGGCCTTGCGCCTGGCGCGCTACGTGGCAGCTGAGGCGGCGCGGATCGACGAGATGCTGACGGTGATCGGCTGCTGCGACGCGGTGGGGCGGCTCGCCTTCCTGATGCTGAGCCTCTACCGGCGCCAGTTGCGGGCCTGCCGCATCGATCCGCTCGATTGCCCGTTTCCGCTGCGCCGCCAGCACATGGCGGACGCGCTCGGGCTGACCGGGGCCCACATCAACCGCACCCTGAACCGGCTGCGCCAGGAAGGCATCGCCACGGTCGAGGGTCAGCGCCTCGCCATCCTCGACCTGCCGCGCCTCGCCGCCCTCGCCGGCATCTCCAC
>DASUKH010000213.1:0-5825 GCA_036278835.1 Allostellaceae bacterium
ATCAACCCGCATTACGGCTCGCTCGAAGCGCTGACCGATCAGGTCTTCGAGCGGATGATGACCAACAACGTTCTGAGCAACCTGTGGCTGTCGAAGCTGGTGGTGCCCGACATGAGGGCCAAGCGCGACGGCGCGATCATCTTTATCAGCTCGATCGGCGGCCTCAAATCCTCGACCGTCATCGCGATGTACGGCGTCACCAAGGCGGCCGACATCGCGCTGTGCCGCAGCCTTGCCGCCGAATGGGGGCCGTTCGGAGTGCGGGTCAACTGCATCGCGCCGGGCCTCGTCGAGACCGCCTTCGCGCGCGCCCTCTACGAGGACCCCGAGCGCCGCGCCCGCCGCGAGGCGGAAACCCCGCTACGCCGCCTCGGCCAGCCCGAGGACATCGCCGGCGCGGCCCTCTTGCTCGCGTCCAAAGCGGGCGCCTTCATCACCGGCCAGACGATCGTCGTCGATGGCGGGATGATGGTCGTCTGACCGCCGAGCCTACCCGGCCGGCGGCGGCTTCATTAGCGGCCAGTACCACTCGAAAAACGCACGGTCGAGCGGCCGCGCGGCAAGGCTATCCGCGTCCTCGCGTAGAGCATCGCCGAGCGCATCCCGCGTCGGCCCCGCGCCATTGCGGGGCATCTCGATGACTTCGAGTTCGGTCTGTCCCGGAAAACGCGGGATCAGGCGAAGCAGGACCGCATCGCCATTGCGCATGGCAATGAGGCTCAACGGCCCAAACTCGACCGTCGCGTCGCACCCCGCTCCACCGAAGGCGAGGCTCGGCTCGGCCCACAGAAACTGCCGCAGCCGCTTCCAGTTGAGCGCCGTCTTGTGGCGCTGTCGCCGCCCGACCCGCCGCGCGCCGAGGTCCTCGGGAATGCCGTCGAGCGCGACCGGGCCGGGTGGCGGCGGCTCGGGGGCGAGCGCCGACAGATCGACGAGGATCAGCCCGCGCTCGATCCGCATGGCGTAATGCGGCAGGCGGAAGCGCGAGCGGTCGTCCATCTCAGGACGCAACAGCGGGTCGGTCAGCCGCCCGTCGAGCGCGTAGGACCAGCCGTGATACCGGCAGAACAGGTGGTCGGCATGGCCGCTCTCGTCGTCGCACACGCGGTAGCCGGCATGCAGGCAGACATTGCGCAGCGCGTGAATGCACTGGGCGCTCTCGCGCACCAGCACCACCGAGCGCGACCCCACCTCGGCGCGGAAAAAATCGCCGTCCGCGGCAAGCCGGCTCGCATGATCGACCGCCAGCCACGGCCGGGCGAAAATCCGCGCCAACTCGGCCGCGAACACGTCGTAGGCTTCGAAGAATTCCGGGCCGGGGGCCGGCCTCTGGCCCCGCTCGATCTCTTCGCCGATCGCCGTGATGCTGTCGGGTCGCTCCATCCTTCGCCTCCGGGTGGCGGGAAATGCGCTATAACCGGGTTCCCGACGTCCGCCTAGCGTCTTGTTTCGGCTCCCGGCATCGGCCGGATTTCGCGGCGCCGCGGGGCGACCACATGCTTCTTATGGACCAGTAGCCGCCGAATGCTCCGTCACATCCTTGCGCCGATTCACCCTGACGGCTGGAAGTTCATCGCGATCGCCGCCGCCGCGACGATCCTCCTGTTCATCTTCGTGTGGCCGGCCGGCTGGGTCATGCTCGTCGTGACGTTGTGGGTCGCCTATTTCTTTCGCGACCCGTGGCGGGTGACGCCGGGCCGCCCCGGGGTGATCGTCAGTCCGGCTGACGGGGTCGTCGTTTCGCTGGCACCGGCTGCGCCGCCGCCCGAATTGGCGATGGGCGACGCGCCGGTGCCGCGAATCGGCATTTTCCTCAGCCTCTTGGACGTGCACATCGCGCGCGCCCCGGCGGGTGGGCGGGTCGTCGAGCGGCATTACACGAAGGGCCGCTTCGTCAACGCCAGCCTCGACAAGGCGAGCACCGACAACGAACGGCTGGCGATCCGCCTCCAGCCGCCCGACGGCCCCGAAATCGCCTTCGTGCTGATCGCCGGGCTTGTGGCGCGGCGCATCGTCTGCCCGCTCTATGCCGGGCAGCGGATCGCGGCGGGCGAGCGCATCGGCCTCATCCGCTTCGGCTCGCGGGTCGATGTCTATGTCCCGCCGCCCTACCAGCCGCTGGTCGCCCTCGGCCAGCGCATGGTCGCCGGCGAGACGGTGCTGGCCGACCGCGCTGCGGCGGCGCCCGCCAGCCCCGGCGTCAGCCACTAAGGCCGCGTCGCCCGTCGCGAGATGGTGTAGTCTGAGCCAGGCCAGGGTCGGCCGGTGAGCAGGGATTGTCTGCGATGCGTTCGTCGCGGGTGCGGGAACGGGTGCGCGCGCGGGTGCGGCGGCCGCGGGTTCGGGTGCGCCGGTTGTCGCCGCTGTCCTTTAACCGGCTGGTACCGAACGTCCTGACCCTGCTGGCGCTGTGCGCCGGGATGACGGCGATCCGCTTCGCGATCGCCGGCAAGTTCCAGTACGCGGTATTCACGGTCATCGCCGCCGGCATCTTCGACGGCCTCGACGGCCGCCTCGCGCGGCTCTTGAAGGTGACGACCCGGTTCGGCGCCGAACTCGACAGCCTGTCCGATTTCATCAGCTTCGGGGTGGCGCCGGCGGCGATCCTCTATCTGTGGACGATGGCGGAATGGCACAGCGTCGGCTGGGCGATCGTGCTGTTCTACGCGGTGTGCTGCGCCCTGCGCCTCGCGCGCTTCAACACGCAATTGGGGGCCGAGCCGCCGCCCTGGGCCGCCAATTTCTTCAGCGGCGCGCCGGCGCCGGCCGGCGCCGGCCTCTTGATGCTGCCGATGTTCATCAATTTCGAATGGGGCTTTTGGATCGCGCGCTCGCCCTATCTCAACGGGGTGTGGATCGCCGGCATCGCGCTGTTGATGGTCAGCACCGTGCCGACCGTGTCGCTAAAGCGCATCCGCATCCCGCAGCATTTCGTTGTCCCGACCCTGCTCGTCATCGGCCTGATGGCGGCCTTCTTCACGACCGCGCCGTGGCCGACACTGACCGCGGTCGGCGCGATCTACCTCGCCTCAATCCCGCTGACCGTGCGCGCCTCCTGGCACGCTCGGCGCGAGGCTGAGGCGCGCACGCGGCAGACTGCGGCGCAGCCGGCGGCGCCTGCCCTCCCCGCCGCGCCCGCGTTGCCGCTGACCCACGAAGAACCGCCGCCGCGCGAATGGCGGCATTAAGGGAGACCACCCGCGATGCACTGCTTCGACCTGAAGGCGGAAGAGCGGTTTGACCCGAAAAAGCATGTCGAGCGGGTGCTCGGGCGGGTCGCCGAGGGCGATGTGACGGTGGCGTGCTGGGAGCCGGGGCAGACCAGCCCCTATCATTGCCACCCGCACGCTACCGAAATCTATTTCTGCTTCGAGGGCGGCGGCACGATGCGCACCCTCGATGGGACGGTCGCGGTCGGGCCGGGATCGTTTGTCGTGCACCCGCCCGGCGAGTTGCACGAATGGATCACCGGCCCCGAGCGCACCCTGCTGTTCCGCGTCCGGTACGGCCATGACATGGCCGCCCGCACCCGGGAATGGCCGAGCAACCCCGACTGGCGCCCGCGCCCGGAGGACATAGAGTATTTCGCGGCGAGGGCGCCTCGGTAGGGCGGCAAAGCGAAGCGCATTCCGCCAACTCGACGCAGGTTCGGCGGATTGCGCTGCGCATATCGGGCCTACTGGGTATGGGCTGTGGCGGTGACGCAGAGCGGCAAAATTTTACCTAATGCCAGACGAACCAGAGCGCCTGCCGCCGCCACCGTTTTGGCGGACCAGATATTTCGCATTGGACGTGCTGCCGCGACGCGAATACCTCGATCCTCTCGAGATCAGGAAGATTATGCGCCACCCCGAACGGCGCGAGACGCAATCCGATGGGCGGATTCGGCTGTGGGGATACGCGGCGAGCATCGGCGGATATCTCCGGGTCGTGCTACTCTCCGACGGCGAGACCGTGCACAACGCCTTTCTCGACGAGGATTACGGATGAGGCTTTCCTACGACAAACCAACCGATAGCCTATACATCGAGCTGCGGCGGTTGCCTGCGAAGAGAACCCGCGAGATTGAGCCGGACGTAAACCTCGACGTCGGGGCCGATGGCGCGCCGGTCGGCTATGATATCCAGCACGCCTCGGCGAAGCGCGACCTGATCCTGTCGATCATCTTTGCCGCCGAGCCGCAGGAGGCGGCCGAATAACCCAAAGGAGATCCGCCATGCGCCAGGCCGTCATCGTTTCCACCGCCCGCACCCCGATCGGCAGGGCGTTTCGCGGCGCCTTCAATGAGACTCAGCCGCAGGCGCTGGCCGGTCACGCGATTGCCGAGGCGGTGAAGCGCGCCCGGCTCGACCCGGCCGAGATCGACGACGTCATCATCGGCGCGGCGATCCAGCAGGGCGCACAGGGGTTCAACGTCGCCCGCCAGAGCGCCCTGCGGGCCGGCCTACCCGACAGCGTGCCGGCGATGTCGATCGACCGGCAATGCTCCTCCGGCATGATGGCGATCGCCACCGCCGCCAAGGAGATCATCGACGACGGCATGCAGGTGGCGGTCGGCGGCGGGGTCGAGTCGGTGTCGTTCGTGCAGGGCGACAGGATGGTGCGCACCCGCGGCGACGATCCCGAATTGATGGCCCGAATCCCGGCGCTCTACATGACGATGATCGAGACCGCCGAGATCGTCGCCGACCGCTACCGCGTCTCGCGCGAGGTGCAGGACGAATACGCGTTGCGCTCGCAGCAGCGCACCGCGGCGGCGCAGCAGGCCGGCCGCTTCGATGACGAGATCGTCCCGCTGCCGTCGGTAATGAGCGTCACCGACCGCAACACCGGCGAGAAATCGAGCCGCGCCGTGACCCTCGACAAGGACGAGGGCAACCGGCCCGACACCTCGTCGGATGGCCTCGCCGCGCTGAAGCCGGTGTTCAAGGACGGCCAGCGCATCAAGGAGGGGCGCTTCATCACCGCCGGCAACGCTTCGCAACTATCGGACGGCGCTTCGGCCGCCGTGCTGATGGAGGAAAAGGAGGCCGAGCGCCGCGGCCTTTCGCCGCTCGGCATCTATCGCGGCATCGCGGTCGCCGGCTGCGCTCCCGACGAAATGGGCATTGGACCGGTCTTCGCGGTTCCCAAGCTCCTGGAAAAGCACGGGTTGAAGATCGACGACATCGATCTGTGGGAATTGAACGAGGCGTTCGCCTGCCAGGTGGTCTATTGCCGCGACCGACTTGGCATCCCGCATGACAAGCTCAATGTGAATGGCGGCGCCATCTCGATCGGCCATCCATACGGCATGTCGGGCGCGCGCATGGTCGGCCACGCGCTGATCGAAGGGAAGCGGCGCGGCGCCCGGCTCGTCGTCTGCACGATGTGCATCGGCGGCGGCATGGGCGCCGCCGGCCTGTTCGAGGTGGGGTGAGACGAGGACTGTTAAGCGCGAAGGACGCAAAGGATACGCCATCGGATGCTCCCGCCCGCGGACTTGATCCGCGGGTCCACGTCTTGGGCGGCCTAGCACAGACGTGGATGGCCGGGTCAAGCCCGGCCAAGGGGATCTGATTCCATCTGAAGGATCTATGCTTGAGAAATCCTGCCCGTAATTATGGAATATCGCCTTCGCATCCTTTGCGC
This sequence comes from Allostellaceae bacterium, assembly GCA_036278835.1. Taxonomy (GTDB): domain Bacteria; phylum Pseudomonadota; class Alphaproteobacteria; order ATCC43930; family CGMCC-115725; genus DATARH01. The sequence goes on from DASUKH010000213.1 coordinate 5,632, forward strand.
TCCCTTCCCGTCCTTTGCGTTGAATGGTTTTTTGGAGGTCAGGTCACGTGACGCTTCTCGAAGGGATGGCCGAGCGGATCGACGGCATCACCTGGGGCGGATTGCCGGAAGAGGCGGTGCATTGGGCCCGGAATGCGGTGCTCGATACGGTTGGCGTCACCCTGGCCGGTGCGCGCGAACCCTGTGCCGCGATC
>DASUKH010000214.1:0-16745 GCA_036278835.1 Allostellaceae bacterium
CGGCGGTTCAGGCGAATGCCACCGACGGCGGCCGTATCCTTTATCCCGGCAGCGGCGCCACGGTCACGTCGTTGCAGCTGTCGCCGGGCGACTACGAGATGGCGGTCCTGCAATTCGACGGCTCGAATTTTCGGGTGTTGCAGCTGACACCCGCGAGCGCCTCCGCGATCGGCGCACGCGGCAGCGGCTGCATCGCCAAGTGGCTGTTGCCGGCGGTCGCCACCTACGCCGCCGGGCCGACCGATTGCGGCGCGACGATCTCCAATTTCAATTCGCCGATCGCCAGCCTGACGGTCACTCTGCCGTTGCCCGCAGCGATCGCCGCCGGCTGGACGATGAGCTTTGCCTCCGACAACAGCAAGGCGCTGACCGTGCAGGTCAATGGCGCCAATGGCGGCGAAATTCTGATGCCCGGGACCCGCGGCGCGCAGAGCGCGCTGACGCTCTATGGCGGCAATTACGAGCTGGTAACGCTGCAGTTCGACGGCTCGAATTTCCGGGTCATGTCGGCGACCCCGGCCACCGCCTCGGCCAACGGCATGTTCCCGGCGACCGGCACGCCGGCGTCGAGCGCCGCCGCCTGCCAGACCGGGCAGATCGAATTCGACTCGAATTATCTCTACGCCTGTACCGCACCAGACACCTGGAAGCGCGCCGCCCTGTCGAGCTTCTAGGCTATCCCCGAACCAGCCGGTTGTCATTCCCGCGAAAGCGGGAATCCAGGAGCAACCAGCGAGCCGGTGGCCCTGGACCCCCGCTTTCGCGGGGGTGACGCAATTGCAGTGCTTTCAGCAATAAAAGGAGCAAGCCGATGCCTGCCGCCGGCGGGGCGCGCACGCCCCTTGCGCTTTCCTATACCTGGGGCCGGCAAGGGCTCGAGGCGCAGTTCCAGTCCGTGTTCCAGTCGGGCGACGCGGTCTTCTCGCCCGGCTATCCGCCAGCCCCGCCGGAACCCGAACCGCTGCGGATGTGGGATTTTCCGGTCGGCGTCAACACGATTTACACGCCGCGCGCCTATGAACCGGTGTCGTTCGCCGAATTGCGCGCGCTCGCCGACAGTCACGACATCACCCGCCTGGCGATCGAGACGCGCAAGGACCAGCTGGAACGGCTGGACTGGACGATCCGGCCGCGCGTCACTCGGCGGCCCGACGCCGAGGCACAGTCCCGCGCCGCCGAACTGGCGCGGTTCTGGCGGCGGCCGGACGGCGAGCGGCCGTTCGCCACCTGGCTGCGCGAGTTGCTGGAAGACCTGCTGGTGCTCGATGCGCCGGCCCTTGAAGTCCGGCGCAACCGGGCCGGCGGGGTCGCCGCGCTCGATGTCGTTGACGGCGCCACGATCAAGCTCCTCGTCGACGATACCGGCCGCCGGCCGCTGCCGCCGGCGCCGGCTTATGAGCAGGTCATCAAGGGTCGGCCGTGGAAGCTGTTGAGCGCCGCCGATCTCTTGTACCTGCCGCGCAACCCGCGGCCGCACAAGGCCTATGGGTTCGGGCCGGTCGAGCAGATCGTGATGACCGTCAACATCGCGCTGCGCCGGCAGGCGATGCAGCTGCAGCATTTCACCGAGGGCAACGTGCCGCCGGGGCTCCTGACCGCGCCCGAAGGGTGGAATGTCGAGCAGATCCGGCAGTTCCAGGAGTGGTTCGACAGCGTGCTGGCGGGCAATACGGCGGCGCGCTCGCGCCTCGTCTGGGGGCCGGGGGGCACGACGTATCAGGCGTTCCAGGAAGCGCCCTACAAGGACGAGTTCGACGAGTGGCTGGCGCGCATCGTGTGCTTCGCCTTTTCGCTGCCGCCGACCGCCTTCACCCGCCACATCAACCGCGCCACCGCCGAGACGGCGCAGCAGGCGGCGCTGGCCGAGGGGCTGGCGCCGCTGATGGGCTGGGTGAAGCGGCTGGCCGATCATGTGACCCAGGACCTGATGGGCCATGACGACCTCGAATTCGCCTGGGTCGATCCGCGTCACGCCGACCCCGCCGAGCAGGCGAAGATGCTCGACACCTATGTCCGCAGCGGCATCTACACGATCAACGAGGCGCGCGCGGCCTTGGGTTTCGATCCCGTCGCCGGCGGCGACCGGGCGCGGGTCTACGGCCCCGCCGGCGCCGTCCCGCTCGCCGTGCCGGACAAGGCGCCCGCGACGCCTCGGCAACCATCCGCCACAACGGCGCTCGACAAGGCCAGTTTCGATCCCAACCAGCCGCGCGTGCCGGCCGGCAGCCCGGACGGCGGGCAGTGGACGGGCGATGGCGGAGCCGGCTCGCCAAACATTGTCCCCGCGCAAGAACTCTTGCCGTTCGCGGTGCGCCCGCCTTTATTCTTCGACGAGCCGCCGGAGGTCGTCCGACCATTCAAGGAACCGATTCCCCGGCTGAGCGGGAAAGAGGCCGCGAAAGACGCACCAAGCTGGGCGCGCGGCTACCGGCCCTATGTCGGCGAAAGCGGGCGCGATTTCGCCAAGCGCCTTATGGACGGAAAGTATGGCCCCGGCAATTGGAGGACGACTGATCGTGAATTCCGGCAGATAAAGAAATGGGGTGATCGAGCTTTCCGTAATCCGCGATCTATGTAGTCCCGAAGGATCAACTCATGAATCCTGTAACATACCATCTGTGTCACGACCGCTATGACGGCTGGCAGGACCATGACAAGCTGCTCGGCATCTACTCGACCAAGGAGAAGGCGGAAGCTGCGCTGGCTCTGCTGCGCCACAAACCGGGTTTTCGCGATCACCCGGACGGCTTCGAAGTGCTCGATGGCCCAATCGATGAAACATATTGGCTGGAGGGCTTTCTCTCTCTTTGGGGAGACGAGGAGCCGGACCCGAATCACGTCCCCGGGTCAGGCAAGCGGGTGCTTTTCACCAGTATCGATCCAATGCCTCAAACCTACTGGGTGCTGTGGCATCGCTACGCTCAGGAAGCGGGAATATTTGAGGAAAAATTGATCGGAACGTACACCAGCCGGGAAAATGCCGAAAAGGGGATCGAATTGGTGCGTGACCAGCCGGGGTTTCGCGAGCATCTGAACGGCTTTGTGATCACCGAAGGCACGCTCGATCAGACCGATATGATCGACGGATTCATCACGGTTCGAGAGGATAATCGCGAGCGTGATGAGCCGATTTGCGATGCGACACAGGAAAGCTGATTCCCGCTGTTGTGTCGAGTAGCGGATCAGCGGCGGGCACACCACAGCGCAATGACGCCGAGACGGCGCAGCAGGCGGCCTTGGCCGAGGGGCTGGCGCCGCTGATGGGCTGGGTGAAGCGGCTGGCCGATCATGTGACCCAGGACCTGATGGGCCATGACGATCTCGAATTCGCCTGGATCGATCCGCGCCGCGCCGACCCCGCCGAGCAGGCGAAGATGCTCGACACCTATGTCCGCAACGGCATTTACACGATCAACGAGGCGCGCGCGGCATTCGGCTTCGATCCCGTCGCCGGCGGCGACCGGGCGCGGGTCTACGGCGCCGCCGGCGCCGTCCCGCTCGCCGCGCCGGGTGACCCGTCCGCGACGCCCCGGCAACGCTCCGCCACAACGGCGCTCGACAAAATCAACTTCAACCCGGATCAGCCGCGCGTTCCGGCCGGCAGCCCCGATGGCGGGCAGTGGAGTGGGGATGGCGGAGTCGGCTCGCCAAAACTTGTCCCCGCGCAAGAACTCTTGCCGTTCGCGGTGCGCCCGCCTTTATTCCTCGACGAGCCGCCGGAGGTCGTCCGGCCATTCAAGGAGCCGATACCGCGGCTGAGCGGGAAAGACGGCGCCAAGAATGTTCCAAGCTGGGCACGGGCCAACCGTCCTTATGTTGGGGAGAACGGGCGGGATTTCGCCAAACGCTCGATGGACGACCAATATGGAAGGGGAAATTGGGAGGATAACCCGCAACGTTGGAAAGAATACAATCAACTAAAGAAGTACGGTGAGCGCGCCTTTCGCGACCCGAAATAGATCCCTTCCGCCCAAAAATACCGGATTTGGCAGATGACAAGGCCAATGAACCCCACAGTATACGAGCTATGGCACGAGCGTCACGACGACCGCGGCCAAGATCACGACAAGCTGCTCGGCGTTTATTCGGCGAGGAATAAGGCCGAGGAACAGCTGGGCCTGCTGCGCGACAAACCGGGCTTTCGCGATCATCCTGATGGATTCGATATTAGGCCGGGGGGTATGGATTGTACTGCGTGGACCAATGGTGGATTTGTGACGGTGTGGGGCGATGAAGCAGCAGATGAGCCGCCGCTTGCGCCTTTTCCGAAAATAACGGAAGAGCAGGCTTACATGCCCAGCGTTGAGCCGATGCCCCCCGTCTACTGGACCTTATGGCTGCGCTTCGTCGATGAGTGGGATTATGATCACGAGCTGATCGTGGGCACCTACACGAGCCGACAAAATGCTCAGAAGGGCATCGAGCTACTGCGCGATCAGCCCGGCTTTCGTGATCATCCGGGCGGCTTTGCGATCACTCAAGGCACGCTCGACCAGACTGACATGACAAACGGTTTTGTTACGGTTCGAGAAAACGGCCGCGAGCACGACGAACCAATCCGCGACGCGCCATCGGCCGGCTGACCACCGCTGTCGCGCTGAACAGCGGGTCGATCCGCGCCATATCGACCCCGCCGAGCAGGCGAAGATGCTCGATGCCTATGTCCGCAACGGCATCCACACGATCAACGAGGCGCGCGCCGCACTGGGCTTCGATCCGATCGCCGGCGGCGACCGGGCGATGGTCCGCGGCACCGCCCGGAAATCGTTTGGCGTGACACCGTGGCGCAAGGCGAACTTCAACCCCGGCCAGCCGCGGATCCCGACCGGCAGCCCCGATGGCGGGCGATCTGAAATTCCTGCGGCCCAGGACGGGTTGATCCACGTGCCGCAGGTCCGCGAATGAAGGGGAGAGGGCCTGGCTGGCTCCGTCTTTCCACCGCAGTCTTTTGGAACTGACAGGAAACATCGCATGACTGATTGGCATAGCCGCCCCCGGGCGGCTTTTTTGATTCTGCTTGGCGCCGCGTCGGGTCTGAGCGGCGGGTTGGCGATCACGGCGCTGGCGCAGACGCGCTCCATAGAGGTGCCGGCCTACCGCGCCATCGGCGCCAGCGAGCCGATGACGGCGCCGGGCGTCAGCGGCACCGATTACAGCGCCAATCCGCCCTCGCTCGCCGGCCTCGCGCTGCTCGCGACGATCCCTGCCCCGACTGCGCCGCGCCGCGGTCTCTTGATCCAGGCACAGTGCGCCGCCGGGCTCGCGGTCGCGTTCGACGACCCGGGCGGGGCAGGGCCGCCGACCATCGTCTTCATCGCCGGGGCTGCCAGCGACGGCGGCCAGGGCGGCTCGCTCGATATGTCCGGCATGCCGCATACCGGGCGCATCCGCATCTACTCGTCAAATTCGGGCTGCCAGATGGCGGCGAGGAGCTGGTAAATGCGCGATTCCGCGATACGCGCCTCCCTGGCGCTGGCACTGGCCGGCGCCTCGACCCTGTTGCCGGGGCCGGTATCGGCCCGGGTCAGCGAGCCGGCGATGACCATCGACGCGGCCAATGCCCTCTTGCCCGACGCGCGCAACAATCTCGGTTTCCGCGGCTTCTCGACGACCCCGATCGCATCGTCGATGCAGTGCACGACGACAGCGGGGAGCGCCGCCGTCAGCGGCTGCGACAGCACAGCCGGGCTGGCGGTCGGCGAATTGTTGAACGGGCCGGGCATCGCCGCCGGCACCACCGTGGCGGGCAGCATCAACGCGAACGGCTTCACGATGAGCGCGCCGGCCGGGGCCGGGGCCGAGGCCGGCATCGTCAGCGCCCGCGGCCCGTTCTGGTCCGACACCGACGGCGGCCAGCCGACGATCTGGCGCATCGACGGGCGGGTGATGCTCGGCAACGCGGTCGGCGTTCTCGACAGCCGCAGCGGCACCTACAGCGATTTCTGCCCGGATGCGGGCTATTGCGCCAACTGGATTCCACGTGACAGCGACCTCGCGGTGATGTCGCCGGTCGGCGGCATCGCGGTCAGCGGCACGGCGCGGGCCAGTGATGCTGTCGCCACCGGGCTGGCCGCCGGCGCGCTGCCGGCGTCGATCGGACTGGCTGGCGCAGCCATCGCCGACGCGCAAAACCCCGTGTGGGCCGGCTATTTCGACGTGCAGCACGAGGCGGCGGCCGACGGCCAGGCGAGTTTCGGCCTTGAAATCGCGCTCAAGAACAAAGGCGCCAACTATACGTCGAACCCCTACAGCCCGCAGCCGGGAGCGATCGGCATCCGGATTGACACGGGCGATCCCTCCTATGGCGGCGACAGCACCAACCCGATCAACGACGCGATCGATATCATCAGCACGAACACCGCTGTCCACACGTTCAATACCGGGATCGTGTTCGGCGCCTGGTCACTGACCCCGGACGCCAACGGCCATTCCAACGCCATCGCGATGGGGGCCGGCCAGCAGATCAAGTGGTTCGCCCGCAATAATGTCGACGGCTTCACCCTGCGCAGCGATGTCGCGACCTCGGGGCACGATGTGCAGGAAATCGCCGCCGACGATCTCCTCGATTTCCGCGGCAATCGCGGCCAGGACTCGATCCTGCAACTGGCGCAGGCGCCGGCAACGGTCGCGGCCAATTATCTCAGCATCGGCAATGCCGCTGCGGGAGGCGCACCACAGGTCTCGGCAGTTGGCAGCGATCCGAATGTCAGCCTCAACCTCGTCACCAAGGGAACCGGGGTCGTCCAGGCAAACGGCTTTCCGGTGCCCTTTATCGCCGCGCAGTCCGGCGTCGCCGTGACCAATACAGGGATCGGCACGGCGGAAGTCAACATGGCGAGCATTCACCTGCCGCCGCTGGGGCCGAACGACGCCATCAGGATAACCGCGCTGTGGGACACCACCGGGTCGGTTACGACGAATAGCAAAAAGCTGGTGGTGCGGCTCTCCCCAACCGCCTGCACGCCACTATCGGCGACGCCCTGCACCAGCGGCGATTTCGCTTACGCGCAGTCCCTTGTCACGGCGGGCGCCGTCTCCGGCGACACGGTCACGGTCATCCGCAACGCCGGCGCCCGCAACGCGCAGGTGACGAGAGACTGGAGCAACGCCACCTACGGTCTCAACGGCAACCCACCCAAGACGATGGCCATCGACACATCGGCCGGCGCCTACATCCTGCTCAACAGCCAAACCGTGACCGCCACCACCGACACGATCAAGCTGCTCGGTTACACGGTCGAAGTGCTGCCGGGGCGGTGAGGCTGATCGGAGAGGGGCTGCGATGGGTCGCGGCTTTATGGAACTCGTACACGTGCCGGCTTTGATGGAGATCGACACATGCGGTTTTACTGGCCGATCGCCAAGATCGATCGCGAACAGCGGATGGTCTATGGCTATGCATCGACCGAGGCTGAGGACGATCAAGGCGAGGTCGTCAAGCGCGAGGCGCTGGCCGCCGCGCTCGATGATTACATGCAATTCGCCAATATCCGCGAAATGCACCAGCCATCGGCGATCGGCATCGCCAAGGAAGCGGCGATCGACGACAAGGGCCTTTATGTCGCCGCCCGGATCGTCGACGACGAGGCTTGGGCCAAGGTGGTCGAAGGCGTTTACAAGGGGTTCTCGATCGGCGGCCGGGTGACCGCCCGCGATCCGGCCGACCGGTCGCTGATCACCGGCCTCGCCCTGACCGAGATCTCGGTGGTCGACCGCCCAGCCAACCCCGAAGCGGTATTCGATTGCTGGAAGCGGGCGGAAAGGCCCCCTGGCGCGCGGGCTGCCGGGCCTCGGGAGAACGGCGCCGACGCGCGCGGCGATTACGCCGATCCCGGCTATCAGGCGGACGGCAGGGAGCGGTACCCGCTTGATAGCGGGAGCCATATTCGCGCCGCCTGGGCCTATATCCACCTGCCGCGCAACGCCGCGCGCTATAGCGCCGACCAGTTGGCGCACATCAAGGCGCGGATCGTCGCCGCCTGGCGCGAGCGCATCGACCCGGACGGCCCGCCCGCCGGACAAGCACGCAAGGGCCTCGATGAGGCCGGCGCTCTGGCGCAGATCGTCCTCGATCTCGACGCGCTGCGGCGGCGCCTTGCGATGCAGGCGGCGACCGAGGGCGATGCCTTGCAGCTGCCCGAGCGGCTTGGCGAAATCGTCGCGGAACTGTGCGACATCCTCGAAACGCTGGTCGCCGAGGGGGGCAGCGATCTGATCGGCCAGGGCGGCGGCCCGCCGGCTGACGGGATCGCCGCGGCAGCGGTCGCCGGCATGCTGCGCAAGGCACGCCGGCAGGTCGACGGCGGCGAGCGACGATTTCTCGAAAAGCTCGCCGGCGAGATCATGCCGCGGCTGGACGCCTTGCAGCGGCGGGTGGATGAGATCGCCTCTACGCCGCTACCGCCGCAGACATTCGCGCGCGGGATCGCCGCCATCGGCAAGCGCGACGACGCCGGCCCCGGTCTGCCGGGCGGCGATGACATCGCCGCGGCGCTGGCGCGCATGAGCGACGAGGAACGCACGCTGATCCTGATCAAGGCGGCCCACGCCAATCCGATCGACCCGTTCGCGCGATCGCGCTGATCCGCCCCTCCGCGCGCCCTTCTTTACCCGGCCCCGCTCGCGGCGCCGGTTTTTTGTTGCCCGGTTTTCCCTAATCCCGAGCGGAAGGAACTGCCAAACGATGAACCAGACCTTGGACACGCTCGATCTGGTCAAGACCGCGTTGCGTACGCCCGACGACCGGATCGCCAAGTCGATTACGACCGCCAGCGGCCTTGCCGCTTACGACCTGCAGGCACCGGCGAAGAACCTCTATCCGTTCGTAACGCCGATCCGCAATGCCTTGCCCCGCATTGGCGGCGGCACCGGCACAGCGACCAACTGGCGCCAGGTGACGGCGCTTGTCGGCTCCGGTTTCGACGCCATGGGGTGGGTCCCCGAAGGCCAGCGCTCGGGGCAGATGTCGTACACGACCGCATCCAGATCGGCCGCCTATGTGACGATCGGCGAAGAGGACGCCGCCACCTACGAGGCGATCAGCGCCGGCCGGCAGTTCGAAGACATCCAGGCGCGGATGAGCTTTCGCCTGCTGCAGAAGCTGATGCTGAAGGAGGAGATGGCGATCCTCGGCGGCAACGCCTCCCTGGCGCTCGGCACGCCAGCGACGCCGGCATTGTCGGCCTCCGGCTCCGGCGCCACCCTGCCGGCCGCCGCCTATTCGGTCATCGTCGTCGGGCTGACCCTGGAGGGTTTCCAGAATTCGAGCCTCGCGACCGGGGTCGCCACGACCAAGACAATCGCCGGCGCCGACGGCAAGAGCTTCGTTCTCGCCGGCGGCTCGTCCAACAAGAGCGCCAACGCCACCCAGGCGGTGACATCCGGGCAGACGCTCTATGCCAGCGTCGCCGCTCTGACCGGCGCCGTCGCCTATGCCTGGTATGTCGGCAGCGCCGGGAGCGAGACGTTGCAGGCGATCACCACGATCAACAGCGCCAGCTTTGCGACGGCATTGACCGCCGGTCGGCAGTCGGCCGGCGATGTCGCCGCCGATAATTCGGCAAACCCCAGTTATGCCTATGACGGGCTGCTGACGAGCGCGCTGAAGCCGGGGTCGGGCGCCTATGTCAGCGTGCAGCCGACCGGCACTGCGGGCAGCGGCACGCCGCTGACCGCCTCGGGGCGCGGCTCGGTGGTTGAGATCGACGAAATGTTCCAGCAGATGTGGAGCCAGTACCAGCTGTCGCCGACCGTGCTCTACGTCAATGTGCAGGAACTGAAGAACATCACCGCGAAGGTCCTGTCGAACGCCTCTGGGCCGCTATTGCGCTATGAGGTCAGCGGCGACGGCAACGCCTACGATCTCGCCGCGGCCGGCGCCGTGTCGTTCTACTTCAATCCATTCACGCTGAACGGCGGCCTCAAAATCCCGGTACGCATCCACCCGCGAGTGCCGCCCGGTACGGTCCTCGGCTTCGCCGAGCAGCTGCCGGTGCAGTACCAGTCGAACGAGGTGCCAAACGTCGCCGAGGTCAAGACCCGGCAGGATTATTACCAGATCGACTGGCCGGTGGTGACACGGCAGCGCCAGGTCGGCGTCTATGCCGAGGAGGTGCTGGCGGTCTATGCGCCGTTTGCGCTCGGCGTGATCACCAATATCGGCAACGGTTGACCGCTGTCTGATCGATTGACGCGGTGAGGCGGCCAGGACTTGCGGAGGCATTGTTCCGACCGCCCCGTGTGATCTGAGGGAAGGTATCGATGGCATTTGGCGACCTGACCACGCTTGCCGATGTCAAGGCGTGGCTGCAGAGCGGCGACGGCACGTTTCCCGATGCCGACGATGCTCTGCTGTCCCGGCTGATCACCGCGACGAGCCGGTTTATAGAGGCTTGGCTCAAGCGTCCGATCGCCCTGGCCGATTGGCAGGAGGTGCGCGACGGCACCGGCGGCCGCCACCTGGTGCTGGCCAATTTTCCGGTCGTGGCGGTATTGGCACTGTCGATCGACGGACTGGCTATCGCGCCGGCGCCGAACGATGGCGGCTGGGGCGCCGGCTATGTCGCAACGCCGACCGGGCTCTACCTGCGCGGCTACGTCTTCACCCGCCGCCCGCAGAACGTCGTCGTCACCTACACTGCCGGATACCCGGCGGTGCCGCCCGATATCGCGCAGGCCTGCATAGAGCTGGTGTGCCAGCGCTACCGCGAGCGCACGCATATCGGCGAGGTGTCAGGCGCCGTCAGCGGCACCGAGACGATCAGCTATTCCCAAAGCGACATGAGCGCCGACGTGAAGCTGATGCTTTCGCAATACCAGGCGGCAGCGCCGGTCTCTGGATTTGTGAGCCGCGCCGCGACGGTGACCGACCCCGCAATCCTCGCGGCGGCGGTATGATCGCGCGCGAGAGAATCTACGCGGCGCTGTTCGCGCGGGCGGCTGGCGCCGCCGCGTTCGCGACGACCGCACGGCGGATGCGGCACGGGAGCACGCTGACCCCGCCGGAGCAGCCCGCCCTCTATATGCGGCAGAAGACCGAAACCGCCGCCGTAAAGGCGCTCGGCGCGCCCACCGTGTGGACGCTCGCGGTCGAGCTCTATGTGTATGTTCATTCAAGCGATCCGCATTCACCGCCGGTTTCGGCGCTGAACCCGCTGATCGACGCGCTCGAAGCGGCACTGGCACCGCCGCCGGCGACCGGGATTCAAGATCTCGGCTTGCCGGACATGGTCGAGCACGCCTGCATCGCCGGCAAGGTCGAGATCAACGAGGGCGGGTTGCGCGACCAGGCCGTCGCGATGATCCCGGTGGAAATCCTCTGCCTGTGAATATTTGCGCTGTCATTCCGGGCGCCCGCGAAAGGGCTGGCGGCCATAAGCGCCATCACAATCAGGAGCAAGTGACACATGCAGCTCGCATTTGGCGCCGGGGCGCTGTGGGGCAACCGCACCGATACGACGGGATCGGGCATCGGTCCCGACCAGTTCGGCATCTTGCAGGACGTGCAGATCGACTGGGACTGGACCACCAAGGAATTATGGGGGCAATTCCAGTTCCCGCTCGATATCGCACGCGGCCAGGGCAAGATCACCGGCCGCGCCCGCTTCGCCCGCATCTTTGGCGCGATCTATGGCGATCTGTTTTTCGGCCAGACGCCGCAGGCGGGCCAAGTGAGCGTGGCGGAAAACGAGGCGGCGGTGGTCCCGGCGACGGCGCCCTTTACCGCGGCAGTCGCCAATGCCGCCGCTTACGCCGACGATCTCGGCGTCGCTTACGCCAATGGTGTCAATGCCGGTAAGCGGTTCACTCGGGTGTCGACGCCCGCCAACCCGGGCGAATACTCGGTCAACCCGGCAACCGGCATCTACACCTTTGCCGCCGCCGATACCGGCGCCGCGGTGATGGTCAGCTATCTCTACAACGCGCTCTCCGGCAGAAAGCTGGTACTGACCAACCAGCTGATCGGCACCACGCCGACCTTCAAGGCGACGTTCTATACGAGCAAAACGACGCAGGGCGTGCCGGCCGGGATGTCCTTGGTCCTGAACGCCTGCACCGCCACCAAGCTGTCGCTGCCGAGCCGGACCGACGATTACCAGATCCAGGAATTCGATTTCAGCGCGTTCGCCGACCCGAGCGGCGCGATCGGCACGCTGTCGGTTAACGAGTAGCCGCGGTGAGCGAAACCGTGATCCTGGGCGGCCGGCATTTCGCGCTGCGCCCGCTGAAGCTCGGGCAATTGCGCCATCTGCTCGATGCGCTCGACGAGATGCAGGGCAAATCGGCCGGCGGGCTGATCGAGGCCGCCGCGAAAGTGGTCGCGGCCGGCCTCGCACCCTGCCACCCCGGCCTGACCGAGGCCGAGATCCTCGATCTCGAAGTTGGCATCGACGAACTGAACGCGGCGGTCGCCGCGATCCTCGCCGTCGCCGGCCTCAAACCGGCGGACGACCCGGTGGGGGAAGGGTTGCCGGTGGTGGGACCGGACGGCGCGGCGCCGCGCAACTCGGCGCGCTCTACGCCGCGCTCGCCACCGGCTGCGGTTATTCCTACGCGGTGATCCACCGGATGACCCTCGCCGAGGCCGGTGAAATCTTTGCCTACTGGCAGGAAAATCCGCCGGCCCATCTGCTGTTGCAGGCGATTGCCCGGCTGTTCGGCTGGAACCCGGCGGTGGCGCCGTCAATTTCCGAGATCGCCGCCGCGGCACCGCCCGGTGTGGTCCTAAGCCGCGGCGGGATCGACATGCCGCGACCGCTCGATGCCGCCGCGCTCGCGGTCCGGAACCGCGCGCGCGTCCGCGCTCCACTCGAAATCCCACCTTCGTTCGAGGTGACACATGGCCGATGAGGCAAATGTTGCGCCGGCGCTCGCGGCGCTCGATCGGCTGAAACAGTCGCTGGCCGGGATCGATGCGCCGGTTTTACGGCTGAAGAGCGCGTTCGACGAGGTCGGGCGCGGCTGGCGGTCGGCGGTGCGGGGGCTTGTTACCGGGCGGCTGTCGCCGGCGGGCGCGGCGCTCCGGGTCGGTCAGTCAGCCGAGATGGGTCTTATCGACATGGCGGGAGGCGCGCTGGCGCGGACCGTGGCGGGGCCGCTCGGCACTCTGTTCGGCGGGTCGCTGTCGGGCCTCGCCGGGGATTTCGGCCGCACCGAGGCGACCGCCGCCAACACGGCCGCATTGGCCGCCAACACGGCCGCGCTGGCAGCCCTCGGCGCCTCGCTCGGCGCCGCCGCGGCGGCGGGCGGTGTCGGGGCGCTCGGCGGCGCTGCGGCGTTGGCCGGCGGCACCGCGCTCGGCGCAGGAAGTGGCGTGTTCGACTTCCTCGGCGGGCTCTTCGCGTTTGAGGGCGGCGGCATCGTGCCTTCCGCGGCGCGCGGCTGGGCGCTGCCCGATTTCGTCGGCGCCCGGCCCGCGCTGCTGCACGCGCGCGAGATGGTCCTGCCGGCGCCGATCAGTGAGGGATTGCAGCAGATGATCGGCGAGGGTGGGGGAGGCGGCGACATGCATTTGCATTTCCACGGCCCGTCGGACGGGCCGGCGGTGGAGCGCTGGTTCACCGGGCTGATGGCCCGCAATCCGGGTGTCATTCGCAACATGCTGCGCTCCAACGCGCTGACCCCGCGCACGCTGTAGCCCCGCCGTGACCGCAATTTTTCCGGCGCTGCCCGGTCTCGGCTGGTCGGTCAGCAAGGCGCCGCGCTTTTCGACCCGCATCCAGCGCGCGGTCAACGGGCGCGAGCTGCGCATCCTCGATCAGCCCGCCCCGATCTGGACGTGGACCCTGACCTATTCGCTGCTCCGCGACAAATGGGACAGCCGCGCCGCCGGCGGGCCGGGCAGCGGCTATGACGAGCTGCGTGCGCTCGCCGGGTTCTTTCTGCAGCAGCAGGGGGCGCTGCTGCCGTTCCTGTTCGACGATCCGAGCGACAATAGCGTCCTCGGCCAGGCGCTCGGCACCGGCGATGCCAGCGCCGCCGCCTTTCAGCTGGTGCGCACGATGGCCGGTTTCGCCGAGCCGATCACCGCGCCCAACACCGTGGCCGGAATTTATTTTGACGGCATTCGCCAGGACCCGGCGGGGTATTCCGTAAATAGCGAAACCGGCGTCGTGACCTTCGCGACGCCGCCGCCAGCCGGCCGGTCGATCACCGCCGATTTTACCTACCGGTTCCGGGCGCGCTTTGCCGACGACACGGCCGAATTCGAGAACTTCATGTACCAGCTCTGGCAGTTGAAGCAGATCAAACTGCAATCGGTGTTGCCATGAGAGAGTGCTCGGCGGCCTTGGCCGGGTATCTTGCGGCGAACGACAGCATTGTCCTCGCCGATCTCTACACCTTTGCTTTGGCGAGCGGCGAGGTGCTGCGCTACTCCGGCTGGACCACGGCTCTGCCGATCCCCGGCACCCTATTCCCGGCGCGCAGTCTCAATTACGACGCCCAGACCTACACGGATTTCGCGCTTGGGCCGCGCTTCGGCCGCTCGAAAGTGACGACCAGGATCGGGGTTGAGCCGACGGAGCTCGATATCGAGGTCCTCGCCAGCGCTGGCGATCTTGTCGGCAACATCCCGTTCGCCGAGGCGGTGCGGGTCGGGCTGTTCGACGGCGCGACGGTCGAACTCGATCGGCTGTTTGCGCCGCCGCCGGGCATCGGGACGGCGCTCGACACAAGGCTCGGGGCGATCGTGTGGTTTTACGGGCGCGTTGCCGAGACCGATGTCGGTCGCAGCCAAATCCTGATGAAGGTCAAGTCGCTGATCAATCTGCTGGCGATCCAGCAGATGCCCCGCCGCCTTTACCAGGCGAGCTGCGGCCACGTTTTCGGCGATCCGATGTGCGGCTACGACCGGGCCGGCGGGAAGAATGCACTTGGGGCCGCTACCGGCATCGGGGCGGTCACGGTCACCGCGGTGTCGGGCTCGACCCAGGCCGAACTGCATACCTCCTTCGCGCCGAACCCGCCGACCGCCTACGACCAGGGCACGATGACCTGCCTTGCGGGCGCCAATGCCGGGGCCAGCCGCACGATCGTCCAGCTCGTCGGCGGCGTCTGCTATCAGCTGAAGCCGTTTCTGTCGCCGGTCTCTGTCGGCGACAGCTTCCAGCTTTTGCCGGGCTGCGACCACACGGTGGCGACGTGCAATGCAGTATTTCAGAACCTCGCGAGGTATGGCGGCTTTCCCTACATCCCGCCGCCCGAGGCCGCGGCATGACCGGCTTGATATTCGGTCGCATTCCCGGCGAAAGCCGGGACCCACTGGGCGGCATCTCGGAACCGAAGGATGGACCCCGGCTTTCGCCGGGGCTGCGGTCAATGGTGCTGCGGGAGGCCGAAACCTGGATCGGCACGCCGTTTCATCACGCCGGGCGGATCAAGGGCGGCGGCGTCGACTGCCTGATGCTGCTCGCCGAAGTCTATGAGCGGGCCGGCGTTGCCGCGCATATCGAACCGCCGTTCTATGTGCCCGACTGGCACCTGCATCGCGATGCCGAGCGGTACATGGATGGCCTGCTCGGCTACGCGCAGCCGGTCGCGGCGCCCAAACCCGGCGACATCGCGCTGTTCCGCTTCGGCCGCACGTTTTCGCACGGCGCCATCGTCGTCGCCTGGCCGCGCCTGATCCACGCCTACTGGGCGATCGGCGTCGTGTGGGGCGACGCCACGCTCTATCCGCTGGCCGGCCGCCCGGTGCGGTTTTTCACTCCGTTCCCGATCCCGGATTGACCAATGCCCGAACTCATTGCCGGCAAGGGCGGCGGGCCGACCCCGTTCGTCAACGCCTTCGATAACCCGCAGCTCAACAGCCTGCGCTACAACACGAGCCAGGCCGGCAGCCCGATCCATCTCTGCTACGGAACCCAGCGGGTCAGCGTCAATTTGATCGAGTTCTGGGGATTTTCCGGCTCGAAGGGTGGCGGCAAGGGCGGCAAGGGGCTGGGGCCGACCGGCGGCAAAAAGGGCGCCAACCAGAATTATTCGGTGAATGTCGCGTTCGGGTTGTGCCAGGGGCCGGTGTCATTCACCGGCCCCACCGAGTCGGGCAATCTGCGCATCTGGTCGAACGGCGGCATCGCGATGGGGCTGGGCGCGGTCGGGCTCAACGGCTATGCCGGCAATGACGGCCAAGCGCCCGATCCGGTCTTCGCCAGTGGCGATAGCAACACCCCGGTGCTCGGCTATTCCGGCAGCGCCTATGTGACAGGTACGCCGATGCAGCTGGGCGGCACGCCGGCGCTCCCGAACATCCAGTTCGAGATCGGCGGCATGATGGCCGGCACGGCCGGGCCGGACTTCCCGTTCGACGCGCGGCCCGACCATATCGTCGCCGACCTCTTGACCAATTTGCGCTATGGCGCCGGCTTTCCGGCGGCCAATCTCGACGCCGCCGGCGCGCTCGCCGACTGGGGTAACTACTGCCAGGCGGCGCAGCTCGCGATGTCATTGCTGGTCGATCGTCAGCAGCCGGCCGCCCGCTGGCTCGAGGAGATCGCGCAACTGACGGTCTCGGCGGTGGTGTGGTCGGGCAGCCTTTTGAAGATCGTCCCGTACGGCGACCGGCCGCTTGCCGCCAACGGCGCGAGCTGGAGTCCGAACCTGACCTGGCAATTCAGCCTCGGCGACGGCGACTTCCTCGATTTCGGCAGCGGCAGCGACCCGGTATTGCTGACCCGCGGCGACCCGGCGCAGGCGACCAACTGGCTCGCGCTCGAATACATGGACGCCGCCAACAGCTACAACAA
>DASUKH010000215.1:0-7385 GCA_036278835.1 Allostellaceae bacterium
CTCCTCGGGGATGCGGTGCAGCGGCAGAATCTTCGAGAAATGCACGATCGCGCCGGTCAGGCCGCGGTCGAGCGCGTGCTGAAGGAAGACCGAGTTCAGCACCTGCCGGGCCGGCGGGTTGAGGCCGAACGAGATGTTCGAGAGGCCGAGGATGATCTGGCACTCGGGCATTTTTTCACGAATGGCGGCGATGGCATCGAGCGTATTGAGGCCGAGCCGGCGGTCATCCGCGTTGCCGGTGCAGATCGTGAAGGTCAGCGGGTCGAACAGCAGGTCTGAGGGCGGCAGGCCGTGCCTGTTGCAGGCGAAATCGTGGAGACGCTCGGCGATCCGCAGCTTGCCGTCCGCGTCCTTGGCCATGCCCTGTTCGTCGATCGTCAGCGCGATGACCGCAGTGCCGAAGCGTTTGGCGAGGCGGAGGCGCTTGTCGGCCGCCTCCTCGCCGTCCTCGAAATTGATCGAGTTGATGATCGGCTTGCCGCCGTAAAGCTTGAGCGCAGCGTCGAGCACCGGGTATTCGGTCGAGTCGATAACGAGGGGCGCATTGACCGCGCCGCGCATCCGGCCGACGACCTCGCACATCTCGGCGACCTCGTCGCGCCCGACAAAGGCGGTGCAGACATCGAGCGTGTGCGAGCCTTCCTTGACCTGCTCGCGCCCCATCTCGACGCAGCCGTCCCAGTCGCCCGCCTCCTGAAGGCGGCGAAAGGCGCGCGAGCCGTTGGCGTTGCAGCGCTCGCCGATCGACAGATACGCGTTCTCCTGGCGCAACGGCACCTGGCCGTAGAGCGAGGCGACCGACGGGACCCAGACCGGCGCGCGCTTTTTCGGCAAGGGACGCGGCCGCCCATTTTTTTCTTTGGCGCGGCCGATGCGGCGCAGCATCTCGTTGAGCGCGGCGATATGCGCCGCCTCGGTGCCGCAGCAGCCGCCGATGATGTTGACCCCGTCCTCGAGCACAAAGCGTTCGAGCCATTGCGCCAGCTCGCGCGGGGTCAGCGGGTACTGAGTGCGGCCGTCGATCAGTTCGGGCAACCCGGCATTGGGCTGCACCGAGATATGGCCCGGCCAGTTGTCGCCGAGCCACTTGACGTGTTCTGCCATCTCGCGCGGGCCGGTGGCGCAGTTGAGGCCGAGAACCGGCACGTCGAGCGCATGGATCACCGTCGCCGCTGCCGCGATATCGGCGCCGACCAGCAAGGTGCCGGTGGTTTCGACCGTCACCTGCACGATGATCGGGATGTCGCGTCCGGCCTCTTCCCGCGCCCGCTTGGCGCCGTTAACCGCCGCCTTGACCTGCAGCGGGTCCTGGCAGGTCTCGATCAGGATCGCATCGACCTCGCCGGCGACGAGGCCGGCGCATTGCACGGCAAGCGCGTCTTCGAGGTCCTGATACGGGACATGGCCGAGCGAGGGCAGGCGGGTGCCCGGCCCGACCGAGCCGAAAACGAACCGCGTCCGGCCGTCTCCGGCAAATTCGGCGACCGCCTCGCGCGCCAATTCGGCGGCGCGGCGGTTGAGCGCGAACGCCTTGTCGGCGATGCCGAACTCGCCCAAGGTGATCGGCGAACCGCCAAAGCTGTTGGTCTGCACCGCGTCCGCCCCGGCGCGCAGATAGGCCGCGTGCACCTCGCGCACGAAATCGGGCCGGCCCTCATTGAGGATCTCGGTGCAGTTCTCGTGCCCGCAGAAATCGTGCTCGATGTCGAAATTGCGCGCCTGCGCCTGCGTCCCCATCGCGCCGTCGCACAGGAGGACGCGATCGGCGAGGTAGTCGAGGAGGTGGGTCATCCTGCGTTCATCTTGCTTTCAACGAATCTCCTACTCCTCCCCTGCGCAGCGGGGGAGGGGGACCATGCGACGCATGGTGGAGGGGGCACGCCGGCTCCGCTTATGCAGCGGCGCCCCCTCCGTCGCGCTGCGCGCGCCACCTCCGCCGCTAGCGGGGGAGGAACCGAGGGGGTACGGAAGCCGCTCATCACCAGCCTAAGCCGTAGCGACGGCCGGTTTCGGGGCGCGTACCCCGAGCAGATGGCAGATCGCGACCAGCAGGTCGGCGCGGTTCAGCGTGTAGAAGTGGAATTCGCTGACCCCGTTGGCCTGCAGCCGGCGGCACTGCTCGGCGGCGACCGAGGCGGCGACGAGGCGGCGAGTATCGGGGTCATCGTCGAGCCCGTCGAAATGGGCGCCCATCCAGGCCGGGATCGAGGCGCCGCAGGAAGCCGCCATGCGCTTCAGTTGGGCGAAATTCGTGACCGGCAGGATGCCGGGGACGAGCGGCACGCCGATGCCGGCGGCGCGCGCCCGGTCGCGGAAGCGCAGAAATACGTCGGCATCAAAAAAGAACTGGGTGATCGCGCGGCTGGCGCCGGCGTCGAGCTTCTGCTTCAGATTGTCGAGGTCGTGGCCGGGGCTGCGGGCGCCGGGGTGGGTCTCGGGATAGGCGGCGACGCTGATCTCGAAATCGGCGACCCGCTTCAGCCCGGCCACGAGGTCGGCCGCGTAGGGATAGCCGCCCGGGTGCGGCGCGTAGCCGCCCCCGATACCGCCCTGCGGATCGCCGCGCAGCGCGACGATATGGCGGATCCCGGCCTCCCAATACTGATGCGCAACGGCGTCGATCTCGTCGCTTGTCGCCGCGACGCAGGTCAGGTGCGCGGCCGGTTCGAGCGCGGTTTCCTGGCGAATGCGCCGCACCGTCGCGTGGGTGCGCTCGCGGGTCGAGCCGCCGGCGCCGTAAGTAACGGAGACGAAGCGCGGCCGCAGCGGCTCGAGCCGCTTGATGGCGGCCCACAGCCGCTCCTCCATCTCCGCCGTTTTCGGCGGGAAGAACTCGAAGGAAATGCGCGGCGGCCCGGCGTCGAAATCGCTGACCGGGTCGGCGGCAAGGAGGCCGCGCGGCGCGACGGAGACGGGCGCTTGCTCGCTCATGGCTGCAATACCTCTTCGAGCGGCGGGAGGGCGGAGGCCGCCGGCGGCCGCGACGGGTCGGGCACCGCCGCCTCGGCAGGGCGCCGCGCCGTCCAGATCACCACGGTGAGCGGATCGCCCGGCAGCCGGCGCGGCATCGCCGGATCGAGGCCGGCGGCGCGGCTCCACGCCGCGACGTCGCCATCGGCAAAGCCGAGCCGCCGGTGGGCGTGCTCGTCGCGAAGATATTCGAGCGCATGCGGCGCGAAATCGACGACGACCAAGGTGCCGCCGGGGCGCAGCACCCGCGCGGCCTCAGCCAGCGCCGCGGCCGGCCGGTCGGCGTAATGCAACACCTGGTGAATGATCGCGGCGTCGAACGAGGCGTCGGGCATTGCCAGCTGGTACATGTCACCGCGCCGCACCGGGGCGTTGGCCAGCCCGGCGCGCTCGAGGTTGACGCGGGCCACGGCCAGCATCTCGCGCGACTGGTCGATGCCGAGCGCCTGCCCGGCCAGCGGTGCCAGGATTTCAAGCATGCGCCCGGTGCCGGTTCCGATATCGATCAGGTCGCGCGGCGCCAGCGCGCCGACGATCTCGGTCAACGCCGCCTCGACTTCGCGTTCATCGACGTGCAGCGAGCGGATGCGGTGCCAATGCGCGGCGTTGTCGCGGAAATAGGCGGCGGCGAGCTCGGCGCGCTGGCGCTTGATCGCCGCGAGGCGCTGCAAATCGAGCGCGATCGTTTCGTCCGATTCGCCGCAGACGGCGACGAGGTGGGCCGACAGCGCACCGGCCGGCCCATCCGCGCTCTGGCGGTAGAACACCCAACTGCCCTCGCGAAAGCGATCGAGCAGACCGGCATCGCATAACAGCTTCAGGTGACGCGAGACGCGCGGCTGGCTCTGTCCGAGGATCTGCGCCAGTTCGCTGACCGTCAGTTCGCCGCGGGCGCACAAGACCATGAGCCGCAACCGGGTCGGCTCCGCGACGGCGCGCAAGGCGCCGAGCAGCCCCTCCATCGATACGCCGACCGCCGGTTCGCTCGCCATAACTCAAACATATAAAGATATCTTTATATCGTCAACCGACTCGCAGCGGTGCCGTTCGCATGGAGCGAGGGCCGGGTCGACGGAGCCGCTTTCTTCGTCATGGCCGGGATCGTCCGGGCCATCCACGCGAGCCGCCATAAGCCTTTCCATTCCGCGTGGATGCCCGGCACAAGGCCGGGCATGACGGTATGGGGTCCTCGAACCTGACCGGGTCGTTCGCATGTCACGCGATCGGGCATTCGGCCGGATCGCGTCATACGATGGACCGCTTGCCGAGATTACGCGTTTTTCGTCATTATCGCGGGGCGCCATCGCCTGGCAGGCGCCTTTTCCATAGCGAGGCTTGTCGATGCGTCTCGGTCAATTGATGCTGCTCCTGCCCGGACTGCTCGTGATGGGCCTCACGGTCTCCGGCTGCGCCGCTCCCGCCGCCACCCGGACCGCCGCGGTGGAAAATTTCAACGATCCGTTCGAGAACACCAACCGGGCGATCTTCCGCTTTAACGAGCGGGTCGATCACGCGGTGCTGATCCCGGCCGCCAAGGCCTACAAGGTGCTGCCGGACCCGGTCCGCGACTCGATCCACAATGTCGTGCAGAACCTCAACGAACCCGTCATCTTCATGAATGACGTGCTGCAGGGCGAGGGCCGGCTGGCATCCGACTCCTTGGGGCGGTTCCTCGTCAACTCGACTGTCGGCCTCGGCGGGCTGTTCGACGTCGCCACTCCGGCCGGCGTGCCCTTTCACTCGAACGATCTCGGGATAACGCTCGCGGTGTGGGGCTTCCAGGAAGGACCGTACCTCGTTATTCCAGTGCTGGGCCCCTCCAATCCGCGCGATCTCGCGGGGCAGGTCGGCGACAGCTTTGCCGATCCGGGCGATTACGTCGCCGGCCAGTACCACCGGATGTGGGCCTCCGTCGCGCGCTCGGTGGTGTCCGGCATTGATGTACGGTCGCGCAACCTGTCGGCGCTGGCCGACATCGAACGCACCTCGCTTGACTATTATGCGACGATACGCTCGCTTTACCGGCAACGGCGGGAGGCGCTTATCCGGCACGAGAGGCCGAACCTGCCGAACCCGACGACCTTGCAGGCGGGCGATCCCGATAGGGAGCCTGCGATCTCGTTCTCGATAGCCACCGTTCCCCAGTTCAATGAGGCCGCCGCGAAATGATCCGACGTTCCTCCGCGATCGGCGCGCTGCTGTTGGTTTTGTGTTTTGCTGCACCTCAGCATGCGGCGGCGCAGGACGCGCGCGCCTTTGTCGCCACCCTCGGCCGCCAGGCTATCGAGGTGCTCGGTCCGAACGTCTCCGAGTCGCAGAGAGTCGCCCGCTTCCGCCAACTGTTCCGCGCCGATTTCGACGTGCCCGGCATCGGCCGCTTCGTGCTCGGCCGCTATTGGCGGGTCGCCACGCCCGAGCAGCGCCAGGAATTCCTGCGCCTGTTTCAGGAATACGTGGTGCGCGCCTACGCGGTACGGCTGGGCGCTTACGGCGGCGAGCCGTTCCGGGTGACCGGCGCGCGCCCGGCCGGCGAGGAAACCGTCGTCAGCAGCCAGATCGACCGCCCGAACGGGGCACCGATCGGCGTCGATTGGTACCTGATCGAAGACGGCGGTCAGTACAAGATCAGCGACGTCTATATCGGCGGGATCAGCATGAAGGTGACCCAGCGCGACGAGTTCGCCTCGGTCATCCAGCGTAATGGCGGCATCCCCGGTCTGCTCGCCGAATTGCGCCAGAAACTGGCCCGGAGCTGACCCTTGTCGGGCTGACGCCAGCCGCCCGATCCGCAATCCCGGGAGCACCCATGCCGTCCAATCGGGTTCATCTCAGCGTCGCCGAGGCTCAGGCGCTCGGCGAGCGCGCGCTGCGCGGCATCGGTTACGATGCCGAGGACGCACGCATCATCGCCGATCATGTGATCGACGCCGCGCTATGCGGCTACGAATATTCGGGCCTCGCCAAAATCCTCAACCTGCCCGAGCACCGCCGCTTCGCGCTGCCGCGCCGCAAGATGAGCCTGATGCGCGAGACCGCGGTCTCGGCGCTCTATGACGGCGGCAACAACAACGGCATGGTCGCGATGTACCATGCCGCCAACGCGGCAATCGCCAAGGCGGCGGCGCACGGCATCTCGGTGATCGGCGTCACCAACAGCTGGATGAGCGGGCGCAGCGCCTATTACGTCGAGATGATCGCGCGCGCCGACCTCGTGGCGATCCACACCGCGGCGAGCGCGCCGCATGTGGCGCCGCCCGGCGGCGCCAAGGCCGTGCTCGGCACCAACCCGATCGCCTTCGCGCTGCCCTCTGCCGACGGTCCGCTGGTGCTCGATATCGGCACCTCCGCTTTTATGGGGACCGAGTTGCAGTTGCGCGCCCGGCTCGGCCAGGAACTGCCGGACGGGGTAGCGCTCGACCCCGACGGCAAGCCGACCCGCGATGCCGCGGCGGCGCAGCGCGGCGCGCTATTGCCGTTCGCCGGGTATAAGGGGTTCGGCCTCGGCCTGATCGTCCAGGCATTCGGACTGCTCGGCGGCGCGGCGCTGCTGCCGGGCAACGATGACGGCTATGTGTTCATCGCCTTCCGGCCCGATCTGTTGGTGCCGCTCGACGACCTGAAGCGCGAGTTGCAGGCGCTGATCGCCCGTGTCAAGGCGGTGCCGCTTCTGCCCGGGATTGCCGAAATCCGCATCCCCGGCGAGCAGTCGGCGCGCAACCGCCGGCGTCTCGCGCAGGAGGGGCTTGAGATCGACCGCCTCGTTCACGACAGGCTGCAGGCGCTCGCCGGCTGAGCCGGCGGGGCGGGCATGTCCGACCGCCTGTTCTATGCGCTGTCGCTGCTGGTGATCGCGCTGTTCGTGGCGTCGGGCATGGCGCGGACGACGAGCTGGCGGCCGCGGCTGCGTCTGGCGGCGATCGTCTTTTTCGCACTTGCCGTTGCAATCGCGCTCGCGGCGATCGCTTTCTGGCTGGCGTCCGCCGGAGGCTGACCCGATCGATACCGGAGCACGCTCTGGTATCGACGGCACGCGTCCGTGTAGCATGAGGGCACGCACGGCTTCTGCGTGCGCGCCATTCCCCGGAGCTCAGCATGGCCGATACGTCCGATTACGCGCCGCCGAAGGTTTGGACCTGGAACAAGCCGAGCGGCGGCAGGTTCGCGAACATCAACCGCCCGGTCGCCGGACCGACCCACGACAAGGAGCTGCCGGTCGGCCGGCACCCGTTGCAGCTTTATTCCCAGGGCACCCCGAACGGGGTCAAGGTCACGGTCATGCTCGAGGAGTTGCTGGCTCTCGGCCATGCCGGCGCGGAATACGACGCCTGGCTGATCCGCATCGGCAATGGCGACCAGTTCGGCAGCGGGTTTGTCGCGATCAACCCGAATTCGAAAATCCCGGCATTGGTGGACCG
>DASUKH010000216.1:0-6318 GCA_036278835.1 Allostellaceae bacterium
CAGCTGCGCCCGCATGACGACCGACAACAGGCCGCCGATTACCGCGGTAGAGATCGAGAAGATGATATAGAGGGTGCCGATGTCCTTATGGTTGGTCGAGGCGAACCAGCGCGTGAAAAAGCCGGGCACGTGGTCGTGTGCGTGGCCGTCGATCGTGGCGTCATGGTAGCTCATCGCGGACCTCTGGCTCTCAATGTCCCGCCGGCGCGGCAGCCCGCACCGGAGGGGCCTCGCGCGCCGATGCGACGCGGGTTGCGGGTTGTGCCGGCGCGGCCGGCGGCGCTGCTTCGGCTGAATACTTCTGCTTCGCTTCTACGAGCCACTTGTCGAAATCGGGCTTCGGCAGCGCCACGACCTTGATCGGCATAAACGGATGATTGATGCCGCAGATCTGGTTGCACTCGCCGTAATAGGTGCCGGGGCGTTCGACGTTGAACCACGCTTCGTTGTGTCGTCCGATGACGGCATATTCCTGAACCCCGAACGACGGGATGAACCAGCTGTGGATCACGTCAGTGCTGGTGATCAGCACCCGCACATTGGTCTTGGCCGGTACCACCAGCGGGTTGTCGGCCTCGAGCAGGCGCTTCTGCCCCGGCTTCAGGTCCTTGTCGGGGATAATGTTGCTGTCAAACGAGATCTTCTGCGCCGGATAGCCGTAAGTCCAATACCACTGGTGGCCGGTGACGTTGATCGTCATCGCGTCCTTCGGCACTCGCGCCATGAAATACAATAGCTTGAACGATGGCACCGCGATCGCCACCAGGATCAGCACCGGGACGATCGTCCACAGGATTTCGATCAGCGGGTTGTGGGAGGTCTTGCTTGGCACCGGGTGGCGCTTCGCGTTGAAGCGGATAATGACGTAAAGCAACAGACCGAGCACGAAAGCGGTGATCGCGAAGATGATCACCGTCAGTTCGTTGTTGAACCAGTCCATGTAATCTTTGATCGGGGTCGCCGGCGGCTGCAGGGCGATTTCCCACGGTTGCGGCTCGGCCGCCAGACCGGCGGCGGCGAATCCGGCAATACCGACAAGCGCCAGCGCCAGCATGGCGCCGGCCCGCGCTGCCGGGAGCCGCTTCTTCTTCAATACCTGCAACCCCACCATGTCCTTGCAGCCCCTTTTCGCCGGTACGCCCGCCAAACCGCGGAAAATTCCAGCCGCAACCCGTCAATGGCGGCGGACCCTACACCAAAGCCCGACAAGGCGACAACTCGCGGGGGTGTCGCAGCGTGCCCCGCGCTTTGCGGCAAGCCGTCGCAGAGCACCGCAACCCGCCGACGAAGAACCGGGCCGCGCCGTGACGGAAGCGGGCGGGCATCGGCGCCTGCCGCCGCGATCTTCTGGCGACGCCGCCCGGTCGCGACCATATCTGCCTTGTATCGTGCCGCGCAGAGGAGCCGGAGCCGCCATGACCAGTCTCGCCGTCACCAATGACTTGTTTTTCGAGCGCACCGGCATGGATCCGGGCCGGGTCGAGACGATCGTCGGCGAAGCGCTCGCCGGCATGGATGACGGCGAGTTGTTTCTCGAATACAGCCAGTCGGAAAGCGTCGCGCTCGACGACGGCAGGATCAAGAGCGCCGCGTTCGATACGACCCAGGGCTTCGGCCTGCGCGCCATCGCCGGCGAGGCGGCCGGCTATGCGCATTCTTCGGAACTGTCGGAGGCGGCGCTGCGGCGCGCTGCCGCGGCGGTGCGCGCGGTCGCCAGCGGCCATCCCGGCAATTTCGCCGATTCGCCGCCCGGCACCAACCGCGCCCTCTACACTGACCGCAACCCGCTCGGCGCGGTCGATCTAGCGGCCAAGACAAAGCTCTTGGCCGAGATCGACGCCTATGCTCGCGGCCGCGATCCTCGGGTGCGCCAGGTCATGACTTCGCTCTCCGGCGTCTGGCAGGCAGTGCAGATCATCCGGCCGGATGGGCGTCGCGCGGTCGATATCCGCCCGTTGGTCCGGCTCAACGTGTCGATCATGGTCGGCGAGGGCGACCGCATGGAATCGGGGTCGCACGGCGCCGGCGGCCGGGTCGGCTACGAATATTATCTCGATCCCGAACACTGGAAGGCGCAGGTCGATGAGGCGCTGCGTCAGGCGCTCGTCAATCTCGGCTCGGTGCCGGCGCCGGCCGGCGAGATGACGGTGGTGCTGGGGCCGGGCTGGCCGGGGGTCATGCTTCATGAGGCGGTCGGCCACGGCCTCGAAGGCGATTTCAACCGCAAGAAGACCTCGACCTTCTCGGGGATGATCGGCCAGCGCGTCGCCGCTCCCGGCGTCACCGTCGTCGATGACGGCACCCTGCCGGATCGGCGCGGCTCCTTGACGATCGACGACGAGGGCACGCCCTCCTCGTGCACCGTGCTGATCGAGGACGGGATTCTCAAAGGTTACATGCAGGACCGGCTCAATGCGCGCCTCCTGGGCGCGCAGCCGACCGGCAACGGAAGGCGCGAGAGCTTTGCGCACGTGCCGATCCCGCGCATGACCAACACCTACATGCAGGCCGGCGGGCGCGACCCGCAGGAGATCATCGGCTCGGTCAAGCGCGGCCTCTACGCGGTCAATTTCGGCGGCGGCAGCGTCGATATCACTTCGGGGAAATTCGTTTTCTCGGCTTCCGAGGCCTACCTGATCGAGGACGGCAAAATCGGCCCGGCGGTCAAGGGCGCGACCCTGATCGGCAACGGCCCGGACGCGATGACCAAGGTCACGATGATCGGCAACGACCTCCAACTCGACGACGGGGTCGGCACCTGCGGCAAGGACGGGCAGGGAGTGCCGGTCGGGGTCGGCCAGCCGACCTTGCGCATGGACGGCCTGACCGTCGGCGGCACCGCGGCGTGATTTAGCGGCACGCGCGTTGTGCGTGCTTCGAGACGCGCGCCGCGCGCGCTCCTCAGCATGAGGCAAACCTCGATGGGATTGTGGAAGGGGCCTTATCCCGAGGAGGCCGCGCAGCAGCCGTCTCGAAGGACGCACGGCGCCGATCCAACACGTCACGCATGATTGTAGCCGGTCTCCGGCTGGTCCGGGCGGCGGCGGCCGTCCTGCTGCTCGCCGCCTTGCCGCTCGGCGCGGCCTCCGCCTGCGATTTCGCGCATGCGCCGTCGAGCCGGTGGTCGCTCGAACGCGAGGACGGCGTCGCCTGGCTGGTGACCCCGTGCGGCGACCGCTTCTACAGCCTCGGGGTCAACATTCTTGACGGCGGCGCTCCCGAGCGTAAACGGGACGGCAAAATCTGGTACAGCTGGAAGGCGTTTGACCCAAACTTGGCCGACTGGGTCGCCGAGACCCGCCGACGCCTCGAACAGTGGGGGTTCAACAGCGCCGGCGGCTGGTCCTTGCCGCCGGCGCAGCTGCATCTGCCCGAGGTCATCGACCTCGAACTCGGCCGGCTCTCCAAATTCCACTGGTTCGACCCGTTCGATCCCGGCATGCCGGCACGGATGGATGCGCTCGCGAAAAAGCTGGTCGCGCCCTATCGCGGCTCGCCCTACCGGATCGGCTATTTCTCCGATAATGAGGTCGGCTGGTGGGCCGGCGCGCTGTTCGTCTGGTATTCCAAATCGCCCGCCACGTCGTACACGAAACAGCGCTGGGTGGGATTGCTGCGCAGCCATTACGGCGACGATTGGGGCCGCTTCACCCGCGATTTCGTGCCGCCCGCCGGGGTCCGTTCCTGGCCGGAACTGCTCGCCAGCACCGAGATGACGCACATGCGCCCCGGCGGGCACGGCATCGCGGTGGTGCGGCAATGGACCGGCCTTGTCGCCGGTCGGTACTACAAGCTCGCCGCGCACGCGATCCGCGCCGCCGACCCCGGCGCGCTTTATTTTGGCGATCGGCTGCCGATCTATTACGACCCGGCGGCGGTGCAGGCGATGGCGCCCTACGTCGATGCGATCGCGATGAACTACAACGTCGATGCCGGCGACGGCTGGATCGCGCGGTATTTCTTCGACAGCCTCGAAAAACTCTCGGGCGGCAAGCCGGTGCTGATCACCGAATGGTTTTTTGCGGCGCGCGAGAACCGCACCGGCAACAGCAACAACGGCCACCTGATGACGGTTGATACCCAGGCGGAGCGCGCCCGCGGCGCCGCCGCGGCGACCCGCAACTTTGCCCGTATTCGCGAGATCGTCGGCTCGCAATGGTTCATGTATTACGACCACCCGAAAGGCGGTCGGGACGACGGCGAGGACTACGATTTCGGCCTCGTCGATATCAACAATCGGCCCTACCGGCGGCTCGTGACGGCGCTCGCCGCGGCCAACCGGGAGGCCCCGGCATTGCATGCCGAAGCCGGCGAGGAAACGGCCTCCGCCCCTTCCGAAGGGCCGATCGTCATCCCGCACGCGGCGGTTTCGCTCGACCGCCACGATTTGTCCGACTGGCCGAAGCCGGCGAGCCTCTTGCCGCCGCTGAAGCCGTCGCCGGGCGCCGTCGATTTCGGCGAAGTCTATCTGACATGGAGCGACAAAGGGTTGCAGCTGGCCACGATTGGTCAGGATTATTTCGACGTCGACCTGCTCGCGTACAAGGGCGCCTTTCCGCTCGAAGAAGCCTACCGGCTCGAATTGGGCGTCGATGCCGGCGACGGGCCGCGCCGTTTCACGCTGTTCTTCATTCCGCCGCGCACGAAGGTGCACGATTACCCGGAGATGAAGGCGGAGCTGTGCGCCGGCGCGGCCGAAGAGGCGATCGCACACGGCTGCACGCCGGTCCGCGGCGCCGAGGCGGTCTATTTCGGCGCCGACCAGCCGCGCATCACCGCCGAACTCCTGATCCCGTGGAAGGTGCTCGGCATCGCGCCGCCCTCCGCGGGCACGATCCTGCATGCCGCGGCGGCGATGACCTCATGGCATCGCGAGCGCTGGATGTCGCTGACCGGCCGCAAGCCCGAAACAGCGCTGGGCGATCCCGAAGAGTGGCGGGTGATGCGTCTCGGCGACGGCATCGCCGTCAAATCCGGCCCGCACGGCGCCGGCTGACCACCTCTGCAGGCGCTTTCCGCATCATACCGTCATGCCCGACCTTGTGCCGGGCATCCACATGAATCGCCAGGCATACGCCGCGTCGCGTGGATGGCCGGGACAAGCCCGGCCATGACGATGAGAGGCGGGGCTCGATCAGAAGCGGGGGTCAGCGCGTCGCGGCGGCGATCGATTCGCGCAGAATTTGCGGGATGCGGTCGAGGATGTCGCTGGGGGTCGAGAGCGGCGGCGCGAGGCAGACCGTGTCGCCAAACGCCGGCTCGGCGCTGCCGGCGCGCGGCCGTACCAGGAGGCCTCGCGCCATCGCCTCGCGGCCGATGCGCGGTCCGAGGCCCAGGGCCGGCGCTTTCGTAGCCTTGTCGCTGACCAGTTCGATCGCGCACATCATGCCAAGCCCGCGCACATCGCCGACCGCCGGCAGCTCGCGCAGCTCCTCAAGCCCGGCCAGAAGGCGGCGGCCCATCACCGCGGCGCGCTCGGCCAGTCCCTCGCTTTCCATGATCTCGACATTGCGCAGGCCGACGGCGCAGCACACCGGGTGCCCGCTATAGGTCGCGGCGTGCATGTAGCGGCGGTCCATCGGCGCCGACAGGATCGCCTGATGCACCCGGCTCGACAGGATGTTGCCGCCCAGAGGCAGATACCCGCTCGTCACCCCCTTGGCGAACGAGACGATATCCGGCTCCACCCCCCAATGGCCGAGCGCGAACCAGCGGCCGGTGCGGCAGAACCCGGTGATGACCTCGTCGGCGATCAGCAACACGTCGTATTGGTCGCAGATCTCGCGCAGCTTCGGGAAATAGCTCTCGGGCGGCACGATGACGCCGCCGGCGCCCATGACCGGCTCGGCGATGACCGCCGCCACCGTCTCCGGCCCTTCCGCCAGGATCGCCTTCTCGACCGCCTCCGCGGCGCCGATGCCGCATTCCTGGTTGCCCTGCCAGCGATAGGGGTAGGGCGCCGCCACCTGCACAAAGCCGGGCACCAGCGGCCCGAACATCTTGTGGTAGGCGGCCATGCCGGTGGCGCTCATCGCCGCCATCGTGACGCCGTGATAGCCGTGCATGCGCGAGATGAACTTGGTCTTGTTGGGCTTGTCCTGGATCTTCCAGAAGAAGCGGGCGGTCTTGAACGCCGACTCGTTCGATTCGGCGCCGCCGGTGGTGTAATAGATCGCCGAACTGTTGTCGTAGGCGTGCTTGACGATCTTTTCGCCGAGGCGGATCGCCGGCTCGTTGGTGGCGCCGACATAGGCCGAGGCATAGGCGATCTTGCGCATCTGCCCGGCCGCCGCGTCGGCCAGCTCGCCGCGGCCGTGG
>DASUKH010000217.1:0-16930 GCA_036278835.1 Allostellaceae bacterium
TGCCGCAGCGCCGGGCTGCCGGGCGGCGATGCCGGAGGGCGGCATGTTCGTCCTGCTCGACGTGCGCGGCAGCGGCCTCGACGCCGCAGGATTTGCGGAGCGGCTGCTCGACCGCGAGGGGGTGGCGGTGCTGCCGTGCGATGGGTTCGGCATTGGCGCTGCCGGCCACTTGCGGATCGCGCTATGCGCCCCGGAACCGCGCCTCGTCGAGGCCGGCCGCCGGATCGTCCGCTTCGCCCGCTCGCTGAACGGATGAGCGGAACATCGAGCCCACAGGCACGGCGAGTGCCGCTTCTCAAACCCTCGTCATGCTCTGAAACCCGCATCCCCGGCGAAAGCGAAAGCCGGGACCCACCCGTCCGCGTTCGTGATGCTGCCACCGTGGGTCCCGGCTTTTGCCGGGAACGCGGAAGGAGGGCGGCAGCCGACGATGAATCAGCCGGCGATCAGTGCCCGGTGGGCATCTCGGCCAGTTCGAACAGGATGTTGCCGGTCGCCTTCGGATCGACGAAGGCGATGCGGCAATTGCCGTGGCCAATCACCGGCGTCTCGTTCAACAGCGGCGTGCCCTTCGCCTTCAGCTCGGCAAGCGCGGCGTCGATGTCCTCGACCTCGAAGCAGATGTGATAGAGGCTCTGGCCGCGCTCGGCGATCCATTCGGCGGTGCGTGAGGCCGGCGCCAGGCTTTGCAGCAGCTCAATGTAGCTTTCGCCGACCGGCAGCATCGCCAGCTTGGTGGCGCTGCCGGCGCGGTCCTCGGCGTATTCGACCGCGATGCCGAACTTGTCGCGCATCATCGCCGCCATTCCGTCGAGGTCCTCGACCGCGATCGCGACATGCTCGATCCGCTTGATCTTCATCCGCCCCTCCCACCAAGCCTGCACCGCCACCTTACGCCGCCCGCCGCGGCGGCGCGATGGCGAACTCCCCCGTTCCCGGGCGCTCCTCAGGGTGAGGTCCTTTCTTAATGCCATGCCTCATGGTGAGGAGCGCCGCGGCACAGCGGCGGCGCGTCTCGAACCACGCACGGCGTTGATGCAGCGAATTCTTTATATGCACGAAAAATCGGGCGGCGATCTCACGACCGCGACTTCGCCGGTCCCGCCGGGGCGGCGCTCGCCGTCGCGGTCGATAGCAGCGGCTGCAATTCCG
This sequence comes from Allostellaceae bacterium, assembly GCA_036278835.1. Taxonomy (GTDB): domain Bacteria; phylum Pseudomonadota; class Alphaproteobacteria; order ATCC43930; family CGMCC-115725; genus DATARH01. Next base: position 1,153 of record DASUKH010000217.1, read on the forward strand.
GCTTCAGCACTTTGAGGAGCTGCACGGCCAAGGCGCTGGTAAAGTCGAAATCCGCCGCGTCCTTGCCCGGCACATAGACGGTGACGGTGCCGTAGAAGCGGTCGCCGAGGAAGAAGACGAAGGCGGCGGTGCGGTCGACCACCCGCGACGAGGCGATCCCGCCGCCGCGCGCAAACGTATCGAAGCGGTTGTCGCCGGTGCCGGTCTTGCCGCCGACCGGCAGCGGCGTGCCATCGGCCTCGACATAGGCGCCGCGCAGCCGCGAGGCGGTGCCGTCGGCGACCACCGCTCCGAGCGCGTTTCGCACGGTCTTCGCCACCGCCGCCGGCATCACCCGCACCGGCTTTGCCGCTGGCGACATGTTTGTCTCGTAGGGGGTGCCGGTCGCGAAATGCAGGTGCTCGATCGTGACGCTCGGAACCCGCACCCCGTCATGCATGATGATGCCCATCAGGGTGGCAAGCGCGTCCGGGCGGTCGCCCGAGGCGCCGACCACCGTGCCGAGCGACGGCACGAGATGCGCGAACGGATAGCCGACCGCGTGCCAGTTCTGCCAGATGCCGTCGAAGGCGTCCTGTTGCAGCAGGATGCGGATGCGAACGTCCTGCTTGTGGATGCTGCCGTTGAACAGCCAGGCGTAGGATTGCTGCCGCACCTTGGCGCTATCCTTGAGGACCTGCTTCCAGGACGGTTTCGAATGGTCCTGCAGATAGCGCACCAGCCATAGTTCGAGCGGGTGGACGCCGGCGATATAGGCGCGGTCGTTCAAATCGAATTTGCGCGGCGAATAGCCGAGATAGAGCTCCCACAACTCGTCCTTGGTGATCACCACGCCGGGCAGGTGCTTCAAAAGGAAGGCCTGGAACTGCGCGATCCGGGCGTGCGGATTTGCCGATAGATAGATCGTCGCCAGCTTTTTCGGGGAGGGGTCGACACGGTCGGCCAGTTCGTCGAGTGCCTGGGCGCCGCTCATCTGGCCGTAATCCTTGTAGAAGCGGTACATGAATCGCTTGCTGTCGGCATCGACAAAGCGTTGCAGGTAGGCCTGCCGCTTCGGGTCGTCCGGGTTGCCGAGCAATTCGTCGATCTTTACCCCGCTCGCCGCGACGTAATAATCGACGACATCCTTCAACAACCGCACAAAGGAGAGATTGATCGAATGCTGAAAAGCGACCTCGACCGTCGGGGTTTCGTAATCCTCCGAGCGTGTGAAATTGCCAAAGCTCTGCATGCCCCCGCCGGTGAAGAACGAGGCCGGCGCCGCCGAATAGGTCCGCTGCATCGCGGCGTCGAGCATCGCCTGCAAGCCCTGGTCGCCGTTGCGGAGAAGGTACTGGGCGCCCCACCGGGTCAGCGCGTCGCTCGCGTGGTTTTCGATGTAAACTAGTTGGTTGTGCGCCAGCGGCGCGAACCGGTCGTGGATCACGCTGATGATGTCGAGATAGGTGATCAGCGTGCGCAGCTTGGCGGTCGAGCCGAGTTGCAGTTTGGCGCCGGAATTGAGGTCGAACGGTGTGTTCAGGCTGTCCGCGTGGATGCGGACGTAATTGCGGTCGCTGCCGCGCTCGTACAGCACGAAGCTCCAGGTGACTTTCGAGGGATCGCCACCGCCCAGCAGCTGCTTGCCGACCATCCCGTGCTGCTCGAGGAAATCCTCGTCTCCCAGTTGCTGCATCACCGCCAGCACGCGGTTCTGTGCCGCGGTGTCGATCGAGGTTTCGGCGCTCATGTCGAGGCGGTCGAGCGCATAAAGGTCGGGCAGGTCCAACAGACCGACAAGCTTGTTGCGGATATCGTCGGCTGCCTTCTCGTGCACGTCGCTCGCCGGGTTGACCGGCGGCGGGTCGGTGCGAAAATGCAATTCGGCGCCGAGCGCCGCGTCGCGCAGCCTCGGGCTGATGATGCCGGCGTCCGACAGCATCTTGAGCGAGGCGTCGGTCAGCGCCGCCAGTGCGTTGCGGTCCTGCACGAGGTAATAGGTCGGCCGCCGCTCCGACAGAACGAGGCTCAAGAGCTGCCGATAGATCAGCCCTTTATGCGCCAGCTCGGCGGGCGTGTTCGGCGTGCGGTCGAGAACCTTGGCGGCCTTCGTGTAATCGGTGCCGAACCAGATCCACAGCGCCTCGGGGATGCCGATCACCTCGCCGTAACCGGGCATCGAGGCGAGCGGCGTCGAATCCATGTAGCGGGTGAGGATGCGTTCGCGCTCTTTCAGGGTGTTGGGGCCGCCTCGATAGGCGCGCGCCGTGGCGGTCAGCATCTGCCGCATCTTGGCTCCGACCCCGAGCGTGAGCCCGTGGTAGGAGTGGCGGAATTTCTCGATCTGGGTCGCGAGCGTGCTGCCGCCACCGTCGCGCAGGTTGGGGAACACGAGACCGAGCACCCGGCCGGCGGCGGCCTGCGCGAAGCGCTTCCATTCGATCGCCGGGTTGCGGTCGGGTTCGTGCGGGTCGAACAGATAGCGGTCCTCGATAAAGGTCAGCGTCTTGACCGCCAAAGGCGGGATGCTGTCGAATTTCTGGTAGGCCCAGCGCGGAAACCACGCAGCGTAGATCTGGTTGCCGGTGCGGTCGTAGATGCGAAGCCCGGCCTGGTCCTTCTCCCGATAGATCGGGTAGGCGCCGAGATTGACGAAGCGCAGCAGACCCGGCGACCACTGTGCCTGGCTGTCGATCCGGTAACGGTGCGCCTCCAGCGCGGAGATGAAATCCGGCAGCTCCGAATAGCCGTAGCGCGCGTCGTAAGGGCCGGTTTTCGGGAATTCGATCGCCGGGCTCGCTCCCGGCTTGACGGAATAATCCATCGTGCGGTCGAGCCGGGCGAACAGCCAGGCCTCGATCCGCGAGGTGCGCATCTCCCATGCCGCAGCCCACGCGATCCCGGCCAGCACGGCGGCCAGTGTCAGCCAGCGCGCTGCGCGAACCGCCCCGAGCACCGTAAAAAACCGCCGCTTGCGGTCGGTCGGGGAATGTGGCGCATTGAAACGCGTCAGCCGCCCCCATACGGTATCGACGATTGCCATGCTAGCCACTCTTCCCAGCAGAGACGTCCGGGCGCAGTTTGGAGGGACACCGGAGGCTGAGCGCCGCGGAGTGGGAAACACCCCGGAGCAGGAAACGCTTCACTCCCGTCGACCGATCCTGGCGTGGCCGGTTCGCGCGACGCTCCCGCTGCGGCGGTGCGGCGCAGGCGTCGGGGGTGAAATCGAGGCGGCGCCGAACACAAAACTGGCGGAGCCTCGCGCGTGAGAATCGGCATCGTCTCCGACATTCACTGCAATATCGCCGGACTGACCGAAGCGCTTCGCTTGATGGGCAGTATCGACATGCTGCTTTGTCTTGGCGACGCCATTTACGAGTACCGGTTTTCCAATCCGGTCGCAGCGCTGCTTCGCGAGCGCGAGGCATCCTTGATTCAGGGCAATCACGAGGAATGTTTTTTCGGCCCGGCGGGCGAACGGGCGCGCGCTCGCGGCGGCATCGATTCGGAACTAGCGGAATGGCTCGCCGGCCAGCCGCCCCGCCGCGCTCTCGACGCGGGTGGCCGGCGCCTTCTGCTCGTCCATTCGACCCCGTGGGAGCCGCGCGGCGCCTATGTCCACCCGGAAAGCGGCCTGCTCTCCCGGTTTGCCGAGGCTGACGCCGACATCGTTCTGTACGGCCATACCCACCGCCAGCTGGTGCGCCGGGTTGGCCGGGTGCTGGTGATCAACCCGGGTTCGGCCGGCGAGGGGCGCGACAACGGCAACGGTTTCCAACTGAGTTGCGCCGTGCTCGATACGGCGAGCGAGGAGGTAAAGCTGATCGACTACCCGGACCCGCAGCGCGCGGCAGCAGCAGCACCATGACCGAACGCTGGTTCGAGGATTATCCGGCCGGCGCGGTCTTCACCGCCGGCGAAATCCGGGTCGGCGCCGCCGATATCGTCGAGTTCGCCCGCAAATACGATCCGCAGGCGATGCACACCGACCCCGCGGCGGCCGCTGCGGGGCCGTTCGGCGGCCTCATTGCCAGCGGCTGGCAGACCGGCGCCCTGATGATGCGGATGTTTGCCGATAATTTCCTGTCGCCCGCATCGAGCATCGCCTCGCCCGGCCTCGACGAATTGCGCTGGCTCAAGCCGGTGCGGCCGGGCGACGTGCTGAGCCTGCGGGTGACGATCCTCGAGGCGCGGCCGTCGCGCTCCAAACCCGACCAGGGCGTGGTGCGCAGCCTCGTCGAGGTCTTGAACCAGCGCGGCGAGACGGTGATGAGCCTCAAGCCGATCAGCCTGATCCGCCGCCGCCCGGCCTGACCACCCGGCCTGGAACCGCCGCCGGAATCGGACGGTTCGACTCGATAGCTGGCGGCCGGCACCGTCGGGCCGGCTCGCCAAGCACCGCCATTCCTGACCGGGAGATCGGCGTGCCACAGAGCGCAACACACCAGCCGCCAGCGGGTCCGCCGCCGGGCCAACTCGCCGACCCTGCGGGCACCGACCGCGCCGCCTACCGCGCGCAGGATCGGCTGCTCTTGCCGGCGATCCTCGCCGCGTTCCTCTTCGCCGCCGTCACCGCGATCGCCGCCGGCTTCCTGGTCTGATCCCGATTGATCGATGGGCTTCGCTGCGCTCAGCCCCTCCTACAGCCATCGCCGCGCAGGATGGGCTGAGCATCGCGAAGTCCATCTGCTTTCGGACCTGCCCCTACGGCAATCGCGGAAGGATTTGTTCGGTCAGCAACACGAAGGTTTCGTGGCTGAGCGGCGCGCATAGCAGGTAATCAAGCCCGATCTCCTCGCGCAGCCGCAGGATGTCGTCGAGCACCGAGTCGACGGTGCCGTGCAGGATGACCTCATCGAGATAGCGCCGCACCGGGTCGCCGCCGGGCGCGGTCGGATCGGTCACCCCGACCGGCCGGTGCTGCGCGCCGAAATAGGAGGCGACCATCCACTCCGCGCCGCGCCGCGCCACCGCTTCGGCGGCTTCCCGGCTGGCACCCAATGCCAGCAGCCGCGCCACCGGCAGGTCGCGACCGGCAAGGCTGAACCCGGCCGCCGCGAGGCGCTCGGCATAGAGGCGCCGCTTGCGGCCGATATCGCGATGCGCCGAATGCGGGTCCATCAGGATCGAGAAACCGCGCGCTGCCGCCCAGCCGATCGCCCCCTCCGAGGTCGCCGCCATCCACACCGGCGGGTGCGGCTTTTGCAACGGTTTCGGTAACACTTCGACCCCGTTAAAGCGGAAATGCACCCCCTCGAACGAGAGCCGTTCCTCGGTCCAAGCGCGCAAGACGATATCGACCGCCTCGTGAAAGCGGCTTGTGCTCTCCTCCGGCGGCACCCCGAAATTCTCGAACTCGACCCGCGCAAAGCCGCGCCCGGCGCCCCAATTGACCCGCCCGCCCGACAGCACATCGAGCAGCGCCACTTCCTCGGCGAGGCGCAGCGGGTGGTAGAACGGCGCCAATGACACGCCGGTGCCGATGCGCAGCCGGCGGGTGCGGGCGGCGGCTAGGGTCCCCATCATGTGCACCGACGGGCAGACGCTGAAACTCGAAAAATGGTGCTCCGCCAGCCACACCGCGTCGTAGCCGCTCCGGTCCATGATCTCGATGCGGTCGAGGGCGCGGGCAAACACGGTTTCGAGCGCCACCCGCCGCTCCGGCCAGGAGAAGAATTGCAAGACGCCCAGCTTCATGCCGGCCCTCCCGGACTCCGCAGGCGCCCATGTCAACACATTCTGCCCCGCCTAGGAACGTCATTCCGGGGCGCGGGCGCAGCTCGCGAACCCGGAATCCATATCCTGGACGCCTGTGTTCCTGGATCCCGGGTTCCGCCCTTCGGGCAGCCCCGGAATGACGGGCGAACGGAGAGACACGCTCGATTTTGCATGTGGCTTCCGAAGCGCCTAACATCGGGCAAATTGCCTTGCCCTCCCCTGCCCGAAGGTGCCCGCATGAAGATTACCGCGACCAGGACGCAGATCGTCATCCTGCCGGCCGACGAGCCGCTGGCCGACGCCGTCGAGAACCCGAACGGCACCCGCCCGATCGTCACGCTCAAGATGCAGACCGACCAGGGGATCGAGGGTGTCGGGGTGGCCTATTTCGGCGGCGCCTTGACCCGCACCCTGGCGCACGCGATCGACGAAATGGGAGCGCTGATCGCCGGCGACGACCCCGTCCGGGTGGACGCCGTGCACCAGAAATTGAAGAACGCGGCCGGCGGCTCGGCTGGGCCGGGCGGCATCTATCATCTCGCTTTGTCGGCGCTCGACATCGCGCTGTGGGACATCCGCGCCAAGTCGCTCGGCCTGCCGTTGTGGAAGCTGCTGGGCGGCGCGCGCGAGCGGGTGCCGACCTATGCCAGTGGCGCCTTGATGCGCGGCCTGTCGCTCGACCGGGTGGTCAGGGCCGCCGCCACGCTCAAGGAAAAAGGCTGGCGCGAGATGAAGACGCAGCTCGCCCTGCCGGGCCAGACGACGCCGGCGATCGAGGTCGAGCGGATGGTCAAAATCCGCGAAGCGATCGGCCCCGACATCAAACTGATGTGCGACATCAATCAGCGTTGGCGGCCGGAGCAGGCGATGGATATCGGCCGCCGCGTCGAGGATTCCGGGGTCGGCCTGTTCTGGCTCGAGGACGTGACGACGGCCGACGATTTCCCCGGCCTCGCGCGGATTGCCGACGCGCTCTCGACCCCGGTCGCCGGCGGCGAGTACCTGTGGGGGATCGCGCCGTTCCGCCACATGATGGAGGCCCGCTCGGTCGATGTCCCGATGATCGACCTCGTGCGGGTCGGCGGCATCACGCAATGGCTCAAGGTCGCCGGCATGGCGGAAGCGTTCAACCTGCCCGTCGTCAGCCACCTGATCCCGGAGGTGCACGTCCATCTGATCGGCGCGGTGCCGAACGGCCTCACGGTCGAGTACATGCCGTGGCTGATGCCGCTCTTCAAGGAAGTGCCGATGCAGCAGAACGGCGAACTCCCGCTGCCGACCGCGCCCGGCCTCGGCCTGGAGTTCAACGAGGCGACACTGAGCCGCTACCGGGCCTGACCGCCTTAGCAGGAAAGAGGACCGGGTGAGCGACTGGACCGATGGCTATATCCCCGGCGTCGATTACGTCTTCGGCTATTACGGGGAGCTGAGCCCGCTGCGGCTGGCGATCCCGTTTCTGAATGTCGGGTTGGCCCCGCCGCCGGTGGCGACGGCATGCGAGCTGGGGTACGGGCAGGGCCTCAGCATCAACGCCCACGCCGCCGCCTCGGATGCGCGCTGGTGGGGCACCGATTTCAACCCCGCTCACGCCGCCTTTGCGCGCGAACTGGCGGAGGCGGCGGGGTCGGACGCGCAGCTGTTCGACCAGTCCTTCGCCGAATTCGCCACCCGCGCCGATTTGCCCGAATTCGACTATATCGGCCTGCACGGCGTGTGGAGCTGGATATCCGACGAGAACCGCCGGGTCATCGTCGATTTCATCGGGCGCAAGCTGAAACCCGGCGGGGTTCTCTATATCAGTTACAACACCCAGCCCGGCCACGCCGCGACGCTGCCGTTCCGGCATTTGCTGCACCTGCACACCGAGCGGATGCAGGCGCCGGGACGCGGCGTCCCGCCGCGCATCGACGCCGCGCTCGACTTTGCCGACACGCTGATGGCGCTCGGCCCCGGTTTCGCCAACGCCAACCCGTCGATCGCGGCCCGGCTCAAGGGGATGCGCGAACAGAGCCGGCAGTATCTGGCGCACGAATATTTCAACCAGCACTGGGTGGCCAGCCTGTTCGCCGAAGTGGCGGAAAGTCTTTCGGCGGCGAAGCTCAGCTTTGCCTGTTCGGCGCATTTTCTCGATCATATCGATGCGTTAAACATGACGCCGGACCTGCAGCGGTTTCTCGCCGGGCTGCCCGACCCGGAATTCCGCCAGTCGGTGCGCGATTTCATCGTCAACCAGCAGTTCCGCCGCGATTATTGGGTAAAGGGGGCGCGGCGCCTGTCGCCGCTCGAACAGGCCGAAGCGATCCGCGGCCTGCGGGTTATCGTCCCGGCAGCCTCGCATGGAGAAATCGCGCTGACCGCCAGCGGCCCGCTCGGCGCGATCGGCCTGAACCCGGAAATCTATCAACCGGTGCTCGACGCGATCGGCGAATTCGAACCTGCCACCGTCGGCGAGATCGAGGCGCGGCTGCAGGGCAGAAACATGTCGCTGTCGACCCTCTACGAGGCGGTGATGGTGCTCGGCGGCAAGGGCGACCTGATGGCGGCGCAGGACGCGGCGACGCAGGAACGTGTCCGGCCGCGCACAGAACGGCACAACCGCTTCCTGCTCGACAAGGCGCGCGGCGGCGGCGACCTGCCGATCCTGGCATCGCCGGTGACCGGAACCGGCATTCGGGTGTCGCGCGCCAACCAGCTGTTCCTGCTGGCGCAGACCCAGGGCCGCAGCAATCCGGACGACCTCGCCCGCGCCGCTTGGCAGGTTATCGGCGCGCAGGGGCGCGGGCTTGTCAAGGACGGCCGGCGCCTGGAAACCGCCGAGGAGAACCTTGACGAGCTGGAGAGGCAGGCGCGCGAGTTCCGCGATCGGCTGCTGCCGGGTTTGCGCGCGCTGCAGGTGGCCTGACCGGATTTTCAGATCGCTGGGAGCATTCCGCCATGAAAATCGCCTCGCTCGAAACCGGCATCGTGCTGTTGCCCAATGACGAGCCGCTCGCCGGGTTTTCCGAAAACCCGAACGCCAAAAACCCGATCGTCTGGCTCAAGCTGCGCACCGATGACGGGATCGAGGGGCTGGGCGTCTCGTATTTTGGCGGCGCACTGACCCGCACGCTGCGTCAAGCGATCGACGAATTGGGCGTGCTGATCCTCGGCGACGACCCGCTGCGGGTCGAGGCGGTGGCGGCGAAACTGCGTGCGGCGGCCGGGTCGGCCGGCCCGGCTGGCATCCTGACGATGGCGATGTCGGCGATCGACGTCGCGCTTTGGGACGTGAAGGGCAAGGCGCTCGGCCTGCCCTTATGGAAGCTCCTCGGCGGCGGGCGCGACCGCATCCGCACCTATGCCAGCGGGGCGCTGCGGCGTGGGCTGAAGCTCGAAGAGGCTGTGATTGCGGCCGGGCGGCTGCGCGACAAGGGCTACCGGCAGACGAAGATGCAGCTCGGGCTGCCCGGCGCGACGAATCCGGCGCGCGAGGTCGAGCAGGCGCGCCTGATCCGCGAGGCGGTCGGCCCAGACATGGAGTTGATGTGCGACATCAACCAGCGCTGGCGGCCGGAGCAGGCGATCGACATCGGCCGCCGGGTCGAAGATGCCGGGGTCGGCCTCTTCTGGCTGGAGGATGTCACGACGCACGATGATTATGCGGGTCTTGCGCGGGTCGCCGATGCCCTCTCGACCCCGGTCGCCGGCGGCGAATATTTGTGGGGCATCGTGCCGTTCCGCCACATGCTGGAGGCGCGCTCGGTCGATATCCCGATGATCGATCAGGTGCGCTGCGGCGGCATCACGCCGTGGCTGAAGATCGCCGGCATGGCGGAGGCGTTCAACCTGCCGGTGGTCAGCCACGGCGTCCCGGAAATCCACGTGCATCTGGTCGGCGCGGCGCCGAACGGCCTTACCGTCGAATACATGCCGCGCCTCTTCCCGCTGTGGCGGGCGGTGCCGCAGCCGGTGGACGGGGACCTCTTGATGCCGACGACGCCCGGCCTCGGCCTCGAATTCGACGAGGCGGCGATCGCCCGGTACAAGGCGTGACGGCAGGATCGATCAATCCGCTGGATCGCCGGCATGCCGGCCGGAGGTCCGGGGATTATTCGAAGCGCAGATAGCGCTCTTCGAGGGCGCGCCAGCGGGCGGTGCCGACGGCCTCCTCGCGTTCCTGGAAGGTCGCGAGGTCGGCTTCGACCCGGCTGGTCTCGCCGTCCTCCCGCAGCGCCGTCAAGACGCGCTGGGCGGCGCGGATCGCGGCGCGCTGGGTCTGCGACGGGTAGATGCCGAGGCGGAAGCCCATCGCTGCTAGCTCCGAGGCCGCCAGCATCGGCGTCTTGCCGCCCTCGAAAACGTTGGCGAGGGCCGGCCCTCGCACCCGGCCCGGAACGGCGCGCAATTCCTCGACGCTCTGCGGCGCCTCGACAAACCCGACATCGGCGCCGGCTTCGAGACAGGCGTTGACCCGGTCGATCGCCGCGTCGAGGCCCTCGACGGCGCGGGCGTCGGAGCGCGCGATGATGACGAGGTCGGGGTCCCGCCTTGTATCGACCGCGGCCTTGATCTTGCCGACCATCTCGGCCAGGGGAACAACCTCCTTGCCCTCGTAATGCCCGCATTTTTTCGGGCTGACCTGGTCCTCGATGTGGAAGCCGGCGACCCCGGTCTTCTCGTATTCGCGCACCGTCCGGGTCACGTTGATCGCGTTGCCGTAGCCGGTATCGGCGTCGGCGATGACCGGGATCGAAACCGCCTCCACCGTCTGCGCGATGAAATGGACGTTCTCGCTCAGCGTCAGCAGGCCGAGATCGGGATAGCCGCTCGCCCGCGAATAGCCGCCGCCGGTCAGGTACACGGCTGCGAACCCGGCCTGCTCGACAAGCCGCGCCGTCAGCGTGTCGTAGGCGCCCGGCACCATCGTATAGAGGCCGGCGGCGATCAGTTGCCGGAGCGCTTGGCGCGGGGTCATCAGTCGCGCCGGTAGGGGTAGCAGCGGGCGCGTTCGAGAGTGATGCCGTAATGCTGCGCCAGCGCGCGGATCGCATCGCCCTGCTCGGGATAGGGGTCGGCGTTGCCCGGCCCGACGATGATCGGGCGAAAGCTGCGGTCCTCGCGGCCGTTCGGCGGCAGCATCGCGGTCGCCAGCGGGTTGCCCTCGCCGTCGCGCAGGGTCAAAAACAGCGGCATCTCGCGCTGGATATGCGCCTTGAGGCCGATCTCCTGCTCGAAATAGACCTTCGATACCGGACGGAAGCTCTGGGCCGCCCGGTCCTGCTCCTTGCGGAAATATTTCTCGACGGCGTGGCGCATCGTGTCCGACTCAGAGACCGCCTCGGCCTCGGTCTCGATGCGAAACCAGGTCCTGCCGCCGGGCGCGTCGCAAACGTATCGCATGCTTCCTCCAGCGTGGTGTCCGGGCGGAGCCGGCAATCGCAGGGGTGGGGATGCACCGCGGCGACAAGGAAAATCCTGCCGCGAGGGGCTGTCAACAGCAACCTCGGACGGGTCGATTGCACCAGACGGCGAGCGGCGGGCGGGCGCGAGCGGGTTGACGCTGGCGCAAGCGGGGATCACGCTGCGGCAGATTTTGAACGCCGTTCGGGAGGAAGACGATGAAGCTGATGTGGTTCCACCTGATGCCGTACACCGAACTTCCCGACGATTTCCGTGAGAAGAACCCGAGCGTGTGGGTCGATATCCATTCGTCGTTGTTCGACCCGCGGCGCGCTCATCACATGTACAACGATTTCATGGACGAGCTCGAATATGCCGCCGAGTGCGGCTTCGACGCCATCTGCGTCAACGAGCATCACAACAACGGCTACGGGCTGATGCCGTCGCCCAATTTGATCGCCTCGTCCTTGGCCAGGCGCACCACCGACACGGCGCTGTGCGTGCTCGGCAACTCGCTGGCGCTTTACAACCCGCCGACCCGGGTGGCGGAAGAATTTGCGATGATCGACGTGATCTCGGGCGGCAGGCTGATCGCCGGGTTCCCGGTCGGCTCGCCGATGGACACCTGCTACGCCTACGGCCAGAACCCGTCGATGCTGCGCGAGCGCTATCTCGAAGCGCACGACCTCGTCGTCAAGGCGTGGACCGAACCCGACACGTTCGCCTTCAACGGCCGCTACAACCAGCAACGCTACGTCAACATCTGGCCGCGCCCGGTACAGAAGCCGCGCCCGCCGATCTGGATCCCGGGCGGCGGCTCGGTCGAGACGTGGCGGTGGTGCGCCCAGATGGACCACGTCTATTGCTACCTTTCCTATTACGGCTACAAGGCCGGGCAAGCCACGATGGACGGGTTCTGGGCCGAGATGGAACGGCTCGGCAAGGACCGCAACCCGTATCAGGCCGGCTTTCTGCAGTTCGTCGGGGTCGCCGAAACGCGCGAGGAGGCCTACCGGCTCTACCGCGAGCCGGCCGAATATTTTTACGGCCGCTGCCTGCACATCGACCCACGCTTCGCCGGCCCGCCCGGCTACACGACCGAGGAGACCCAGCGGCGCGGCATCCAGGGCCAGGTGCAGCAGGCCGCCGCCAACAGCCAGCGCTACGAGACCAAGTTCTCGACGCTGGCGCGCGAGATGGACGCCATCATCGACAAGGGCTACGTCATTATCGGCTCGCCCGACGAGGTCGCCGCGCAATTAAAGGAGGTGGCGCACAAGCTCAATGTCGGCCACCTGATGCTGCTCCTGCAGTTTGGCAACATGTCCAAGGACTTGGCGACCTATAACACCGGCCTGTTCTCGGAGAAGGTACTGCCGCAACTGCGCGATGTCTTCGCCGAGTGGGAGGACCGCTGGTGGCCGCAGCCGATGCGCCAGGCCGAGCGCGCCGCCGTCCCGGCCTTCCGCCCGCCCGCGCTGGCGGCGGAATAAGCTCGGCCGCCGGCGCAGGAGCGTGCGAATCTATCGAAAAGCGCTGAATAACCGCCGGTGCGTCCTTCGAGACGCGCCCTTCGGGCGCTCCTCAGGATGAGGATTCTTAATGCCATAATCGGCTGATCCTCATCGTGAGGAGGGTCGCGGCAGAGCCGCGGCCCGTTTCGAACGACGCATGCCGCCGATGCAGCGAATTCTTTGACGTGGGGCTTGGCCCGCGCCGGGAATGCAGCTGCCGCAGCTTGGCCCGAACCGCGCCCGTCTGCCCGGTGCAAAGGGGGTTGCCGACTCGGCCGGCGAGGCGCAAAACACGCGTTGCCAGCACCTTTTGCGGCGCACCGGGCCAATCGCTCGTCCGCCGGTTCGCTCCGGCGGCGCGCACTCCAGGCAGATCGGCCCGGAGGCGGCCGGCAAGTAGCAGCAGGCCCGCGCCGGCATGCCCACCGCCGCCCTTTACGGAGGTTGGATGGCGCCGATGACCTTGCTGACGGATGGCGCGGTCGCGCTCCTGCCAGACCTCAGCGGCCTCGCAACCGACCTCCTCGACCACATCCGCGACGCGGTGTGCGTCATCGATCGCGAATGGCGGATGGTTTACGCCAACCGGCGCGCCTGCGAATTGTGCGGCAGCGGTCGCGACGCCGTGATCGGCATTCCTCTCTGGGACCGTTTCCCGCAACTCGCCGGCGGCGAGGCCGAACGCCGGCTGCGGCATGTTGTCGAGAGCGGCGGGACGATCGAAGTCGAAACGGCTCTCCCGGACCACGCAGACGGGCTGCGGTTGCGCGCAACGAAGCTGCGCGGCGGGCTGACCTGCCTATTGTGGCAGTCCGCCGAGCCTCTGGCCAACGAAGCGGCGCTGCGCGCCAGTGAGGAGCGGCTCAGGCTGGCCCAGGAAGGCGCAGGGGTCGGGGTCTGGGACTGGGACCTGCTGACCGACGAGCTCTACTGGTCGCCGCAGATGTATCGGCTGCTCGGCATCGATGCCGGTACAAGCGGCAGCGACCTGCTCGGGGCGTGGCGGCGCGCCGTACACCCCGACGACCGCGCCGCGGCGCGCGCCACCTCCGAGCGGCGGCGGGTCGATCCCACCGTCTCGGAATTCGATTTCCGCGTCCTGCACCCGGACGGCACGATCCGCTGGATGCTCGCCAAGGGCATGGCGGTGACCTGCGACGAGCGCGGGCGCCCGGTACGGGTCGCCGGGATCAGCATCGACATCACCGAGCGCAAGCGCGCCGAAGCCACGTTGCGGGAGTTGACCGAGGGCCTTGAAGCCCGCGTCGCGGCGCGCACCGCGGAACTCGCCGATCTCAACGAGCGGCTGCGCCGCGAACGGGTGCTGTCGCAACTGGTCGTCGAGAGCATCGCCGAGGGCATCATCGTCGTCGATACCGACCTCCGCTATCTGGTGTGGAATGCCGGCATGGAGCGGATCAACGGCCGCTCCCGCGCCGAGGTGCTGGGCCGCACGGTGTTCGAGGCGTTCCCGCACGAAGTGGACGGCCCGGTCGGGCAGGCGTGGCGCGACGCCCTCGCCGGCCGTCGCGTCGAGTTGCGCAACCGCCGCTACTTCTCCGGGGCGCGCGGTATCGAGATCGTGTACGAGGCCGATTTCACGCCGCTCCATGACGAGGCGGGGACGATCGTCGGCGTGATCACGATCGTGCGCGACATCACCGAGCGGCAACGCATCGAGGAGCGGCTGCAGCAGTCGCAGAAGCTCGAGGCGGTGGCGCAGCTGACGGGCGGCGTGGCGCACGATTTCAACAACCTGCTGACCGCTGTGATCGGCTGCGTCGATCTGATCGCGCACCAGGCCGAGCGCGGGCGCATCCGGGACCTGGCGGCGACCGCGCTGCGCTCGGCCGAGCGCGGCAGCCGGCTGACGCAGCAGCTGCTGGCGTTTTCCCGTCGCCAGGCGCTGCGGCCGGTGGCCGCCGATCTCAATGCCCTGCTGCGCGAGATCGAGGTGCTGTTGCGGCGGGCGGTCGGCGAGAGCGTCGAGATCGTCGTCGATCGCGCCTCCGGCCTCGGGCATTGCGAGATCGATCCGGCGCAGTTCGAGGCGGCGGCCTTGAACCTCGTCATCAATGCCCGCGACGCGATGCCCAATGGCGGGCGCATTACCCTGCACACCCGCGACGTGGCGCCGCACGAGGTTCCGGCGGAGCTCGAATTGGCGGCCGGCGCCTACATCGCCTTCGCGGTGCGCGACACCGGCGCCGGCATGCCGCCCGAGGTCGCGGCCCGAGCCTTCGAGCCGTTCTATACGACGAAGGAGATCGGCAAGGGGTCGGGCCTGGGCCTCTCAATGGTTTACGGCTTTGCCCGGCAGTCGGGCGGCGGGGTCCGCCTCGAAAGCGCACCGGGCGCCGGGACCGGCGTCACCCTCTATTTGCCGCGCGCCGTTGCCGAAGCGGCCGCCGCTGAACCGGTCGCCGCCGGCGAGGCGCGGCCGTCCGGTTCGGGCGCGGTGCTCATCGTCGAGGACGACGACGATGTGCGCGACGTTTCGGTCGAGACCTTGAGCAGTCTGGGCTACGAGGTCAGCGTCGCGCGCAACGGCAGGGAGGCGCTGGCCGTTCTGCGCCGGCCGGGGCCGCTCGATCTGCTGTTCACCGACATCGTGATGCCCGGCGGCCTGTCCGGGGTAGCGCTGGCGCGGCGGGCGCGCACGATCCGCCCCGGGATCCGAGTGCTGCTGACCACCGGCTATGCCGGTCTCGAAACCGCCGGGGCCGACGAGTTTTCGATGATTTTGAAGCCGTTTCGGCCAGCCGAGTTGAGCCGCAGGGTTGCTGCGCTGATCGATCACGGCGAGGATGAGGGAGGCGCGATCGACAACGCCGGCAAATGCAGAAGCACCGGGGGTGTTTGTGAACCAACCTGAAACGTCCACTGTCGAGATAAACGGCTTTTCCTGCCGCGTTTGGAAGAAGGGCAGCGGCCCGCTTTTGGGCTTTCTCGCCGGGTTTGGCGGGCTGCCGCGCTGGATCCCGTTTCTCGATGCGCTGGCTCGTGAGCGCACCGTCATTGTGCCGTCCCTGCCCGGTTTTCCCGGCGGCGAGCGCGGCCACACCGTCCTCGACAATCACCTCGACTGGGTCGTGGCGGCGCGTCAGCTGGTGCACAAGGCCGGGCTCGACGGCGCCGATCTTGCCGGCAGCTCGGTCGGCGGTTCGCTCGCCGCCGAGATCGCGGCG
>DASUKH010000218.1:0-7429 GCA_036278835.1 Allostellaceae bacterium
CCCTCGATAAAGTCGAAGGCGACCTTCGGCAGGCGCCGTTTGGCCATGCGGTGCAGGTCTTCGATATTGACCGCGTTGTCGATCCTCATTGCTCCGGCTTCTCGCTCAAATGTGCCGTTCATCGGTTGCCTCCAGCATCGCTCATTTGGCCGGGCCGCGACAATCATTAAGAGGCGGTATTCGCGCAATGCAGAGCTGAAGCCGGGCAGGGCTGAACCCGGTTAGGGCTGAACCCGGCGGCGCTGACGGAGTTAGCCGGACAGGAACCCCGCAGGAGGAAGGATCATGCTCGACAGCGGAACCATCGCCGCGGCGCGACACGTCGCCGATCTCGCTGCCGCCGCCCGCGAGGCGCGCGACCGCATGCTGAGCCAGATCGCCGAGCGCGACCTCGGCGAGCCGCCGCCCGAACGCGGCGAGGGGCGTCCGTTTGCCGAGGTCGGTCTGGCCGCGCTGCCGCCCGACGAGCCGGCGCGGCAGGCGCTGCGCGAGGCCATCGACGGTCTCTCCGACGAGGCGCGGCGCGGCGTCTGGGCGGTGATGCGCACCGGCACCGGCGATTACGCGGGAGCCGACTGGTCGCTTGCCTTGGCCGAGGCCGAGGCGATGCCGGACGACGCGATCATCGTCGAACTGGCCGAGGAAGCCGAACTCCCCGAACGGCTCGCCAAGGGTTTGTACGAGCTTGGCGCTGCGGACCAGCCGACCTCCAGCTGAAAGCCGCTGCATCGGCGCCGTGCGTGGTTCGAGACGCGCCGCGGCTTGCCGCGGCGCTCCTCACCATGAGGACGATCCTAATGGCATTAAGAAGGCTTCATCCTGAGGCGCCCCGCGAAGCGGGGCCTCGAAGGACGCATGGCGGCCGACCTCACCCTGCGAATCCTACTCTTCAAACAGCCGCCGCAGGACGGGGAGAAGCGGGCGGTTGGTCAGGTCGAGGTTGATCGGGGTGACCGTGACCTTGCCGTCGCCGAGCGCGGCGACGTCGGTGCCGGGCTCGGCGCCTCTCGCCTCGCGCACCGGGCCGATCCAGAAATAGGGCCGGCCGCGCGGATCGACGCCCTCGGTCAAATTGTCGGCGATGACGCGCCTGCCTTGGCTGGTCACCGCGATGCCGCGTACCGCGGCGGGCGGCACCAGTGGAAAGTTGATGTTGTAGAGCGTGCTGTCGGGCCACGAGAGGCGCAAGAGGCGCCGGATCACGTCCGGCCCCAGGGATTCGGCGGTCTCCCACGGCACCGGGCTGCCGTCGCGATATTCCTGGCTCAGCGCCATTGCCGGGATATCGAGCAGGGTCGCTTCCATCGCCGCCGCGACGGTGCCCGAATAGGTCATATCCTCGCCGACATTGCTGCCGGCGTTGACCCCGGACAGGACGAGATCGGGCGGCCGGTCGCGCAACACGCGCTTGATCGCCAGCAGCACGCAGTCGGTCGGCGTGCCGTCCACCGCAAAGCGCCGCTCGCCGCGCTGGATCAGGCGCAGTGGCCGGCGCGTCGTCAACGAATGGCTGGCACCACTCTGTTCAAGGGCCGGCGCCACCACCCAGACATCGTCCGACAGGCTGCTTGCGATCCGCTCCAGCACCTTGATCCCCGGCGAGTCGATGCCGTCATCGTTGCAGATCAGGATCCGGCATTTGGTCGCGTCGATCAGCCTGTCAGCCATGCTCGCCCGTTCGCCGGATCGCCTGTTGCCCGCCCATATACGGTTGCAACGGCGGCGGGATCGCGACCGTGCCGTCCGGCTGCTGAAAATTCTCGAGGATCGCGATCAGGGTGCGGCCGACCGCGAGGGCGGAGCCGTTCAGCGTGTGCACCGGCCGGGTCCCTTTCCCGCCGGCCGGGCGGCAGCGCGCCTTCATCCGCTGCGCCTGGAACGGGCCGCAATTGGAGCAGCTCGAAATCTCGCGGTAGGCGTTCTGGCCGGGCAGCCAGACTTCGAGGTCGTAGGTCTTGCGCGCCGCGAACCCCATGTCGCCGGAAGACAGCAGCACGACCCGGTAGGCGAGGCCGAGCCGCTTCAGGACCTCCTCGGCGCTGGCGGTCATCCGCTCGTGCTCGGCCTCGGATTGCTCGGGGGTGGTGATCGACACCAACTCGACCTTCGAGAACTGGTGCTGGCGGATCATGCCGCGAGTGTCGCGCCCGGCGGCGCCGGCCTCAGAACGGAAGCACTGCGTCCAGGCGGTAAACCGCAGCGGCAGCCTGGATTCGTCGAGGATGTCGCCCGCGACCATGTTGGTCAGCGGCATCTCGGCGGTCGGGATCAGCCATAATCCTTCGGTGGTGCGGAACATGTCCTCGGCCGCCTTTGGCAGGTTGCCGGTGCCGAACGCGGTCTCCTCGCGCACCAGATAGGGCGGCGCGATCTCCGTGTAGCCGAACGCGCTGGTGTGCAGGTCGAGCATGAATTGCCCAAGCGCCCGTTCGAGCCGCGCCAGCGCCCCTTTCAGTACGACGAAGCGCGACCCTGACAATTTGGCGGCGGTCGCGAAATCCATCAGTCCGAGCGCCTCGCCGATCGCCTCGTGCGGCTTCGGCGCGAAATCGAAATACGGCTTCTCGCCGACCCGGCGAAGCTCGACATTGGCCGTCTCGTCCGGCCCGTCCGGGACATCGGCGGCCGGCAAATTGGGCAGGCTCGCCAGCAGGCCATCGATATCGCGCCGCAACGCGCCGGCCCGCTCGGCGTTCGCGGCTTCCTCGCCCTTTTGCTGCTCGATCTGACGGATCAGCGCGTCGGCCGACTCGCCACGCTTTTTGGCGGCGCCGACCTCGCGCGACAGCCGGTTGCGCACCGCCTGCGATTCCTGTGCCTGCGTCTCCAGCGCCCGCCAATCCTTGTCCAAGGCCAGCACCTCGGCGGCGCGCGGCGGCAGGCCCCGGCGCGCGAGGCCGCGATCGAATTCCTCCGGGTTCTCCCGGATCCAGCGCAGATCGTGCATCGGACACAGGCTACCTTGGCCGCGAGGAGAAGCGAAGCGCTCGCGATCGGGCAATGGACCGGCGGTGCCGGCGCTCCAGCTACGGGGCGGCGCGGACCGCGAGGTCGCCGGGGCGGAAGAACAGCGCCAGTTTGAGGCTCTGGGCGATGCGCTGAGCCTTTTCGCGGAACTGCGCCGCGAGTTCCGGTGAAAACACCTCGCCGGCGGTTTCCGCCCACAGGGTTAGCCAGCGCTCGAAAAACGCCGGCTCGATCGGCTGCCGCAGGTGCGCCATCATCGGGTTGCCCTTGTAGCGGCCGGTCGTCAGCATCACCGACGACCAGAAATCACGCAGCCGGCTGAGATGATCGTCCCAGTCGGCGACTGCCTCGTTGAACACCGGGCCGATCATCGGGTCGAGGCGGGCCTTCGCGTAAAACCGGTCGACGAGGGCGGCGATGGCCGGCTCGGTGATGCTGTCGAAAGTGGTCATGGCGGACAGGGGCTGGTTTCGCTGCGCGTCGAAAGTGGGGATGGTTCCGCGATGCGGCGAGGGGGCACGACGCCGCAGGCGCGGCGGCGGGCGCCCTTGACGCTCGATTTGCGGCTCCCCTAATTTCGCCCGGAACAAGCGGGAGTGGCAGCGATGAAGCCGAAGGCGGTCAGCGATAGCAGCTTCGATGCCGAGGTGCTGGGCGCCACGGAGCCGGTGCTGGTCGATTTCTGGGCCGAATGGTGCGGACCGTGCAAGATGGTCGCGCCGTTCCTTGACGAGCTGGCCGGCGAAATGGCCGGTCAGCTGACGGTCGCCAAGGTCAATATCGACGAGAACCCGCAGACCCCGCGCAAATACGGGGTGCGCGGCATCCCGACGATGATCCTGTTCAAGGATGGCCAGGTTGCCGCCACCAAGATCGGCGCGCTGCCGAAGAGCAAGCTTTACGAGTGGGTGCGCTCGGCGCTGTAGCGGCGCCTCACCCCGGTTCCTGTCCATTTTCGGCGAGCACCACGCCGGCAAGGTGCAGCGAGCCGCAGATCAGGATGCGGGCGGGTTTCCCATCCGCTGCGACGATATCCCGCACGGCCGCCTCGACTGACGCCGCCTCGGTCGCTGCGAGGCCGGCGGCGCGCGCCGCATCGCCGATTGCCGCGGCCGGCAGCGCGTTGTCCTCGCCGGGAATGGTGAGCGCGTAAAGCCGGCGCGCGTGTCGCCCGAGCGGTTGCAGAAAGCCGGCCGCATCCTTCGTGTTCAGCATGCCGACAATGAGATCGAGCGGGCGGTCGCACCAATCCGCGGCGGCCGCGGCCAGGATTTCCCCCGCCGCCGGGTTGTGGCCGCCGTCGAGCCACAATTCCCAGCCGGGCGGCAGCAGATTAACCAGTGGCCCGGTCATCAGGCGTTGCAGCCGGGCCGGCCACTCGATATGCCGCAGCCCAGCTGCCATCGCTGCCACCGAAACCGAAAAATCCGAAAGCTGCTCAAGGCAGGCGATCGCGATCCCGGCATTGGCGATCTGATGCGCCCCCGGCAATGACGGGTGCGGCAGGGAGAGGCGCCATTTCGCTCCCTCGTACCAAAATCCTTCCGAAGTGCCGGCGCAGCGCCATTCCTGCCCGTAGCGGTAGAGTGGCGCGCCAATCGCGACGGCGCGGGCGGCGATCACCGCCGCCGCTTCCGGCAGCTGCGGCCCGATGATCGCGGGCACGCCGGGCTTCAGGATGCCGGCCTTTTCGCCGGCGATCGCCGCAATGGTGTTGCCGAGAAACGCCTGGTGATCGAGCGAAACGGGGGTAATCGCGGTCGCCGCCGGGTGGCGGACCACGTTGGTCGAATCGTCCCGGCCGCCGAGGCCGACTTCGAGCAGCACGATGTCGGCCGGCTGCCGTGCGAAGGCGAGAAATGCCGCCGCCGTGGTGATCTCGAAAAACGTGATCGGCGCGCCGCCATTGGCCCGTTCGCATTCCTCCAGCACCGCGAGCAGCGCGTCCTCGTCGATCAGCCGCCCGGCGAGACGGATGCGCTCGTGAAAGCGCACGAGGTGCGGCGAGGTATAGACATGCACCCGGAAGCCCGCCGCCTCCAGGCAGGCGCGCAGGGTCGCGACGGTCGAACCCTTGCCGTTGGTGCCGGCGATGTGGACGATCGGCGGCAGCCGGTCCTGCGGGTTGCCGAGCGCCGCGAGCAGGCGCTGGGTGCGCCCGAGCGACAGGTCGATCTTCTTCGGATGCAGCGCCGTCAGCCGCGCCAGCACCCGGTCGCTCGCCACACCGGGAGCGGCGGTCATCGCGATATCTCGATGTTTTTGAGCAGGATGGTCGGAGCGGTGAGATTCGAACTCACGACCCTCAGCACCCCATGCTGATGCGCTACCAGACTGCGCTACGCTCCGACCGGACCGCCGATCATACCGGCGCGCCACCGTCGGTGCAACGCGCGAGCCGGTTATGGCGCGAGGCGGCGGAGCAGGCGGTCGAGCAGGGCGCGGGCTTCCTGCAGCTCGCGGCGGATGTCTTCGAGGGCGGCCTTGCGCGGCTCCGCGGCGGGCGCGCCGTCAAGCAGGCTCTGGACACCGCGGATCGTATAGCCCTCGTCGTGCAGATGGCGGCGAATGCGGCGCAGCAACTCGACGTCTTCCGGACGATAATAGCGCCGGCCGCCGCTGCGTTTCAGCGGCTGCAATTGCGGGAATTTCGATTCCCAGAAACGCAGCACATGCGCCGGCAGTGCGAGTTCCCCGGCGACCTCGCCGATCGTGCGGAACGCGGCCGCCCGCTTGCCCGCAGGGACGGGCGGCGCCACGCCCTTCGACACCGCCTCAGGCAGAAGCCGCCTTTCCGGCTCGGGGTGCGACAGCCGATGTTGCGGCGGCACCCGCTTCCGGCACCGCATCGGCCAGCCCGTTGTTGATCTGGTGCTTGAGGGCGTGCGAGGCGCGAAACACCAGCACCCGGCGCGGGCTGATCGGCACCTCTTCGCCGGTTTTCGGGTTGCGACCGACGCGCTCCCCTTTCTGGCGAACGGCGAAGCTGCCGAACGAGGATATTTTCACCATATCGCCGCGTTCAAGCGCGGCGGCGATCCCGGCGATCACCGACTCGACCAATTCGGCCGATTCGTTGCGCGACAGCCCGACCTCTTGATAGACCGCCTCGGCGAGCTGAGCGCGGGTTACGGTGTGCCCGGCCATGAAGCCCTCCCCTGCTTTTCTCAAGGTTATCGCCGCGGGAAATATTCGTCAAATTCCAAAGCATTGCCCTCATTTTTAGCGGCGCCCAGGGAGGCGGCTTCAGCCGAACATCTCGCCGGGATCGCGCAGGATCGTGCGCGCGTCGCCGACCCGCCGGGTGACGCCGATCGTATCGAGGTATTCGAGCACTTCGATCGTCAGGTTGCGGCCGATGCCGGAGCGGTCCTTGAACAGCTGGGCGGTAAAGCTCCGCTCCTCGCTTTCGCTGGCGAGTAGCTGCGCCAGCCCGGCCAGTTGCGCGATGGTGTCGGGCAGAAAAAACCGGTTGGGCGCCACCGCCGCGATATGGCCAAAGCGTTCGATCCGCTTTAGCGCGCGGGTCAGCCGGTCGGGGTCGCGGCTGAGCGCGGAGGCCAATTCGCGCACCCGCGGCGGCCGCAGCCCGCCGGCCGTGAGGAGCGGCGCCACCTCCTGCCACAGCCGCTCGTCCTCGCGGCCAAGGCGCGGCTGGTGTTCCGCAAGGCGAAGCAGCGCCCGCTCGCGCACCACCCGCCCGGAAGCGGTCAGCCCGGCCAGCGCCGCCTCGCACACCGCCTCGGACGGCGCGCCGTGCAATCGCGCGACGAGAGCGGCGCGCGCCACCCCGAGTGCGTCGGGCTGCGCCCGGTGCATTTCGGCCAATGCCGCCGCGAGCGCCTCCTCGATTTCGGCAAGCCGCGCCGGGCTGACGGCGACCGCCGCCGCACCCGCCCCCAGAAGGCGGCAATCGCCTGCCTCGGCCAGCGCCGCAATTTCGACGAGCGGCAGGTTGCGGGCGAGGGCAAACGGCGCCAGCGGGACGATCCCGCCCGCCGCGACCAGCTTTTCGAGCGCGTCGCCAGGATCGGGTTCGGCGAGCGCCGCGAGCGCCGCCAGCCGCTCCGGGCGGCTGCGGCCGCGACGCGGCGGCGCCGGATCGAGCACCCGCCCGCCGGCCAGGGTATGGCGCGCCGCGTGGTCGCGCAGGATCGCCCGGTCGCCCCATAACGCGGCGACCGGCCGCTCGATGTCGAGCTGCACGAACCCGGTCTCGCCGGGAGCGATGGCGCGGGCGCCGAGCACCGCGGCGCGCGCCACAGCGTCCTCGGTCCCGAGATGCAGATGCAGCGGCAGCCCGTCGCGCAACGGCGCCGGCGCCTGGCGCGACACCCTGATCATGAGGTCGAGGCGGCCGGAGGGCCTGTGCAGGGCCGGATCGATGAGCCAGTCGCCGCGCCCCGGCTCGCCGCCTTCGGGAAAGCTGCCGACGATGTTGACCGCGCAACGCTCCCCCGCC
>DASUKH010000219.1:0-6549 GCA_036278835.1 Allostellaceae bacterium
ACCGACGCGATCAACTTCGCCCAGGGCGAGTTCGTCATGTTCGCCGGCTTTCTCGCCGCGGCGACGATCGACCTCGCCGGCCTGCCGTGGTGGATGGGGGTGCTCGTCGCGATAGCCGGCATGATCGCCCTCGGGTTCGGCCTCGAGCGGGTTGTGCTGCGGCCGCTGATCGGGCGCTCGGTCATTGCCGTCATCATGGCTACGATCGGGCTCGCCTCGGTGCTGCGGGGCACCGCGACGCTCGCGTTCGGCGCCGGCATCAAGACGATCCCGCTGCCGATCCCCAGCACGCCGGTGCTGATCGGGCCGCTCATCCTGCCGCCGATCGAGATCGTCGGCGGGATCGTCAGCCTCCTCTTTCTCGCCGGCTTCGCCTGGTTCTTTCTGAAGAGCCGGGTCGGGGTGGCAATGCGCGCCGTCGCCGACAACCAGCAGGTGGCGATGGCGATGGGCATCAACGTGCGCCGCTATTTCGCGTTGGCCTGGGCGCTCGGCGGCGTCGTCTCGGCATTGGGCGGCATCCTGTGGGGCTCCATGCTGGCGGTCGACAACCAGCTGGCACTGGTCGGCCTCAAAGTGTTCCCGGTGATGATCCTCGGCGGTCTCGACTCTATCCTGGGTGCGGTTGTCGGCGGCCTGATCGTGGGAGTCGTGGAGAACCTGTCGGCCGGGTTTCTCGATCCGGTTGTCGGCGGCGGCACCAAGGATTTCATCCCTTATCTGCTGATGATTGCCGTGCTGATGGTGCGTCCCGAGGGCATGTTCGGGCGCCGCCGGATCGAGCGCGTGTGAACCTTGCGGGAGTAGCGACACCTCATGTTCCACCGCGAGTCCGGCGTCTTCAAGACCAGCTATGCGGCCGATCTGGCGCTGTTCCCGCTGCCGATTGCGCAGATGGCGGCGGCGGTGCTTGCCGTGTTTTTCGTCATCATCGTGCCGCTGACGTTCGGCCCCTACCTGACGACGATCCTCAACCTGATCCTGATCGCGACGGTCGGCGCGCTCGGCCTCAACATCCTGGTCGGCTACACGGGGCAGATCTCGATCGGCCACGGCGCCTTCATGTCGGTCGGCGCCTATACCGCCGCCAACCTGATCACCCGCATCCATGCGCCGTTCTGGCTGGCGATCCCGGCCGGCGGGCTGATGGCCGCGGCGGTCGGCGTCATCGTCGGCATCCCGTCCTTGCGCATCAAGGGAATCTATCTGGCGATCGCCACCCTTGCGGCGCAATTCATCATCGAGTGGATCATCAATCATGTGACCTGGATTTCCGGCGGCATCGAGTCGTCGATCCAGGTGCCGCCGCCGACGGTGTTCGGCGTCAAGCTCGCCAGCCAGCAGCAGCTTTACCTGTTTTTGCTGTTTTTTGCGGTGCTGGCGATCGTCGCCACCCTCAACCTGATGCGCAGCCGCATCGGCCGCGCCTTCATCGCCATCCGCGACCAGGATATCGCCGCCGAGATCATCGGCATCAACATCTTCCGCTACAAGCTCTACTCGTTTGCGATTTCCTCGTTTTATGCCGGAGTTACCGGCGTCCTTTACACCTATTACCTGGGGATCGCCAATTACGAGCAGTTTCAGCTGGACGTCTCCATCGATTACCTGGCGATGATCATCATCGGCGGGCTCGGTTCGGTGCTCGGCTCGGTCTTCGGCGCGATCTTCATCACCGTATTGCCGATCCTGACCCGCTTTCTGCTTACCGATATCGGCGGGATTTTTCTGTCCGGAGTGCCGATCGCCAATATGGTATCGAACCTGCGGCTGATCATTTTCGGCGCGTTGATCATCCTGTTCCTGGTGGTCGAGCCGGAGGGCCTCGACCGGTTGTGGCGCAACATCCGTAACTACTTCAGGGTTTGGCCATTTTCCTACTGACTGCAAACAATACCAAAGGGAGGAGAAGTCATGAGAGGCGTGTCGGTCAGGCTGGGCGTCTTCTCAGCCGCAATGTTGGCCGGGCTTGCCTGGGCCGGGGTCTCGCAGGCGCAGACCAAGACGATCACAATCGGTGTCCAGTGCGACCGCACCGGCCCCACCCAGATCGTCGGCACCGCGCTATGTCCGGGGGTTCACGATTATATCAACCTGATCAACTCGCAAGGCGGGATCGACGGGTGGAAGATCAACGATCCCGAGATCGATCAGCAATACAAGGTGCCGCTCGCAGTCGAAGCCTACGAGCGCGAAAAGCAGCAAGGCGCCCTCGGCATCATGATCTACGGTACGCCGATCACCGAGGCGCTCAACGCCAAGCTTGAGCAGGACAAGATCCCCGGCACCTCGCCCGGGTTCGGCATCGCCGCCTCGGCCGACGGCAAGTATTACCCGTATCTCTTCCCGATCGCGGCGACCTATTGGTCGCAGGCGGCGGCCGGGATCAAGTACGCCAAAGAGCAATTGGGCGGCAGCCTCAATGGCAAGAAGATCGCCTACATCTTCTACGATAACCCGGCCGGGCACGAGCCGCTCCCGATCCTTGAAGCCTTGCAGAAAACCGAGGGCTATCAGCTGCGGACCTTCGCGGTGCCGCCGCCGGGGGTCGATGTGAGCGCGCAGGTGCTGGCGATCGCGCAGGAGTACCGCCCCGACTTCGTGATCGACCACACCTTCGGCAAGTCGCCGGCGCTGATCATCAAGGGGCTGAAGCAGAACGGCTATCCGCTCAACAAGGTGGTGGCGCTGGTGTGGGCTTCGGGGGAAGCCGACATCAAGGCGGCCGGCGGCTGGAACGTCGCGCAGGGCTATAACACGATGCAGTTCGCCGGGGCCGGCGAGAACTACCCGGCGATCAACCAGATCAAGGCGATGTACAAGAAAGAGGGCAAGCCGCCGCCGGCCGCGATGCAGAGCACGGTTTACTACAACCGCGGCGTCTTCCAGGCGGCGGTATGGGTGGCCGCGATCAAGAACGCCCTCAAACTGACGCATGGCCAGAAGCCGACCGGCACCGACATCAAGAAAGGCTTCGAGATGATCCACAACTTCGCGCTGGGCGGGCTGGTGCCGCCGCTGACGATCACCCCGGCCGACCACGAGGGCGGCGGCTGGGTGCAGGTGTTCCAGGTCCAGGGCAACGGGTTCAAGAAGATGACCCCGTGGATCCAGGCCTACCGCAAGCTGGTTGTTGCCACCGCCGAGAAGACGGCCGCCAAGCTGGCGGCGAAATAGCGCCGGCGGCGCGAGCAGGCGGGGCACCGGCCGCTTCCGGCGCTCCGCATGATCGCAAGACTTCTACAATAACGTCGATTTGACAGGAGATACGCCGTGAAGCGCAGCTTCGCACCAATGATAGCCGCCGCAATTGCCCTGTCCGGTTTTGCCGGCCTCGCGCACGCGCAGCAGAAGACGATCCTGATCGGAGAGCAATGCGACCGCACCGGGGCCACCCAGATTACCGGCGTCGCGCTCTGCCCGGCGGTCAAGGATTATGTCGACCTGATCAATTCCGAGGGCGGGGTCGACGGCTACAAAATCAAGGTCGATGAGATCGACAATCAATACAAGGTGCCGCTCGCGGTCGAGGCGTATCAGCGCCAGAAGGGCGAGGGCGCTGTCGTCATGATGCCGTACGGCACGCCGATGATCGAGGCGCTCTACAAAAAGCTCGACCAGGACAAGATACCGGCGACCACCCCCGGCTTCGGCATCTCGGCCGCCGCCGACGGCCACCGTTTCCCGTACGTCTTTCCGACCGCGGCAACGTATTGGTCGCAATCGGCGGCGGCGGTCAAGTTCGCCAAGGACAAGCTCGGCGGCAGCCTCAAAGGCAAGAAGATTGCCTACATCTATTACGACAATCCCGCCGGCCACGAGCCGCTGCCGGTATTGGCCTCGCTGAAGAAATTGGAGGGCTTCGACCTCAAGACCTATGCCGTGCCGCCGCCCGGCGTCGATGTCAGCGCTCAGATCCTCGACATCACGCAGCGCTACCGCCCCGATTTCGTGATCGCGCATCTCTTCGGCAAGGCACCGGCACTGGCGATCAAAGGGTTCAAGCAGAACGGCTACCCGCTCGACAAGGTGGTCGGGCTGGTGTGGGCATCGTCCGAAGCCGATATCGCGGCTGCCGGCGGGTGGAATGTGGCGCAGGGCTATCACACGATCCAGTTCGCCGGCGCTGGCGACGATTACCCGGTCCGCCAGCAGATCAAGGCGATGTACAAGAAGGAGGGCAAAACCCCGGTCCCGCAGATGGACGCCAACACCGTCTATTATAATCGCGGACTGTTGCAGGCGGCCGTCATCGTCCAGGCGATCCGCAACGCGCTGAAGGATAACGGCGGCAAGCAGCCGACCGGCCAGGACATCAAGCACGGGTTCGAGCAGATCCACGATTTCACGCTTGGCGGCCTCGTTCCGCCGCTGAAGATCACTGCGGCCGATCATGAAGGCGGCGGCTGGGTGCGGGTGTTTCAGGTCAAGGGCGAAAAGCTGGTTCCCGAGACCGACTGGTTTCACGCCTACCGCGACGTCGTCGCCAATGTGCTGAAAGAGGCCAAGTCAGGCTGATGCTGGCGCTCAACAACATCGAGGTCGTCTATGACGGCGTCATTCTCGTTTTGAAGGGCGTGTCGCTGAACGCCGAGGAGGGGCATATCACCACCCTCCTCGGCGCCAACGGCGCCGGCAAGACGACGACCTTGAAGGCGATCTCCGGCCTTCTGCAATCTGAGCGCGGCCAGGTCACCAAGGGCAGCGTCGAATTTGACGGCGCCCGGCTGGACCGGTTGCAGCCCTACGAGGTCGTCAAGCGCGGCCTCGTGCAGGTATTCGAGGGCCGGCGCGTCTTCGAGAACCTGACCGTCGAGGAAAACCTTGTCGCCGGCGCGCATAGCCAGTCGGATTACCGGCGGGTGCGCGGCGGCATCGAGCGGGTCTATGCCAGCTTCCCGGTGTTGAAGGAGCGCCGCAACCAGTCGGCCGGCTATCTGTCGGGCGGCGAGCAGCAGATGCTGGCGATCGGCCGCGCCCTGATGTCCGATCCGAAGGTCATCCTGCTCGACGAACCCTCGCTCGGCCTCGCGCCGATGATCATCGAGGAGATTTTCGGCGTAATCCGCCGCCTCAAGGAGGAGCAGAAGTTGACGGTTCTGCTGGTCGAGCAGAATGCGGCCCTGGCGCTCGACATCGCCGATCATGGCTATGTCATGGAAAACGGCCGCATCGTCCTCGAAGGGCCGGCCGAAAGCCTGCGCCAAAACTCGGACATCAAGGAGTTCTATCTCGGCCTCAACGAGGTCGGCACCCGCAAATCCTACCGCGACCTCAAACACTACCGCCGGCGCAAACGCTGGCTGTCGTGAACGTCAGTCGGGCCGCGGCAGCGTTGCACCTGCCATGACCGCCGATCGTGCCAACCCCGGCGAACGAACCCCGGATCACTTCGGCAGGATCGTAATCTCGCCTTTCATGTTCGGGTGAAACCGGCAGTAATACGCCACCTTGCCGGCCGTCTTGAGGACGACTTTCCCGGTAGCGTGCGGTGCCAGCATCACATCCCACGCGCCGTTGCGGGCGGTCGCGGTGTGGGCGACAAAATCCTCGTTCTTCCACTCGACCGTGTCGCCGACATGCGCAGTGATCGCCGCCGGCTTGAAGGCCAAGTCCTTGACAATGACCCGAATCGTGTCGGCCGCGGCCGGGCGGGCGCCGGCCGCGGCACCGGCCAGCAATACCAGCGCCGCGGCGACAACCGATTTCGCGTGCGGTGTCACTTCAGTGATGCCACGACCTGCTCGGCGTGCTGCTCGTGACCCTGGAAGATTTTCAGCCCAGTCTCGAGCAGGCTTTTCAGCTGCGGGTTGGAGGCCGACGGGATCAGCGTGTCGGCGAGCGCCTTGTTGACCTCCTGGTGATAGGCGACCTCGTTCTGGGCGTAAGCGCGGTCGAAGGCCGGGCCGCTCAATTTCGCGAGCTTCAGCCGTTCCGCTTCCGCCTGTTTCGTCAGCGCGCGGCTGGTGGCGTTGTCCTGCGGTTTGACGTGCAGCTTCTTGAGGAGGGCGAGCGCCTTCTGGTTGACCGCGGTGTGGTCGCGGATCATGTCCTGGGCGAATCCCCGGACTTCGGGATTATGCGATTTCTTCAAGGCTTGCTGCGCCGCCTTGATGTCGATCGAATCCGCCGTGTAGGCGATGTGGGCAATCTGCGGGTCGGTCAGCTGCGCCGCGTGCGTCGGCTGTACCGCCGCCATTCCCGCCGCAAAGACCAGGGTTGCCGCTCCCGCAACCAGCATACGCATGGGCATCGCATCCTCCGATAGGTTCGCCGCCGTTCGACGCGGATTTCGCAAAAAGGTTCCCGATCTCAGCCCCGCTCGCGCAGTTTTGCGACGACCCGATCGGCGATGCGCTGGCAGCGCTCGCCGCCAAACGGGAAGACGTCCTGCAGCACAGCCCCCAGCCGCTTCTCAAGCGCAACGCGGAGCAGCGCGCGCGCCCGGAACAGGCGCGTCTTGACGGTCTCGGGCCGCAGATCGAGCAACCCGGCGGTTTCATCCACGCTCAGCTCTTCGACGAGGCGCGCGACCAGCACGATGCGGAA
>DASUKH010000220.1:0-10369 GCA_036278835.1 Allostellaceae bacterium
CGGATCGTCCACGGCCGGTTGGCGTACATCGTCGCCCGCGGGCCCCGGAGATAGGGCGCGAGGCCCGGCACCGCATCGCGCCACGGGAAACCGGCGGCCTCGATCGCCGTGAGGTCGGCCTCGGTATAGAGCGGCTTGACCCGGATGCCTTCGGGGGTCTGCCAGTCGAGGCTCTCAAGCGCCCGGCCGCGCAATTCCTTGGCGGCGAGTGTCTTCCATTGCTGCAACTTATCGTCCCGGTCGGCCATCATAAGCTCCCGCGCGGCATTCCGCTCCTCAACGAGCTAATGGTGCGGATCAAACATTTGGCACTTCCTCGTCATCCCGGCGAAGGCCGGGACCCATGTCTGCTATGGATACCGGCCTTCGCCGGTATGACGGGTTGGTGGGTTCTGTGTCAGGTTTCATCCATCGGATATGGGATTGCTTCGCCGTTGCGCGCATTGCTATGACCGCCCTCGTCCGGTGTGTCACCGCGAGTGAAGCGAAGCAATCTCCAAGCTCACTCCGCGCCGACCGCCTGCGCGCGGGCGCCCGGCGCCGGCGCGCGCGGCAGGCCGAGGTGGTCGCGCAAGGTCGGGCCCTCGTAGTCGCTGCGATAGAGGCCGCGGCGCTGCAGTTCCGGCACCACGAGATCGACAAAATCGTCGAACGCGCCGGGGAAATAGGGCGGCAGCACGTTGAAGCCGTCGGCGGCGCCCGCGACGAACCATTCCTCCAGGGTGTCGGCGATCGTCTTCGGGGTGCCGCACAATACCCAGTGGCCGCGCGCCGCCGCGGTCAGGTTGTAGAGGTCGCGAAGGGTCATGTTTTCGCGCCGCGCCTTCTCGTAGAGGACGCGCGAGAAGGCCTGGCTGCCCTCGCCGGGAGGCGGCGGCGGCACCGGCCCGTCGAGCGGATGGCCGGAGACGTCGTAGCCGATGCGGTTCGTCACCAGGGTCAAGGCATTGCTGGTGGTCAGCCAGCTTTGCAGCAGGTTGAGCTTGTCGCGCGCCTCGGCTTCGCTCGATCCGATGATCGGCATGACCCCCGGCAGGATGCTGACCTGTTCGGGGCGGCGGCCGTAGCGGACAAGGCGGTCCTTCAGCGCGGCATAGGCCTTCCTGGCGGGTTCGAGGTCCTGCACGACCGAGAACACGATGTCGGCGGTGCGCGCCGCAAGGTCGAGGCCGGAGGGCGAGCCGCCGGCCTGGATAATGACCGGATGACCTTGCGGACACCGGGCCATGTTTATGGGGCCCTTGACCTGGAAAAACCGACCTTTGTGGTCGAGCGTGCGGACCTTACTCGCATCGACGAAGCGGCCGCTCGCCTTGTCGGCGACGATTGCACCGTCCTCCCAGCAATCCCACAGCCCCTTGACGACATCGACGAATTCGTTGGCCCGCGCGTAGCGAAATTCGTGTTCCAGGTGCTCGTCACGGTTGAAGTTGAGCGCCGCCTTCGGCACCGAACTGGTGACGACGTTCCAGGCGGCGCGGCCGCCGCTGATATGATCGAGCGAACCAAAGATGCGGGCGACGTTGAACGGCTCGCTGAAGCTGGTCGAAACGGTGGCGCCGAGGCCCAGATAGCGGGTCGAGGCGCTCAGCACTGAAATCAGCGTCGTGGGCTCGAAGCGGCAGAGGAACGAGGGATGGTCGCCCGGGTCCATCACCAGCCCGTCCGACACGAACAGGAAGTCGAACTTGCCGCGTTCGGCGATCCGCGCAATCTCCTGGATCACCGGCAATTGGTTGTTGCTGGTCGCCGCGCCCTCGTACCGCCAACCGGCCGAATGGTTGCCGGTCCCGAGGACAAAGACGCCCAAATGCATCTGACGCTTGCCGGCCGACATGGAATTGCCCTCCTGCGCTTCTCTCGTCACTCGGCGTGCTGCTTGGCCCAGAGGGCGATTTCGGCATGCGTCGCGAACCACACGCCGGGGCGCGCGCGGGCAAGGCGGATCAACTCCTCGATGATCCAGATGCGCGAGCGATAGCCGATCACGTGCGGGTGCATCGTCAGCTGAAACAGCCCGCCCACCTCGTAGGCCGCCTCGAATTCGCGACGGAAGATGTCGAACACATCGGCCGGGGGCGTATAGGGACGCAACGCCGAAAACCGGTTCATCATGAAATAGACGGCGTCGTCGCGCACCCATTCGACCGGCAATTCGACGACCCCGCACGGTTTGCCGTCGAGCAAGAGCTCGTAGCAATCCTCGTCCGACATCAGCGAGGAATCGTAAAGGAGCCCCATCTCGGCGGCGATCGCCAGCGTGTTCCAGCTGAAATCCCAGGACGGGGTGCGCATCCCGACCGGCCGCACGCCGCTGACTTTTTCGAGCGTGTCGGCCGAGCGCAGCATCAAATCGCGCTCGGCCTCGTAGGGCAGCACCGAATTGAGCTCGTGAATCCAGCCATGGATGCCGATCTCGTGGCCCTCGGCGACGAGGCGGCGCTGCTCCTCGGGATGGATCAGCGCGGTCACGGCCGGCACGTAGAACGTCGCCTTGACCCCATAGCGCGCCAGCAGGTTCTCGATGCGCGGCACCCCGACCCGGTTGCCGTACTGCCCCCAGGCGAGCCGCCCGATCGACTTGCCGCCATCGCGCAGATCGTTGGTCTCGTGGTCGCTGTCGAACGACAGCGCGACCGCGCAGCGCGCCCCGCCCGGCCATTCGCGCGGGCGCAACGCGCGGCCGGCGCGCACCCGGCCGACCAGCCGGCGCCAGTGTTCTTCGGGCCACTGCCAGGGTTCGAGATCGGTTTCCGGCCGGGTCATCGTCATCTCTCCCGAGAACGCAGGCGATACGAAGGCATCAGCAGCCGATCTTAAATCGAGGATTGCGCTGCGGTCGAGGGCCGGCCAAGCTGAACCGGTATGGGGCAGTGGGACGGGAAGGGACGCACCCGGAACGTGAGGGGGGCCGGGGGCTCGCGGCTTTTGCCGCGGCTCTTCCTCGCGGTCGCGCTCGCCTGTACCGCCGGCGCGGCGGCACATGCCGATATTCGTTACAAGACACAGGTCGTTGGAGCCAAAGGAGCGCTCTCCGACCTGCTCGGCGAAGTATCGCAGCTGAAGGCGCTCGAAGACCGGCCGCCAGTGTCGGAGCAGGCACTGCGCGGGCGCGCCGACCGGGACCTCGACCAGTTGAGCGATGCGGCGCACAGCCTCGGCTACTGGAGCGCGCATCTCTCCTATCGCATCGACCGCAAGACTAACCCGCAGACGGTGGCGATCACGGTCAAGCCCGGGCCGCTCTACCATGTCGCCGCGATCGCCGTGCACGGGCCGAACGGCAAGCCGCTCGCGGCGCCGGTCAGACCGGCGGCTCTGCCGTTGAAGGTCGGCGACGCGGCGCGCAGCGAGCCGGTCGTCGCGACCGAGGCGGCGCTGGTCGCCGCTTTCAAAGAGCACGGTCATCCGTTCGCCAAGGCCGACCGCCGGCGGGTCATCGTCGACACCGCCAAGCACACGATGACGGTTACCTACACGGTCGTGCCGGGGCCGACGGCGCGCTTCGGGGGGGTGGCGATCAGCGGGCTGAAATCGTTGCGGCCGGGCTATGTCGAGCGGCGGCTGCGGTGGCGGCGCGGCGCCCCGTTCGACGAGCGCAAGGTCGCGGAAACCCGCAACGCCCTGATCGCCAGCGGCCTCTTCAGCACCGTCGCGGTCACCCCGCACCCGGTCCCGTCTGCTCCGGGCACCGTGCGCATGCAGATTGCGGTGACCGAGCGCCCGCACCACACGATCGGCGCCGGTATCGGCTACAACACCAGCGAGGGAGCCGAGGCGCACGCGTTCTGGGAAAACCGCAACCTGTTCGGCAACGCCGAAAAGCTGCATCTCGACCTCGCACTCGGCCAGCAGCACAAGGGCGCGGCCGCCGATTTCCGCGCCCCCGATGTCCTCGCCATCGACCAGGACCTGCTGGCGCATGCGGATGTCGCCGACGAGACGCCGGTCGCGTACCACAGCCGGCGCGCGCTGGTGTCCACCGGTCTCGAACGCCGGTTCGGCCCGCATCTGACGGCGGGCGCCACGGTCAGCCTCGAAAAGGCCAATGTCTCTCAGCTCGCCAACACCGCGAGCTTCACCGCCTCGCGCGCGACGCAGCATTACGCGCTGATCGGCCTGCCGCTCTACGTCAAGCTCGACGAGAGCAACAGCCTGCTCAACCCGACCAAGGGCTATCGCGTCCAGGCGAGCATGGTGCCCTATCGCAGCTTTTCCGGCCCGGATCTCAGCTTTGTCTCGGGCCGGCTCTCGGGCAGCATTTACGAGCCGTTGACCGACGATGGACGCTATGTCATTGCCGCCGCCGCCGCGGTCTCGACGATTGCCGGCACCTCGCTCGCCTCGGTGCCGGCCGACAAGCGCATCTATGCCGGCGGCGGCGGGTCGGTGCGCGCCTACGGCTATGAGATGGCCGGGCCGCTCGACTCCAACCACGTGCCGATCGGCGGCCGATCGAGCCTCGAGTTAAGCCTCGAAGCGCGCATCAAGATCACCAACAAGATCGGCATCGTGCCGTTCATCGATGCCGGCCGCTATTACGAGACGACGCTGCCGAATTTCGGCAGCCGCCTCCTTTACGGGCCGGGGATCGGGTTGCGCTATTACACCGCGTTCGGCCCGCTGCGGGTCGACCTCGCGACCCCGATGGTGCGCCGGCCGGGCGATTCGCCGGTGCAGTTCTACATCAGCCTCGGCCAGGCCTTCTGATGCGGCGGTTCGCGCGATGGGTGGCGGCGGCCGTCGTGCTGCTCGTCGTGGCAGTGGCCGGCGGCTACGGGTGGTTGCAGACGCAATCGGGGCTGGCGTGGCTCGGGCGCACCGCGGCACATGCGCTGAGCAGCCCCGGCGCGGTCTTGAATATCGAGGAAGTCGCCGGCTCCGCCCCCTTCCATGTGCGGGCCGGCCGGGTCGAGATCAGCGACAAACGCGGCGTCTGGCTCGCCTTGGGCGATGTGCGGCTCGACATATCGGCGGCGGCGCTGCTCGCCGGAAAGGTGCGGTTCACCCGGTTGACCGCCGCCTCGGCCGAAATGCGGCGGCTTCCCGTATCGCCGGCACCGGCACCGGCCAAACCTGTCCCGTGGTCCGAGCGCCTGCAACCGCCGCGCACCTCCTACCCGCTCGCGATCGACCGACTCGCGGTCGACCGGATCGTGCTCGATCCCGCGGTACTGGGCGAGCGGGTGACGATGCGGCTCGCCGGCGCCGCCGATCTGGTCGATCGGGAAGTGCGGGCATCGCTCGACCTGCACCGCACCGACGGCGAGAAGGGCAGCCTGTCGCTCGCCCTCAAGATGGGCGGGGCGCCGCAGCGCCTCACCCTGCGGCTGGAGGTCAGCGAACCCTCCGGCCTGCTGCTCGCCCGCCTGCTGCACCGCACCGACCGCCCGCCTCTGGCGCTATCGCTGGCTGGCGACGGCCCGGTCGCCGACTGGCATGGCAAATTGCGCGCAAGCGCCGGGGACCTCGCAAACATGGAGGCGGATCTCGGCCTCAAGGCATCGCGCGGCGTCGCGCTGCAATTGTCCGGCACGGCAGCGGTGGCGCGCCTTCTACCACCCGATCTGGCCCCGCTGATCGGCAATGAAGTTCGCGTTTCGGCGCGCGGCGGGATCAAGGATGACGGCAGCTTGTCGCTCGCCGCGCTATCGCTCGCGGCGGCCGCCGGAACACTGACCGGCGACGCCGAGCTCGGCCGCCCGGACCACCGGATCGCCGGGCATCTGCACCTCGATCTGCCGCATCTCGCGGCAGCGGCCGCGCCGATCGGGGCGCCGGTCGGCGGCTCGGCCCGGATCGATGCGACCCTGGGCGGGACAGAGGCGCATCCGACACTGGCACTCGATGCAAAGGGCGAATCTGTCGCCGTCGGCACAACGCGGGCCGCTCATGCGAGCGCGCAGCTAAGCGTCACCCCGTCCGACAGCTCCGCCGCGGCCGGCCTCAGAATCACGGCGCGCGGCGATATCCAAGGCCTCTCGACCGAGGCGTTGCCGCCGGCACTGACCCGCGATATCGATTGGACGCTCGCCGCCCGCACCCACGGCGGCTTTGCGACAGTGGACATCACCCGCTTCGCGGCGCATGGCGCCGGCATCGACATTGCCGGCTCGGGCCGGGTGGAGCCCGGCGGCGGCGCAGTTGACGGGAAGCTGCATCTCTCGATTGCCAACCTGTCGCCGCTATCCGGGGCGTTCGGGAAGCCGGTCGCCGGGGCGTTGGCACTCGACGCGACCGCCAGCCGGGAGGCGACCGGACGCATCGCGGCGACCATCGCCGGCAACCTGACCGGCCCGCGGTCTGGCTTGCCGGCAGCGGATGCGCTTGCCGGAAAGAAGATCGCGCTCGCCGCTTCGCTGCACCGGGACCCCGGCGGCGCCGTGGTTTTCGATCGGCTGCACCTCGCCGGCGCCGCCGCCGCGCTCGACGGCAGCGGCCGGTTCGACCCGGCGAGCCGGCAGGTCGCCATGACCATCGACGGCAAAATCCCCGATCTGCGGCCGCTCGGCCCGGCGCTTGGCAAGCGAACCGGCGGCCGGGTCGCGGTCACGGTGAAGGCGAACGGCCCGGCCGGCCGGCTGGGCGTCGATGCGCGGCTTGCGGCCTCCGGCCTCGCTTTCGGAACCTTCAACCTCGATCGGCTCGAGCTTGACGCGAAGGTCCCCGACATTTCGGCGCCGACGGTCGCCGTCGCCGGAAGGTTCACCGCCGGCGATCTCGACGGCACGCTGAGCCTCGATGGCGACGCCCGCGATCCCCGCGAGATCGCGATCCCGCGCCTGCGGCTGGCGGCGGCCGGCGGCGCCGTTTCCGGCTCTCTGCGGATCGACCGCGCCACCGGGCTGGTGCGCGGCATGCTCGACGGCGCGGTTCCCGATCTCGCCCGATGGTCGCGGCTGGCCGGCATGAAGCTGGCCGGCAGCGTCCGCCTCAAGGCCGGTTTCGACTCGCGCCGGGGGCAGGACCTCGACCTGACCCTGACCGGCGACCGGCTCGCGATCGGAGCGGGCGGAACAGCGCCGAGCATCGGCCACGTCGAGGTCAGCGGCAAACTGAATGACCTGCGCGGCCGGCCGTTCGGCCATGCGACGGCAAACCTGCAGAACGCCGCGTTGACCGGCGGCAGAGTCGCGCGCGCCAACCTGACGCTCGACAGCAAGCAGAACGGGCACCTCGCCTTTGCTGGCACCGCATCGGGCCGTGCCGGGAAGAAATTTTCCCTCGACCTCGCGGGCGACGGCCGCATCGCCCCCGGCGCCGCGGCGATCGAAATCCGCCTATCCCGCCTCGCCGGCTCGCTCGCCGGCGAGCGGCTCCGTCTGGAGCGGCCGCTGACGCTGCGGCGCGGCACGGGCGAACTGGCGCTGGCCGGCCTCGATCTGCGCTTCGGCCCCGGCCGGCTCACCGGCGATGCTTCGATCCGCGGCACCGCATTATCGTTGCGGCTGGCCGCGAGCGAGTTGCCGCTGGCCCCGGCGGCCCGACTCGCCGGACTTCGTCAGGCAAGCGGCACGGTCGGCTTCACGGCGTCGCTCGCCGGCAGCACGCGGGCGCCACACGGCCGCTTCTCGTTGTCGGGACGCCATCTGAACCTGTCCGGTTCGGTCGGCAGCGCCGCCAGCCTCGGCCTCGACCTCGCCGGCGAGTGGAACGGCCGCGCGGTGGCGCTGAATGGCCGGGTGCTCGGTCTGAAGGGCGACACGCTGGCAATTTCGGGAACCGTGCCGTTGGCGATGACTGCCGCGCCGCTCGGCGTGTCGGTACCACGGGACGGGCATTTCGCACTGCGGCTGCGCGGCGCCGGCGACCTCGCCAGCCTCGCCGATCTGCTGCCGCTCGGCGAGGACCGGCTGCACGGGCAGTTCGCGCTCGACGCCGCCGCCACCGGCACGCTCGCTGCGCCTTCGGGCAGCGGCTCGCTGACGATCACCGGCGGGAATTACGAAAATTTCGCGACCGGCGCGGCGCTTTCCGATCTACGGCTCAGCGCCGTCGGCGACCAAAGCGGCTTTGTGTTGCGCAGCCTGTCGGCCACCGACGGCGCGCAAGGCACGATTGCCGCAAGCGGCCGACTGTCGCTCGGCGCAGCGCAAGGGCCGACCGCCCGGCTCGATGCCCACCTGTCGCATTTCCGCGTGGCAGCGCGCGATCTGGCGGTGATCGCCGCCAGCGGCACGATCGGCATCGCGGGCCCGCTCGCCTCGCCGGAAATTACCGCCGATCTGACGACCGACGGCGGCGAGTTCCGCATCCCCGACCCGGGCACGAGCATCACGCAATTGCAGGTGGTGCGGGTTGGCGGGCCGGGCGCCGCGAAACCGGCCGCCGCGAGCACGGCGCAGCCGCCGGCGCTGCCGGCGCGGCTCGATCTGCGGATTACCGTGCCGGGGCGCATCTTTGTCCGCGGCCACGGCATCGCCAGCGAGTGGCGCGGACGCCTCCATATAACCGGCACCAGCGCCGCGCCGAAAATCGGCGGCGTCATTCAGGCGGTGCGCGGCACGGTCGATTTGCTCGGCAAGACTTTCCAGGTGACCGAAGGGCGGATCGATTTCGAGGGCGGTGCGCTCGACCCGGCGCTTTACATCGTCGCCCAGGTCACGGCCCGCGATATCACCGCACAGGTGGTGGTCAGCGGCCTCGCCTCAGCGCCGAAGATCGCCTTGACCTCGGTCCCGGCCTTGCCGCAGGACCAGATCCTGGCGCGCGTGCTGTTCGACCGGCCACTCGACCAAATTTCGGTCGGCGAAGGGTTGCAGGTGGCGAGCGCAGCGGCGACCCTGGCCGGCGGCGGCCCTGGGATAATGGACAAATTGCGCAACAGCCTCGGCCTCGACCGGCTCGTCTTTGGCTCGGGGTCGGGCAGCGCCGATGCCGGCCCGGCGGTCAGCGGCGGCAAATACATCGCCAACGGCGTCTATGTCGGGGCGACGCAGGGACTGACCGGGCAATCGAGCAAGGTGACGGTGGATATCGATGTAATGCCGCACGTGACGGTGCAGACCGATGTCGGCGCCGCCTCAGGCACCGGCATCGGCCTCAACTACAAATACGATTACTGAGCGGCATCAGGCAGAGCGGCGGCGGACCGGTAGGGCTGGCGCAACAGGCCGATGATCCGGCCAAGGGTCGCGGCCAATTGCCCGCGCGGCACCACTTGATCGACCATGCCGTGCTCGTACAGATATTCGGCGCGCTGGAATCGCTCCGGCAGCTTTTCGCGGACCGTCTGCTCGATGACCCGCGCCCCGGCGAACCCGATGATGGCGCCCGGCTCGGCCAGGATCACGTCGCCGAGCATCGCGAACGAGGCCGAGACGCCGCCCGTCGTCGGGTCGCTCAGCACGACGATGTAGGGCAACCCGGCCTCCTTCACCATATCGGCGGCGAGCACGGTGCGCGGCATCTGCATCAAGGACAGAATGCCCTCCTGCATCCGGGCGCCGCCCGAGGCCGGCACGACGATAAGCGCCGCCTCGCGCTCGATGGCGCGGCGCGCGGCGGCGACCAGTCCCTCGCCGACCGCCATCCCCATCGAGCCGCCCATAAACGAAAACTCGAACGCCGCGACCACTGCCGGATAGCCGCCGATCCGCCCTTCGCCAACCGTGAGCGCGTCATCGCCCGCCCCCGGCGCGGCCTGCGCCTCGCGCAATCGATCAGTGTAGCGCTTGCGGTCGCGGAAGCGCAGCGGGTCGGCCGGCACCGCCGGCAACGCGACCCGTTCCCACTCGCCGCCGTCGAACAAGAGGCGCAGCCGGGCCGCGCCGCGGATCCGGAAATGATGGCCGCAATGGCGGCACACCTCGTAATTGGCCGCCAGCTCGCGATGAAACAGCATCTGCTCGCAAGAGGGGCACTTCTTCCACAGATTGTCGGGAACATCCCGCCCCCGAAACACCCGGATTTTCGGCAGGACGTAATTGCTGAGCCAACTCATGCGTCCTGACTACCAATCTCAGGGCGCAAAGTCACGGACCGAGCAGCGCACG
Source organism: Allostellaceae bacterium (assembly GCA_036278835.1). Classification (GTDB taxonomy): domain Bacteria; phylum Pseudomonadota; class Alphaproteobacteria; order ATCC43930; family CGMCC-115725; genus DATARH01. Next base: position 9,996 of record DASUKH010000220.1, read on the forward strand.
CGGAGCGGATGCGGACGGCGATGGCGGGCCGGGGCGCAGGCGGGCCGTCGCCGGGCCGCCCTCGTTCAGGTGCTGAAGATGAAATCGGCGCTGGTAAGCGTGCCGGTGAAGTTTACAAGCTCGACGTTGCCGCTGCCGAAATTGATGAGCGTCGTGCTGCCGGAAGCGGTTATGCTCGGAATGGATGCTAGGTTCGTAAACCCATAGGCGCTGACGTCGATCCTGTCGCCGTCGCTCTGGCGGAAATCCTCGATTTTGTCGGCGCCTGAACCCGGCCCGAAGACAAATCTATCGGCTCCGGTGGTGACTTTTGAACCCACGATATTCGGTGCGTCGCCCCACATGTCATCGGCGCCGGTGCCGCTGATCAGCGT
>DASUKH010000221.1:0-14871 GCA_036278835.1 Allostellaceae bacterium
TCAGCGCCGAAATCGCCGCGGCGCGCGGGGCGCCGCAAGGGCAGGACTGCGTTTCCCCTGCCGCGCACTCGACCTTCTCGACGCCGATCGAACTGCTCGAGTGGGCGGCCAAGCTGCGCGACCTCTCAGGCGGCAAGCCGGTCGGCGCGAAGTTCTGCGTCGGCCAGCCGCACGAGGTCTTCGCGCTGATGAAGGCGATGCTGGAGACCGGCATCCGCCTCGACTTCATCACCGTCGATGGCGCCGAGGGGGGCACCGGCGCCGCGCCGGTCGAGCTGTCGAACCGCATGGGCATGCCGCTGCGCGAAGGGCTGATCATGGTCCGCAACGCGCTGGTCGGCTGCGGCCTGAAGGACGAAACGAAATTGGCCGCGGCCGGCAAGGTCCATTCCGGCGCCGGAATGGCGATGAACTTCGCCCTTGGCGCCGACTGGTGCAACGCCGCCCGCGCGTTCATGTTCTCATTAGGCTGCGTGCAATCGATGCGCTGCCACACCGACACCTGCCCGACCGGCGTCACGACCCAGGATGCCACCCGCCAGCGCGGGCTCGTCGTCGAGGAAAAGGCCGAGCGGGTTGCCCGCTTCCAGCGCCAGACATTGATGGGCCTGCGCGAAATGATCGTGTCGATGGGCCTGAACTCGCCGTGGGAACTCAAGCCGCACCACGTCCGCGAGCGACGCGACAGCGTGCGCTCCGACAGCATCGATCGCATCTACACCTTCCTCGAGCCGGGCCAGCTGCTCGATGGCGCCGGCGACACCCCCTACGCGCGCCACTGGAATGCGGCGCGGGCGGACAGCTTCAAGCCGGCCCTCTGACGCGCAGGCGGCGTGCTTGTGGGGCAAGACACTGCTATGCCCGCACGGAGAGGGGAGATTTCGCTAATGCCGAGGTCCTTCGCCGTTCCGTCCACGATGCTTCTGCTGGCGGCAGGTCTGGCTCAGCCGGCCATTGCTCAGGGGACTCTTGGGCGCGCCATGAGCCATGCCTTCGCGAAGGAAGCCTAGGTGATCCGCGATGCCGAGCACAGAGCGGCTCAGCACCGCACTTCGGCGGAAGCCACGCCCGCGCGGGCGGCGCCTCGTGGCGCGACGAAAAGCCGACCGGCGAAAGGCACCGTCACGCAGCCAACACTCGGCACCGGCGATCCTCTCGCCGGCACCGATGCCATCACCTGCCATCAAACCAACGGCACGACGATCCGCGTCAGCGGCGGTTACCGGCCGGCCGCGGCGGACAGCGGCGAGTGCCGATGAGGGCGAACCCCACCGGCTGAAGCCTTACTGGTTCATCGTCGCGAAGAAGTCCTCGTTGGTCTTGGAATCCTTCATCTTGTCGAGGAGGAATTCCATCGCGTCGACCGTGCCCATCTGCATCAGGATGCGGCGCAGGACCCACATCTTGGAGAGCTTGTCCTTTGCAACCAGCAGCTCTTCCTTGCGGGTACCGGACTTGCCGACGTCGAGCGCGGGGAAGATGCGCTTGTCGGCGACCTTGCGGTCGAGCACGATTTCAGAGTTGCCGGTGCCCTTGAACTCTTCGAAGATGACCTCGTCCATCCGGCTGCCGGTGTCGATCAGCGCGGTGGCGATGATCGACAGCGAACCGCCTTCCTCGATGTTGCGCGCCGCGCCGAAGAAGCGCTTCGGGCGCTGCAGCGCGTTGGCATCGACGCCGCCGGTCAACACCTTGCCCGAGGACGGCACGACCGTGTTGTAGGCGCGCGCCAAACGGGTGATCGAATCCAACAGGATCACCACGTCCCGCTTATGCTCAACGAGGCGCTTCGCCTTCTCGATCACCATCTCGGCGACCTGCACGTGGCGCTGGGCCGGCTCGTCGAAGGTCGAGCTGACGACCTCGCCCTTGACCGAGCGGGCCATGTCGGTGACCTCCTCGGGCCGCTCGTCGATCAACAGCACGATCAGGTAGGTTTCCGGGTGGTTGGCCGCCAGCGCGTGCGCAATGTTCTGCAGCATCACGGTCTTGCCGGTGCGCGGCGGCGACACGATCAGCGCCCGCTGACCCTTGCCGAGGGGCGTGATCAGATCGAGCACCCGCGTCGTCAGATCACGCCGCGACGGGTCCGCGAGTTCGAGCTCGATCTTTTCCTCGGGGTAGAGCGGCGTCAGGTTGTCGAAATTGATCCGGTGGCGCAGCCGGTCCGGCTCCTCGAAATTGACCCCGTTGACCTTGAGCAGCGCGAAATAGCGCTCACCGTCGCGGGGCGAGCGGATCTGGCCCTCGACGGTGTCGCCGGTGCGCAGCCCGAAGCGGCGGACCTGGTTCGGGCTGACATAAATATCGTCCGGGCCCGGAAGGTAGTTTGCCTCCGGCGAGCGCAGAAACCCAAACCCGTCCGATAAGACCTCAAGGACACCGTCGCCGGTGATCGGCACATCGTTTTCGGCGAGCTGTTTCAGCACCGCGAACATCATGTCCTGCTTGCGTAGCGAGGACGCATTTTCGATCTGCAATTCCTCGGCGAAGGCGAGCAGCTCCGCGGGCGTCTTGCGTTTCAGTTCCTGTAGGTTCATCGATTTGGCGTTGCGAGAGGGAAGGAAAGGCCCTGCTCCGGAAAGGGGCGCGCGGGCAAAATCCAGCGGCCAGGAAGGGTCTTCGATTGTGGGAGCTTGGCGTGGAACCGGCGGGCGGCGTCGATTCCTTTACCGCCAGGAGATATGCAAGTCAAACAGGATTGCAAGAGCGGCGGTTCGACGAATCGCGATCCGCCTCAAAACGGTCGGACAACAACGAGCAGCACGATCGCAATCAATGCGAGGGTCGGCAACTCGTTTATCAGCCGAAAGAATTTCGCCGAATGCGGGAATCGGCCGCTTGCGAAATCGCGCCGCCAATGGCCAAGGAGCACGTGAAATACCGTCAGCCCCACCACCAGCGCAAGCTTCGCCCAGATCCAACCGCGCTGCCAATCGACCACACCCGGGGTTGCCGCCAATGCAGCCCCGAACCCAATGGTCAGCACCAGGGCCGGCCACATGATGCCGTGCAGGAGACGCCGCTCCATCACCTCGAGCATCGCCGCGCGCTGCGATTCGACCGGCACACCGGCGTGGTAGACAAAAAGGCGAGGCAGATAGAGAAGGCCCGCCATCCAGGCGATGACGGCAACGATATGCGCCGTCTTCAGCCAAGGCAGCCACGAATACGCGTCGGCCGAAAAACCGCTCACCGCATCTCCTCGGACAGCATCTCCGGTTCCTGTGACGGTTCGACACTCGCCGCCTGACGCGCCAGCCCGGCCAGCCCGGCGATAAAGCGCCGGTCGGTGCCCACCGTCGGCACCCGGTGATAGGCGGGCACGCCACACGCAGCCGCGAGGCGGCGGTAGTCCCGGTCGAGTTCGACCAGCGTCTCGGAATGCTCGGAGACGAAGGAGATCGGCGCCACAACCAGCGGCACGCCATCCCGCCCAGCGCGGCGCACTTCTTCCTCGATTGACGGTCCGAGCCAGGCGAGCGGCCCGACCCGGCTCTGATAGCAAACCCGCCAGTCGAGACCCGTTCGGCCGAGCACCGCCGCCACCGCCGATGCCGTCGCCGCGACCTCCTGCGGGTAGGGATCGCCGGCGCGCACCGTCTTCAACGGCAGCCCATGTGCGCTGAACAAAAGCCGCGCCCCTGCCCCGGCCCGATCGAGCGCCTCCGCGGCCAAGCCGGCAAGCGCCGCGATAAAGAGCGGTGCGATCGGATAGGAACGGACTTCGTTGGTCGGAGCGGCGAGCCTCTGCCGCGCCGCCTCCCGATGCCAGGCCGCGAACGAGGAGGCAGTCGTCGTCGTCGAGAATTGCGGGTAGAGAGGCAGCAGCACGACCTCGTCCGGCCGCCATTCCCTCACGGCTGCCACCGCGGCCCCGGTCAGCGGATGCCAGTAGCGCATCGCGATGAAACAACGCCAGCCGGCGCCGAGCGCCGCTTCGAGCGCCGCCGCCTGCGTCTCGGTGTTGGCGAGCAGCGGCGAGGCGCCGCCGATATGGGCAAAAATATCGCGCGCTGTCGCCGCCCGCCGCGCCGCGATCAGCCAAGCCAATGGCAGCCGCAACGGCGCCGGCAGACCGATAATCGCCGGATCGGCAAACAGGTTGCGCAGAAACGGCTTGACCGCGGCAAGCGAATCCGGCCCGCCGAGGTTCATCAGCACCACCGCGCGGCGGGTCATGCGCAATCCGCCTCGCGTAGCAGCCGCGACAGCGCAGCCACATGCTCGGGCGGGGTCTGCGGCAGCACGCCATGGCCGAGATTGAAGACGAACGGCCCGGCGCCCAGTTCCTGCCGGATCGCCGCAACCTGCCGCTCCAGTGCCCGGCCGCCCGTCAGCAGCGCGACCGGATCGAGATTGCCCTGGACCGGCATCCGGGGTTGCAGCCGCTCTCTCGCGAAGCCGAGCGGCACCGTCGTGTCGAGCCCGATCGCGTCCACCCCCGCCTCTGCCGCATAGCGGTCGTAGAGCAGCCCGGCGCCGCGCGGAAATCCGATCACCGGGACCGCCGGAAACCGCTCCTTTAGCCGCGCCGCGATCGCCTGCGTCGGCGCGACAACCCAGCGACCGAACTCTTCCTCGGGCAGCACGCCCGCCCAGCTGTCGAACAACTGCACCGCCTCGGCCCCTGCCTCGATCTGCCGCGACAGGTACCGGACGCTGGCCTCCACGATCAGCCCGATCAGCTCCGAAAACCCGTCCGGATCGCCGTAGGCCCACGATTTGGTGCGGCGGAAATCACGGCTCGCACCGCCCTCGGCCATGTAGGTCGCCACCGTCCATGGCGCCCCGGCGAAACCGATCAGCGCGACATCGGCCGGCAATGCGCCGCGCACCCGCTCGATCGTTTCGCCGACCGCGTCGAGCACACCGAGCCCGTCAAGCCGCAACAGGGAGGGCCAGTCCCACCGATCGAGAGGCGCCAATGCCGGCCCGTCTTCGCGATACTCGACCCGCTGCCCGAGCGCATGCGGCACCAGCAGAATGTCGGCAAAGACGATCGCGGCATCCATGCCAAAGCGCCGCACCGGCTGCAGAGTCGCCTCGGCGGCGAGGCTCGGGTTCAAACAGAAATCGAGGAAGCTGCCGGCCCGCTCCCGCAGCGCGCGGTACTCCGGCAGATACCGGCCGGCCTGCCGCATCAGCCACCAGGCCGGCCTCTCCAGCCGTTCGCCGAGCAACGCGCGCAGCAGCCTCTTGTCTTTATCCCCAGACATCGGCGCGCATCTAACTTCCATCTCATAATGATCTTATTGATGTAGTTTGGAAGTGGTGCCGGGGCAAACCGGGGATCAAAAATTATCCCTGGCTTATCCCGCGGTAACGGAAGAAAGCGACGGAGTTGCAAATTTCTGTGCATAACCGGGCGATCGCCAGCATAACCGGCCGTTTAGCAGAAGCGGCGCGGAGAACAGGTGCGGGGAAAACCCGATCGGTGGCGCACAATCCACGGGCTGCGGAAAAGCGAAGAAAGATGGGTGAAAGCGTGCGATGACGAGCCGGGAGAGCGCGGCAAAGCGGGGATGGATAGGTGATCCCACATCATTCGCCTGTTTTTTTACGGCGCCGGATCGAACCATCCACAGGCTGGCGTCGGCGGGCATCGCTATGAGGGCGGCATGGCGCTGATCCGCTTTCATCTTCACCTTGTCTCCGACTCGACCGGCGACACGGTGCATACGGTGGCGCGCGCCTGTCTTGTCCAGTTCGACGAGGCGCAGGCGATCGAGCACGTCTGGAGCATGGTGCGGACGAAGAGCCAGATCGAGCGCGTGATCTCCGGCATCGAGGCCAATCCGGGGCTCATCCTGTTCACGATGGTGGATGATCACCTGCGGCAGGCGCTGCAGGAGGGGTGCCGGCGGATTCAGGCGACAGCAATCCCGGTGCTCGATCCGGTTATCGGCGCGCTGGCCTCGCATCTCGGTCGCCAGAGCCGCGGCCTTCCAGGCAAGCAGCATCTGCTCGATAGCGAGTATTTCGCGCGCATCGACGCGATGACCTTCGCGATCAACCATGATGACGGCCAGACCCCGTGGGGCATCAACGACGCCGATGTCTGCCTCGTTGGGGTGTCGCGCACGTCGAAGACACCGACCTGCCTTTATCTCGCCAATCGCGGGGTCAAGGCAGCCAATGTGCCGTTCGTGCCGGGAGTACCGCTGCCGCGCGAGTTGCTGGTTGCCGAGAAACCGGTGATCATCGGCCTGACCAACGACCCCGAGCGGCTGATCCATCTGCGCCGAAACCGCCTCAGCATGCTCGATCACAACGAGGCGACAGACTATACCGACCTTGAGGCGGTGCGCGCCGAGGTGCGCGAGGCGCGGCGGCTCTTCGCGGAGCGGCACTGGCCGGTTATCGACGTGACCCGCCGCTCGATCGAGGAAACCGCGTCGTCTGTCTACCGGCTTCTGGCGCGCCGGCATGGCGAAGAGGCGTGAGCCGATCGTCCTCGCCTCGGCGAGCGCCGCCCGAGCCGGCCTGTTGCATGCCGCGGGGATCGATTTCGCGGTTGACCCGGCGGCGATCGACGAGGCACCGCTGAAGCAGGAGGCGCGGGCAGCCGGCGAGGGTGCGGTAGCCTGCGCGACCCTGCTGGCGACCGAAAAGGCGCGCCATGTTTCGCGGCGTCGCCCGGACGCACTGGTGATCGGCGCCGACCAGTTGCTAGCCTGCGGCGATGAGTGGTTCGACAAACCGGCCGATCTTGCCGCAGCGGCGGTGCAATTACGCGAGTTGCGCGGCCGCACCCACCGGCTGGCGACCGCGGTGTGCGTCGCCCACGCCGACCTGCCGCTGTGGCGTGCCGCCAGCGAGCCAGAGCTGACGATGCGCCCGTTCAGCGATGCCTTTCTCGATGACTATCTGCGGCAGGAAGGCGAAGCTCTCTGCGCCGCGGTCGGCGCCTATCGGATCGAGGGGTTGGGGATACAACTGTTCTCGCGGATCAGCGGTGATCGCTTCGCCGTTATGGGGCTGCCCTTGCTGGAGCTGCTTGAATATCTGCGCCGGCGCGGCGCGATTTCGTCGTGAGGACGCGGATGAGGATTTCCGGGAGGACGCGGCTCGCCGGCATCATGGGATGGCCGGTCGCGCATTCGCGCTCGCCGGCCCTCCATAATTTCTGGCTCGATGAACACGGCATCGACGGCGCCTACGTACCGCTGCCGGTCGAGCGGGGGCGGCTCGAACAGGCACTGCGCGCCTTGCCGGTGCTCGGCTTTCGCGGCTGCAACCTGACAATCCCGCACAAGCAGGCCGCCCTCTCCGTCGTGGACCGGGTCGAGGACCTCGCCCGCCGGATCGGCGCGGTCAACACCGTGGTCGTGGCGTCCGACGGCAGCCTCGAAGGCCGCAATACCGATGTCTATGGCTTTCGCGAAAATTTGCGCGAGGGGGCGCCGGACTGGGACCCGCTGGCTGGCCCTGCGGCGATCCTCGGGGCCGGCGGGGCGGCGCGCGCCGTGGTCGCGGCGCTGATCGAAGATGGCGTGGCGGAAATCCGCCTCATCAACCGGACCGCGGCGAATGCCGCCCGCCTCGCTGAGGCGTTCGCCACCGCAGGACGACGCATCTCAATCCACTCCTGGGAGAAGCGCACGGCTGCGCTCGACGGAGCGGGCATCCTTGTCAACACGACAAGTCTCGGCATGGCGAACGAGCCGGCGCTCGACCTCGACCTGGAGTCGCTGCCGGCATCGGCGGTGGTTGTCGATATCGTCTATGTGCCAATCGAGACCCCGCTGCTGGCGGCGGCGCGCGAACGCGGCAACCGCGCAGTGGACGGGCTCGGCATGCTGCTGCACCAGGGAAGGCCGGGGTTCGAGGCCTGGTTCGGCACGCCGGTGTGCGCCACCCGCGAATTGCGCGCCGCCATCCTGACGACATTGGGCGTGCAGTGATCGCTCTCGGGCTGACCGGCTCTATCGGCATGGGCAAGAGCACCGCGGCGGCGATGCTGCGCCGGCTCGGGGTGCCGGTATTCGACGCCGATGCTTTTGTGCATCAGCTCATGGCGCCGGGTGGCGGTGCGGTGAACGCGGTCGAAGAGGCGTTCCCCGGCGTGCGCGACGAGCGGGGCGGTATCGATCGCCAGCGCCTCGGGCAGCGTGTTTTTGGCGACCCTCCCGCACGGCGCCGGCTGGAGGCGATCCTGCACCCGCCAGTGCGCCGGGCAGAGGAGCGATTCGTCGCCGCGGCGCGCGGCCGGCGCGAGCGGCTGATCGTGCTCGACATCCCGCTCCTGTTCGAGACCGGTGGCGAACGCAGATGCGACGCGGTTCTTGTCGTCTCGGCGCCGGCCCCGTTGCAGCGCGAGCGGGTGCTGCGCCGGCCGGGGATGACCGAAAGCCGCTTGCAGGGCATTCTGCGGGCGCAGACACCGGATCGCGAAAAGCGCCGGCGCGCCGATTTCGTTGTGCTGACCGGGCTCGGCTGCGGCCTCACCTTCCGGCATCTGAAGCGGATCGTGGCGGGGTTGCGCCGGGGAGAGCGGCCGCGCCGGCGGCAGGGGACGAGGGCATGCGGGAAGTCGTGATCGATACCGAAACGACGGGGCTCGACCCGCTGGGCGGCCACCGCATCGTCGAGATCGCCTGTCTCGAACTGATGCACCATGTGCCGACCGGCCGGCGGTTTCACAGCTACGTCAACCCCGAGCGCGACATGCCGGAAGATGCGCTGGCGGTGCATGGCCTGACCGCGGAGTTCCTGGCAGCGCATCCCACCTTCGCGACGGTCGCCGACGGATTGGCGGCGTTCCTCGACGGCGACCGCCTCGTCATTCACAACGCCGAGTTCGACCTTGCCTTCCTCAATGCCGAGCTGACGCGGCTCGGCCGGCCGGTTCTGGCGGTGCCGTTCGTCGATACGCTGGCGGTTGCGCGCCGGCGCTTTCCCGGCGCGCCGGCCAGCCTCGACGCGCTGTGCCGCCGCTTCTCAATCGACCTCTCGGCACGCGACAAGCATGGCGCCGAAATCGATTGCCACCTGTTAGCGGCGGTTTATGTCGAATTGCTTGGCGGCCGTCAGCCCGGCCTCGATTTCGCCGCGGCGACCCTCGATGAGGGAGTCGGAGTGCCGGCGGAGGCGGCATCTCGCCCGCCGCGTCCGGCCCGCCCGCATGCGCCGACCCCGGACGAGCTGGCAGCGCATCAGGCGATGCTGGCCGCAATCAAGATGCCGTTGTGGTTGGCGGCTGCATCGTAAAGCTCAGGCGAGCGCGCCGCCGGGGGGCGGAGTAGCGGCTGCTGCCTGCGCGGCGGCGGCGTTGCGCCGCAGCAATTCGCCGAAATCGATCGGGTTGATCATCAAGGGCGGAAACCCGCCGTCGCGCGTCGTATCAGCGATGATGTTGCGGGCGAACGGAAACATCAGCCGCGGCGTCTCCACCAGCACCGCCGCGTTCAGCAAATCCTGCGGCACGTTGCGAACCGTGATCACCGCGCCATAACTGAGCTCGACGAGGAACAAAAGCTCGTCCTGCACCTTGGCGCTGGCGTTGATGTTCAGCACCACCTCGAAATTTTCGGTGCCGAGGCTCTGCGCCTTGACATCGACGTTAATCTCGACCGCCGGCTGGCCGCCGGGCTGGCCGAGGTTCTGCGGCGCGCGCGGGTTCTCGAAGGACAAGTCCTTTATGTATTGGGCATTAACGATCAGCTGTTGCTGCTGCGCCTGCGGCGGCGGCAGCGTTCCGCCATTCTGCGTCGCCGGTCCGTTGCCCGAATCTGATGCCATAACCTTCTCCCGAGCGGTCTCACCGCGACCTCGTTCCGGTACCCGCTAGCACGGATGGCCGGCAGGCATCAATCCGGGCCTAAACGATGATCGCGTGGTCGCGGGCATAGGCGGCGAGCCGGCGGCGCAACGAATGGTCGGGGTATTCATCGATCTCATCGAGATAACGGCCGAGCGCCGCCACGTCGAGGCTGCGGATCATCGCCTTGACCGGGCCGATCGCGGTCGCGGTCAACGACAGGGCGCGAAACCCGAGCGCGACCAGCACCATCGCGTCGAGCGGGCCGGCCGCCATTTCGCCGCACATGCTGAGTGGTTTTCCGGCGGCCTGGCAGGTGGCGACAACCGCGCGAAGCAGCGCGATCATCGGTGCCGACAGAAGGTCGTAACGCTCGGCGAGCCGCGGGTTGCCGCGGTCGCAGGCGAACAGGAATTGCGCCAGGTCGTTGGTGCCGACCGACAGGAAATCGACCCGCTCCAGCAGCGCCGGCAACTGCCACAACAGCGAGGGCACTTCGAGCATGACGCCGAGCCTGACCGAGCGCGGCGGTTCGTGCCCTTCGGCTGAGGCATGAGCGCGCTCCATCTCGACCAGCCGGCGCGCCGCCTCGAACTCCGCGATCTCGGCGATCATCGGGAATTTGATCAAGAGATCGCGACCGGCGCCGGCGCACAGCAGCGCGCGCAATTGCTGGCGCAGCATCGCCGGGCGGTCGAGGCCAATGCGGATCGCCCGCCAGCCCATCGCCGGGTTGTCCTCGACGACCGGCGGCAGGTAGGGCAGCGCCTTGTCGCCGCCGATATCTAGCGTGCGAAACACCACCGGCCGCCCCTGCGCCGCCTCGAGCGCCCGCCGGTAAAACGCGGTCTGCTCGGCGACATCGGGGTAGGCGCCGCGCGTCAGCAAGGCCATCTCGGTGCGGAACAACCCGACCCCTTCCGCGCCGGTCGGCCCGATATGGCTCAGATCGAGCAATAGCCCGGCGTTGAGAAGCATTCTGACCTCGACACCGTCGCGGCTGACGGCCGGTAGGTCGCGCAAGGTTTGATAAAAGGCGCGGCGGCGAAAGCGGGCCGCGATCGCCGCCGTGACGGAGTGCTGGATGTCGGCGCGCGGCCGGGTAAGCACCGTGCCGTGCTCGCCATCGACGATGATGATGTCGCCTGCTTCGATCTGCTGCGTCGCCTCGGCCACCCGGCCGACCACCGGGATGTCGAAGGCGCGGGCGACGATCGTCACATGCGCGGTCGGCGACCCTTCTTCGAGCACCAGACCCTTAATGCGGGATTGCGGATAGTCGAGCAGCTCGGCCGGTCCCATCGCATGCGCGACCAGGATGAACGCGCCGGGCAGGTCGGCGGCCGGCATCGCGACGGCCTTGCCGGCGAGGAACCGCTGCAGGCGGTTGGCGAGGTCTTCGAGGTCGTAAAGCCGCTCGCGCAGGTAAGGATCGCCGACCTGCAGCATGCGGCTGCGGGTCTCGTCACGTATCTTCTGCACCGCCGCCTCGGCGGTCAGCCCGCTGCGCACCGCCTCGCCGATCCGTGCGAGCCAGCCGCGATCGGCGGCGAACATCCGGTAGGCCTCGATGATGTCGCGGTGCTCGCCGGGACCGAGACCCCGGCTCTCATCGACGAGGCGATCGATTGCGTCCTGCATCGCGCCGACCGCCGCGGCAAGACGCGATTCCTCGGCCGCGATGTCCTCGGCGACCAGCCGGCGGATCACCACAAGCGGCTCGTGCAGCACCGCCGGCCCGATCGCCAGCCCGGGGTTGAGCCGGAGGCCCTCGAGGCGGGCCGGCAGCGGCGCCCCGGTGCGGCTCTCGGCGGTCTCGAGCGGGTTGACCAGCTCGCCGCTGGCGATCAGCTCGGCGACGATCATCGCGATCGTCTGCAGCGTCTCGACTTCGTCCTCGGCGTAGCGGCGCGGCGTCCGGTTCTGCACGACCAGGACGCCCAGCACGCGGCCGCCGCGCAGGACGGGCACCCCCATCAGCGAGCGGTAAATCTCCTCGCCGGTCTCCGGGCGATAGGCGAAATCGGGGTGCGACTGGGCATCGGTCAACGCCAGCGGCCGGCCGCTCGCGGCGATCATGCCAACCAACCCCTCGCCGACCCGAAGCCGCGTGCGATGCACCGCTTCGGGGCGCAGCCCTTCGGTGGCGAAGAGTTCGAGCACCTCGCCGGCGCGCATCAGGTAGGCCGAGCAGACCTCCGCGGCCATCTCCGCCGCGACCACCCGCACGATGCGGTCCAGCCGGTCGTGCGCGCCGCCGGCCGATCCGGCCATGATGGCGCGCAGCCGGCGCAGGAGGCGGCGGGTCGCGGAAGGCGCCGGGGCCGGCGGCGCATCGGCGGCGCTCGCCGGCGGTTTCCCGGCGATCGCACTCATCCGCGCCGGTCCCGGTCCGCGACTCCGGGGCGCCGGGCGGCGATGGCCGCAAGCGCCTGGCCCACCAGCTCGTCGAGGATCGCGGCGGTGCTCTGCTCGCCGGTGACGAGGCCGACGCTCTGCCCGGCCATCAGGGAGCCGGTTTCAATATCGCCGTCGATGACGGCGCGGCGCAGGGCGCCGGCCCAGAAATGCTCGATTTCGAGCTGCGCGTCCTTCTGCGACAGCTCGCCCCGGCTCCAGCGGTCGATGACCTCGCGCTGCACCGCCCGGAAGTGCTCGGTCGCTGGGTTGGCGAGCGCGCGCACCGGGATCACCGGAAAGCGCGGGTCGAGCTGCACAGAGGGCACCGCGTCGCGCGCCGCGGCCCGGATGAAGGCCTTTTTGAAGCGCGGATGGGCGATCGATTCATAGGCACAAACAAAGCGGGTGCCGAGCTGCACCCCGGCCGCCCCCATTTCGAGATGAGACAGCATGGCTTCGCCCCGCCCGATCCCGCCAGCGACAAAGACCGGCGCCTCGGATAGGTGGGGCAGCACTTCCTGGGCGAGCACCGCGGTCGATACCGGCCCGATATGGCCGCCCGCTTCGCTGCCCTCGATGACGATCGCGTCGGCGCCGAGCCGCACGAGCTTTTTCGCGATGACCAGGGCCGGCGCGAAGCACACGACCCGCGCGCCGCCGTCGCGCAGCCGGCCGATCGCCGCCGCGCTCGGGATGCCGCCGGCCAGCACGACATGGCCGACTCGCCGGGCAAGGCACACATCGATCAGGCCGCCCAGTTCCGGGTGCATGGTGATCAAATTGACCCCGAACGGCTTTGCAGTCAGCCGCGCGGTCGCGTCGATCTCCGTGGCGAGCAATTCCGGCCCCATCGAGCCGCAGGCGATGACGCCGAACCCGCCGGCATTCGAGATCGCCGACACCAGATGGCGCTCCGACACCCAGGTCATCGCGCCGCCCATGATCGCCAGATCGGTGCCGAGAAAGGCGCGGCCGCGCGCCCACAGCCGGTCGAGTTCGGCACGCCGCGCTTCGGCCTCGCCTGCCGCCGGTCGCAGGGTCGGGCGGTTTACCGGGCTGTCGGCCGCTTCCAGGCCGTCGTTCATCCCGGCTCGTCGAGCCCGTATGCCGTGTGCAGTGCGCGCAGGGCGAGCTCGGTATATTCGGCGGCGATCAGGACGCTGACCTTGATCTCGGAGGTCGAGATCACCTGGATGTTGATGCCGCGCTCGGCCAGGGTCTGGAACATCTGCTGCGCGACCCCGGCATGGCTGCGCATGCCGACCCCGATCACCGACACCTTGACGACGTTCGAATCGGGTTTGAGCGCGGTGAAGCCGACCTCGCGGCGGGCGCCCTCCAAGACCGCGACGGCGCGGTCGAGATCGCTGCGCGCGACGGTGAAGGTCAGATCGGTTTTGCCGTCCTCGGAGATGTTCTGGACGATCATATCGACGTTGATTGCGTTGTCGGCCAGCGGGCCGAACAGGGAGGCGGCCACCCCCGGCCGGTCGGCGACCCGCTGGACGGTTATCTTTGCCTCGTCGCGGCTGTAGGCGATGCCGCTGACGACCCGTTTTTCCACAATCTCGTCCTCGTCTACCACGAGCGTTCCGGGCATATCGGAAAAGCTCGACAACACCTGGAGGCGGACCCGATGGTTCATCGCCATCTCGACCGAGCGCGTCTGCAATACCTTGGCGCCCTGCGATGCCATTTCGAGCATCTCCTCATAGGTGATTCTACTCAGCTTCCGGGCCTTGGCAACGATACGGGGATCGGTCGTGTAGACGCCGTCGACATCGGTAAAAATATCGCAGCGGTCAGCCTTCAGCGCGGCGGCGAGCGCCACCGCCGAGGTGTCCGAGCCGCCGCGGCCGAGGGTGGTGACCCGCCCCTTCGGTCCCAGCCCCTGAAAGCCGGCGACCACCGCCACCTGGCCCTCGGCCAGAAGCCGCTCGACCTCTGCGGTATGGATGGCCTCGATTCGCGCCTTGCCGTGCACGCCGTCGGTGCGGATCGGGATCTGCCAGCCGAGCCACGAGCGGGCATCGACCCCGATCGCCTGCAGCGACAATGCCATCAGCCCGGCGGTGACCTGTTCCCCGCACGCGACGACGACGTCGTATTCGCGGGCGTCATGCAGCCGGCTGATCTGCCGCGTCCATTCGACGAGCCGATTGGTGGCGCCGGCCATCGCCGAGACCACGACGGCGACCTCATGCCCGGCATCGACCTCGCGCTTGACCCGCTCGGCGACTTTCCGGATGCGGTCGATATCGGCCACCGAGGTGCCGCCGAACTTCTGAACGATACGCGCCATTGCCCTCTCACCCGCGCCAATGTCCCGCCCGCCGCAGCAATCTCCGCCGCGCGATCACGCGGTGCCGCCCGAACGATCGCCGCCTATGCCTGTTGTCGGCGCGGCGCGGCCTCCGCATACTCTGTCGCGGCGGCCGTGGCCACGACGTAGCGCGGGGACCGGCAGGATGGAAGAATTCGGCGACACCGTTGACCGCCAGGATGTTGATCGCTTCGCTGCGCAGAGTGCGAGCTGGTGGGACCCAAGGGGCAGCTTTCGACCGCTGCATCAGATAAACCCCGCGCGCATCGATTTCATCCGCCGCGAACTGCTCGCGCATTTCCGTCGCGACGAACGCGCCCTGTCGCCGTTCGCCGGCCTCGCGCTCGCGGATATCGGCTGCGGTGGCGGCCTCGTCTGCGAGCCG
>DASUKH010000222.1:0-10299 GCA_036278835.1 Allostellaceae bacterium
GAGGGGGGACCGCTCCCGCAGGGAGCGGTGGGTGAGGGCAGGGGCGCCGCGCCCCCCCACCCCGGCCCTCTCCCCCGGGGGGGGAGAGGGAATTTGCCGGAGTTACGGCGCGTCCTCTTCCGCCAGCCGGCGCAAGGCCGCCTCATCGCCGCCATAGCGCAGCCATTCGGCGTGATGATCCATCCCGAGGTGCTCGTAGAAACGGCGCGCCGGGTTCCAATCGAGCACGTGAAAATCGATGCGGCCCCAGCCGCGCTCGACCGCGATCGCCGCCAGCCGCGCCAGGAGCCGCCGCCCGACCCCATGCCGGCGCGCGACCTCGCTGACGTACAGGTCTTCGAGGTAGAGGCCAGGGCGGCCGAGCCAGGTCGAGAACCTGGTGTGGAACAGCGCGGCGCCGGCCGGCTCGCCGTCGAGAAAAGCGAGGATCGCCTCGAATTGCGGCTGCGGCCCGAAGCCGTGGCGGACGAGATCGGCCTCGGTCGCGACGACCGCGTCGGGCGCCCGCTCGAACCGGGCCAATTCGCGGATGAAGCGCAACAACAACCCCGCATCGGCCGCGGTCGCAAAGCGGATCGTGATCCCGGACCGCTTGCGTCCGGCCGACCCCCCGGCGCTCACCGCTCGCGCCATTCGCCGGGAGCCGAGCCGGGCGGGCCGAAATCGCGCGGCACCAGCCCCGCCTGGAACCAGCAGATGAAGCTGTAGATGCTGAATACCGGCAGCGAAAGCTGTCGGCCAACGGCGGCGGCATACGGCACCATGTTGGTGCATTCAAGCAGCACCGCGCCGGTCTGCGGGTATTCGGCGACGAGCCGGTCGGCGGCGTCGAGGATGTCGCGCTCGGCGGCGGCGCAGTCGAGCCGCTCCTCGTCATTGAGCATGACCCTGGTGAATTCGCGGCCGCCATCGGTGCCGACCACCGGCGTGTCGGGCGACGCGCCGACCGCCGCCAGATGCGCGGCCGAGAGATCGGCGGCGCTGACGGTCAACACGCCGACCCGCCGGCCCGGCGGCAGCATCCGCTCGATCAGCGGGATCTGCATCAGGCTGGAGGCCGCCACCGGCACCCCGGCATGCGCCGCCAGCTCGGGCTGGCAGAGCGACAGGAACCCGCAATTGGTGGTGATGCCGTCGGCGCCGTGCCGCACCAATTCGGCCGCCGCTTCGAGAAACCGGTCGAGCAGCCCCGCCGCCCGCTCGCGCACGACCCGATGCGGCGAAGCGCCCGGTACGACCTTGTAGAGCACCGGAAACGGCCAGGTCAGCGCGTTCCCCATATCGCCCGGAATCCGCGGAAACCGCGCCTCGAGCATCAGAATCCCGACCCGCGCGCCATAAACCGCCTTGCCGCCATGCGCGGCGCGTGCGTTTGCATCAGCCATCTCGCAACCCAGCCGTGCCGATCGATTCGGGCGATTGCCGCCGCGACCGCCGGTCGCCTTTACGTTCCGGCGGCGAGCGCCCGGGTGACCTCCTCGGCCAGCCGGTCAGGGCGGATCGGCTTGAAGAGGATGGCATCGGAGCTGTCGCCTTCGGCTTCGGCCAACTCGCGGTAGCCGGTGACGAACAGCAGCTTCAGGTGAGGGCGCCGCGATTTTGCCATGCGTGCCATTGCGAAACCGTGCGGCGTGCCCGGCGGCATTCGGATATCGGCCAGAAACAAATCGATCGGATCGGCGTCGTCGAGATGCCGGAAGGCATCCCAGGGGTGCAGCGCGGTCAACACCTGCAAGCCCGCCGCGCGCATCGCCGTGGCGGCAGTGTCGGCGAAGTCAGGGTCGTCCTCGAGAAACAGTACCGTCCGTTGCGGCAATTCCAAGATTTTAGCCCTAGTTAGACCGGCGCGGACCCTAGCGGGGGCGGCGACCATTGTAAACCAGAGAACGCCTGCTCTGATTCCCGGCTTGAGACGCGGGGGTCAACCTGAGTCTGTCGGATCGGGGTCGGCAGGTTCGCCGGTCTCGACCCGATAGACGCCTTTGAGCCAGCGCCCGAGGTCGATCTCGGCGCAACGCGGCGAGCAGAACGGCGCGTGGCGTCCGGCGGCCGGTTTGCCGCAAACCGGGCAGCGGCGCCGGAAACCGGGCAGCGTCGTGACGGCGTTTGGGTCTTGGCGGTTTGGCATGGCGATCGATATCGGTTCACCGCGGCACGATGTCAAAAGGCGCGATCGCGATCTCGGCCCGGCTCTCGACCGGCACGCCGCGCCCGAGCCGGGTCTCGAGCGCGCGCAGCGCGGCGGCGGCCGGGCCCAGCAAGGCTGCCGCCACCGGCGCCGCCGCGACAATGCGCCAGTCGGCGGCCGGAGCGGCGCGCGCCTCGCGCGCCAGCGCGCGCAATGCTTCACCGGCCAGGGTCAGCGCGCTGGGGCGGCCGGTATCGGGGTCGAGCATCGCCTCCGCGAGCGAGCGCAGCCGGCGCGGCCGCACCAACTCGAGATGGCCAAGCCGGGTCCAGCCGATAACATGCGGGCCGGCCGGGTCGCCGGCGAGCGCCGCGGTCATCGCGGCGGCGACCCGCTCGCGCGGCCGGCGCCCCTCCAGCGCCGCGAAATCGACGACGATGCCGCCGCCGATCTGCCGCAGCCGCAGCTGCCGCGCGATTGCCGACGCCGCCGCGAGGTTGGCCGCCATCGCGGTGCGTTCGGCCGAGCCGGTCTCGGGGCTGCCGGTATCGACGTCGATCAGCACCGCGGCGCGGCCCTCGTTGATATGCAGGCTGCCGCTCTCGGGCAGGGCGATGCTCGGCGCCAGCGCGGCGGCAAACTCCCGGTCGAGATCGGCCGGCCAGTCTGCCGTTGGAAGCTGCACGATTTCGGCCGCGGCGAAGACGGCGCGCAGACCCGCGATGATGGCGGGGTCGTCGGCGATCACCTCGTCCGGGGCGGTGCGGAGGCGCAACGCCAGCGCGGCGGCAAAGCCCGGGGGCGGATCGAGCTGCATCGGCGGTTCCAGATCGGCGGCCATTTGCGCGGGAGCCGCCATCAGCAGCGCGCCCTTGCGGCGCTGCGCCTCGCGGCGAACCTGCACCACGACCGGGGCGCCCTCGTCGAGCCGCAAATCGCGTGCCGCGCCGCTGCGCAGCGGCAGAAATCCCGGCCGCGCCTCGCCGATATCGACGAGCGCCGCGTCGAGGCCGGCGACCCGTCGCACCACCCGGCCGAGTTGCGTGCTGCCGGCCGGGCGGATGTCGCCGCGCTCGACATGCAGTTCCGCGACCGCGCCGTCTTCGAGCCAGGCGGCCCGCCACTCGGCCGGCCCGGCGGCGATCAGCAGGGTGTGCCGCACCGGCTTCGATAGCCATGCCCGGCCAGCAATTGCGCGGTCTCGTAGAGCGGCAGGCCGACCACGTTGCTGTAGGAGCCGGAAATCCACCGGACGAAGGCGGCAGCGCAGCCCTGGATCGCGTAGCCGCCGGCTTTCCCCTGCCATTCGCCGCTCGCCAGGTAGGCGGCGATCTCTCCCTCGGTCAGGCGCTTGAACGCGACCTGGCTCAAGACGCGGCGGATCGCGCCGCCGCCGGCCGGCGTCAGGAGTGCCACGCCTCCATAAACCCGGTGCCGGCGCCCGGACAACAGAGCGAGGCAGGCGTGCGCCTGCGCCGCATCCTCGGGCTTCGGCAGGATGCGGCGGCCGCAGGCAACCACTGTATCGGCCGCGAGCACAAAGGCGCCCTGGTGGCGCGCCCGCACCGCCTCCGCCTTCGCCGCGGCCAGCCGCACCGCATGCGCCGCCGGCAACTCATCCCGCAGCGGGGCCTCGTCGATATCGGCAGGATCGACGCCGTCCGGCACGATCCCGATCTGGCGCAGCAATTCGAGCCGGCGCGGCGAGGCGGAAGCGAGCACGAGAGGGGTCATTTGGCGCTTGTCGCGTCATTCCCGCGGAAGCGGGAATCCAGGGCGAGCGGCGAAGCGGCGGCCCTGGACCCCCGCTTTCGCGGGGATGACGAATGATGGCGGTTCGTATCGCATCACGCCCGCAGGTGGAGCACGCAAATCAGCGTGAACAGCCGCCGCGCGGTGTCGTGGTCGATCGCCACCTTGCCGGCGAGGCGCTCGATCAACAGCGCCGACCCCTCATCGTGCAACGAGCGCCGACCGACATCGATCGCCTCAACCTGGCCGAGGCGCCGACCCCGGATCGCCTCGTAATAGCTCTCGCAGACGAGGAAATAATCCTTGACGATGCGGCGGAAGGGGAAAAGCGGCAGGACGATGTTCTCGCCGTCGCCGTTGCTGCCGCTGACCGCCATTGCCAGCCGGTTTTCCTCGACCGCGAGGTGCAGCCGGTATGGCCCCGCCAGCCCGGAGACCGGGGCGAAGCGATTGTCCTTCAACAAATCGGTGATGGCGACGGCGCGTTCGTGTTCGATTTGCGGGCTACGGCGGAGCACGCTGCGCTCGTCGAGGGTCAGCGCGGCGATCCGCTCGGTCGAGCCGGCGGGAGTGGCGGTCACGGCGGCGCCAGCCGTAGCGACAGCGACAGCGCATGCGCGTCGAGCCCCTCGGCCTCGGCCAGCCGGATTGCGGCCGGCGCCAGGGCGGCGAGGCTTTCCGGGCCGCAGCCGACGATCGTTGTGCGCTTCATGAAATCGAGGACGCCAAGGCCGGATGCGAACCGTGCGCTGCGAGCGGTCGGCAGAACGTGGTTGGGGCCGGCGATATAGTCGCCGACCGCCTCCGGCGTGTATCGACCGAGAAAGATCGCGCCGGCATGGCTGACGCGGCGGGCAATCGGCTCCGGCTCGGCCACTGCCAGCTCAAGGTGTTCGGGCGCGATGCGGTCGATCAGTTTCACCGCTTCGTCCCAGCCGGCGACGAGGATGATCGCGCCGTTGTCTCGCCAGCTGGCGCCGGCGATCTCATTGCGCGGCAGGCGTTGCAGATGGCGCGCGATCTCGCGCTCGACCTGCGCGGCGAACCCGGCGTCGTCGCAAATCAGGATCGCCTGCGCCGCGGTGTCGTGCTCGGCCTGCGACAGCAAATCGGCGGCGATCCAGGCGGGGTCGTTGTCCCGGTCGGCGATCACCAGAATCTCGGACGGGCCGGCGATCATGTCGATGCCGACGGTGCCGAACACAAGCCGCTTCGCCGCCGCGACATAGGCGTTGCCGGGGCCGACGATCTTGTCGACCGGCGCGATCGTGGCGGTGCCATGGGCCAGCGCCGCCACCGCCTGAGCGCCGCCGACGCGGTACACCTCATCGATGCCGACCAGATGCGCGGCGGCGAGCACCAGCGGGTTCAGCACCCCATCCGGCGCCGGGACGGTCATCACCAGCCGCCCGACCCCGGCGACCCTGGCCGGGATCGCGTTCATCAGTACCGACGAGGGATAGGCGGCGGTGCCGCCCGGCACGTAGAGCCCGGCAGCGGCCAGCGGGCGCCAGCGCTGGCCGAGCCGCACCCCCTCCTCGTCGGTATAGTCAAGATCGGCCGGCAGTTGCCGGCGGTGAAAGCGCTCGATCCGCCCGGCGGCAAGGCGCAGCGCCGCCACCGTCTCGGGCGGCGCGCGGCCGGCGCCGGCGGCGATCTCTCCCGGCGACAAGCGCAGTTCGCCAGCACCCAAAGAAACCCGGTCGAAGCGCCGCGTGTAATCGATCAGCGCCGCGTCACCGCGGGACGCGACATCGTCGATGATCGCCGCCACCGCCGCATCGACATCGGCCGCCCGCTCGCGCGTCGCCGCCAGCAGCGCTTTGAACGCCGGCTCGAAATCAGGGTCGCGAGTGTTCAGGGCTATCGGCAAGAGCCCTTGTCCGTTTTGTTCGCCATGGCGGTAATATGATCGGTAATCGCACGTATAAGCGACTCGATCTGTGCCAGCGCCTCCCCGATCTCGGCCCAACCCGGCAGTTGCTGATCAACCCCAGGATAGCGGGTCGTCATGTACCAATGGCTGACGACAGCTAACGGGAACGGCATAGGAAGCAGATCAGGCCAATACGGGCGTGCGAGCACGGCCAGTTCAACAATATCGTGCACCCGGCGAACGTCCTGGGCAGCCGCGACCAGCAGGGTTTTTAGCGCCTTCTCGGTTGCCTGCTGGGTGTGGAACGCGGCGGCAGGAAGCATGAAGGCAGACAACAGTAAGCGCGCGCTGGCGAGGTCCTCGGCGGCTTTGGCGAGCCAAAGCCGAGCCTCCTCCCACTGGGCGGGTTCATTGCCGTTCATAGACGGTGATGCCCTCGCGCAGCACGATGTCGGCGAACGACCCCTTCGCGCGGGCGCGCGCATCCAACGCGGACTGGCGGCACGGCAGGATGTCGACCGCACCGTAATAATCCTTCCTCGCTTCATAAACCGAGCGGGCACCAAGCAGAGCAGGCGGCGCGTCGTCATCGAGCACAACCAGAAGATCGATGTCGCTGTCCGGCCCGGCGACGCCTCTCGCGGCCGATCCGAACAGGATTACGCGCCGCGGCCGGAAATGCGCCACGACGGATCGCAGCAGCTCGGCGGGAAGCAGGTCTGGCTCAGCCATGTGCCCTCACGATCGGCGCCCGGCTATCCGGGCGATCGTCGGCGGCTGCCGCGATGGCGGTGCCGAAGCGGTCGATCCACCGGCCGACCTCGTCGGGGCGGGTCTTCAGGGCCGGGCGGTTGACGATCAGGCGGGCGCTGACATCGGCGATGTGTTCGACCTCGACAAGCCCATTGGCGTGCAAGGTCGCGCCGGTCTGCACCAGATCGACGATATGCCGGCATAGTCCGAGGAGTGGTGCCAGTTCGATCGCGCCGTTGAGCTTGATGCATTCCGCCTGCACCCCGCGCGCCGCGAAATGGCGGCGGGTGATCTCCGGGTACTTGGTGGCGATCCGCAGGTGGCTCCAGCTGCGCGGGTCCTCGTGGTGGGCCCGGTCGGCCGGCGCCGCCACCGCCATCCGGCAATGCCCGATATCGAGGTCGAGCGGCGCGTAGATTTCCGAATAGTCGAATTCCATCAGCACGTCGTTGCCGGCGACCCCGAGCTGGGCGGCGCCGAACGCGACAAACGTCGCCACGTCGAAGCTGCGCACCCGGATCAGGTCGAGGCCGGGGTCGGAGGTGGAAAAGCGCAGCTGCCGGCTTTTCGGGTCGCTGAAGGCCGGTTCCGGATTGATGCCGAGGCGGTGCAGAAGCGGCATGAACTCACCGAGGATGCGGCCGTTCGGCAAGGCCATGACGAGGCCCGCGGCGGCGTCCGTCACCTCGGCCCGGCCTTCCCGCGCCGGCGGGGGAGGGGAGGGAGGCCGTCGTCGAGGGCATGGTCGGGCAGCCAGCGCGTCGGCCACGGCTCGCCGAAATCGCGGGCGCGGCACGAGATCGTGGTCGCGGCGATGCGCAACGTCGCGCCGGCGGCAAATTCGAACTCGATTTCCACGGCCGGGGAACCGGGCATAGGGGGCGCCGGCTGGATGGCCAGCAGGGACAGAATGCGGTCCTCCTCGCTGCGGCGAAAGCCGCGATAGGCGACTCGGTCGATCTCGTCGAATTCGAGGCCGCACAGCGTGCGCTCAAATCCGGCCGGCCCCGTCATGCCGCCGCAATTCTCCCAGCGCAAGCGGTTTGCGACCAGCACGAAGCTGCGGGCTGCGAGGTCGTAGGCGATGTCCCGCACCGAGACGAGCGCATCCTGCAGGCAGGCCGAGATGACCGCCAGGTCCTCGGCGTCGACGGCGCGCAGGCGCAACCCCTTCGGGCCGGGGCCGGAAGGCGGTGGCTCGGGGGCGACCGCGTTCATCTCAGCCGCGCAGCCTTTCGATCCGAGCGCCGCATGCAGACAGCTTGTCCTCGATGCGCTCATAGCCGCGGTCGAGGTGATAAACGCGGTTGACCACCGTCTCGCCCGACGCCACCAGCCCGGCCAGCACCAGCGACACCGAGGCGCGCAGATCGGTCGCCATGACCGGCGCGCCGGTCAGCCGCGGCACCCCCCGCACCAGCGCGGAGGCCTGATGCACCGTAATGTTGGCGCCCATCCGCGCCAGTTCCGGCACATGCATAAAGCGGTTTTCAAAGATCGTTTCGGTGATCATCGAGGCCCCCTCGGCGATCGCCATCAGCGCCATGATTTGCGCCTGCAGATCGGTCGGAAAGCCGGGGTAGGGTTCGGTCATCACGTCGGTGCCGCTGAGCCGCCCGTCGCGGCGGCGCACCGAGATGCCGTCGGCGCCGTTGCTGACGCACACCCCGGCGGCTTCGAGGATGCGGCGCAGCGCCTCAACCTGGTCGAGCCGCGCGCCGGCCAGCCGCAATTCGCCGCCGGTCGCCGCCGCCGCCATCATGTAGGTGCCGGTCTCGATGCGGTCGGGGATGACGCGATGGCGCGCGCCGTGCAGCCGGGGGGCGCCGCGGATCGTCAGCCGGTCGCTGCCGATGCCCTCGATTTCCGCCCCCATTGCGACAAGGCAGTGCGCCAGGTCGGTGATCTCCGGCTCGCGCGCGGCGTTGATCAGCCGGGTCTCGCCATTGGCGAGAGAGGCCGCCATCAGCAGGTTCTCGGTGGCGCCGACCGAAACCGTCGGAAAGGCGATCTCGGCGCCGCGCAGCCCCCGCGGGGCGCGCGCCTCGATATAGCCGCCGCTCAACGCGACCTCGGCGCCGAGCTTCTGCAGCCCGGCGATATGCAGATCGACCGGCCGGGTGCCGATCGCGCAGCCGCCCGGCAGCGACACCAGCGCGCGGCCGCAGCGCGCCACCAGCGGCCCCAGCACCAGCACCGAGGCGCGCATCTTGCGCACCAGATCGTAGGGCGCGGTGGTCGAGGCGATGTGGTGCGCCGACAATTCGCAGGCGCGGCCGGCCGCTGCGCCGTCGCCGCTCGCGATCTCGACCCCGTGCTGCGCCAGCAGCGTCGCCATCGTGCGGATGTCGGCGAGATCGGGCAGGTTTTCGAGAATCAGCTTCTCGTCGGTCAACAGGCTCGCCGCCATCAGCGGCAGCGCGGCGTTTTTGGCGCCGCCGATCGCGATCGTCCCCGACAGCGGCACCCCGCCGCGAATCAGAATTCTGTCCATCCCCTCGGCTCCGAGGCGTGCGCGCGGCTGCCGCCCTCCGTCCCGGCCGCCGGCGACTGCCGCGCGCTGTAGCTTTTACGGGAGAGCCGGCCGGCGCTCAAGCTGCCGGCTTGCCCTGGGCGGAGCCGTCGGCGGTTTCGGGAGCCGCTTCCGCCCGGCGGGCGCGCGCCTGCTCCTTGCGGCGTCGCAGATTGTCGCGCAGGGCGCGGGCCAGTCGCGCATCGCGCGCCTCGGCCGAGGCAATATCGGGGGAGCGGTCGGTCACAGGGCGCATCGAAGGGAAGCGGCGCCGGACTGTCAATGGATTCGCGGATGCTTCCGACACGCCGCCGCTCACTCCTCGACCCGCAGGCTGACCTTGGCGGCGAGGATCACCGCGACCGCCTGCTTGGCGGCGTACTCGGCCGACTGGTCGGGATGGGTGCGCCGCCACGCCTCGACCCCGGCCCGGTAGCAATCGACCGACGCCAGCCCGGCGCGGCGCGACTCCTCGAAGGCCTCTAAAACCACCGTCGCCGCAATGTCGGTCGTCGGATCGATCGTCGAGCCGCGCCACATCATCGCCCGCTCTCCAGAAAGGGTGAGGTTCACCGGTTGCAAACGCCTGGCGCCGCGTTGTGTTCGCGGCCAATAGATCCGGGTGATTGCTTTACCGAGAAGGTTGATTATTTGCAGGATACGGAGGTAATCCCGCCTGAGATTTCGGATTTTTGGGACGGAGCAGCGGGGTCCGAGAAATCCTCTTCCAGAACACGCATGATGGGTGCAGGTTCCGGCGACGCTCCGGCGTGAGCCAAGCATCGCCCCATCATCGCCGCGTACCGTAATGGAGGGAGCATGGTGCCGATTGTACCTTTGCGGCGTTTGCCGGGTATGAAGGCAAGGGAAAGCATCGCCATCTGGCGTCTCGACGACCACCGTTACGCGGTCAGCGTCGATAACGTGGTCCGCTATGTCGGGTCGCAAGAGGAGTGCCAGCGCCGGGCTGAATTGCTGATGCCCAAGGACGACCGCGACCGCCAGGACCGCGCCCTGGTCCGCGCCTGCGCGTCCTGAGGCATTTTCGCGGCGGCGCCCGTCGCGCCGTTCGTCTTGCCAAGCGGCAGCGCCTTGTGTATCCCCGGCCCGCGCAAGCTGCCGTAGCTCAGTGGTAGAGCACTCCCTTGGTAAGGGAGAGGTCGACAGTTCAATCCTGTCCGGCAGCACCACAGCGAATCAACCCCGATCAGCCAATGGACCGCCGGCGTCTCGCCGGCATGCCGGCCGTCCGGTTACTGCAGCCGCTATTCCACCGTG